>CAYGAW010000001.1:0-4092 GCA_964347945.1 uncultured Anaerolineales bacterium
GCCGCCGACTTCCAGGCGTACATCGATGGAAGCCCTGTCGACTGGAGCACGGCCTATGATTTGAGCGCTGGGTCTTACACGGCCAGTGAGGATGTGGTGTCTGGCTACTCGGCCTCGGCATGGAGTGGCGACTGCGCGAGCGACGGTTCCATCACCCTCGCCCTCGATGAGGACGCCATCTGCTACATCACCAACGACGACATCGCTCCCACGCTGACGCTGGTGAAGACGGTGGTCAACGACGATGGTGGTACGGCTGTGGCCGCTGACTTCCAGGCTTACATCGATGCTGGTGCTGTGAACTGGAACACGACCTACGATGTGAGCGCTGGACCTCACACGGCCAGTGAGGATGTGGTGCCTGGCTACTCGGCCTCGGCATGGAGTGGCGACTGCGCGAGCGACGGTTCCGTCACGCTGGGGCTGGATGAGGACGCCATCTGCTACATCACCAACGACGACCTGCCTATCTGCATCGAGATCGAGAAGACGGGCGAGGAGTGTGCGCACCCAGGTGAGGAAATCACCTACGACTTCTGGGTGCACAACTGTGGCGAAGTCACCCTCAATGGCGTAACGGTGACCGACCCGCTTTGGGACCCGGATCTCAACTTCCCGTTGGGCTCCCTGCAGCCAGACGAGGAGGCCGAGTTTGACCGGTCGTACACGGTGCCCAGCGTCTTCAGCGGGGACCTGATGCCCAACACCGCCACGGTTCAAGGGACCGACGTGCTGGGCAGAGCGGTCAGTGACAGTGACGGACACGTGGTCGAGATACTACACCCGTGCATCGAAGTGACCAAGAAGCACCTGCCCTCGAAACGGGCCGACGGGCAGTTCTTCCCGGGCGACAAGGTCACTTACGTCTTCAAGGTCAAGAACTGCTCGGCCGATACACCGCTCTACAATGTGAAGGTTGTTGATGAGTGGTTGAGGCCCTACAGCGGCCAGCGCTTCAGCAAGAATCTCGGGTCCCTCGGCGCTGGCAGCAACAAGGGCTTCTCGTGGGTCTACACCATTCCCACGGATGCAGAGGCCGGCCTCGACCTGGTTAACAAAGTGACGGCCTTTGGAGTGGACGACTGCGGCGGGACGGTGGATGACACAGACAGGGACCCACTACCCGTCGGCCAGCCGCGAGTCTTCGTCCCTGAGTGGGACTCCATCTTGCTCCTGGCCAGCGGCCTAGGACCCCTGGCTGCATACGCCAGCATGCGTTTGCGCAAGCGGAGGTAAGAGGTCCCGGCACTGAACTAGAGGGCCATCCCTTCAAACGGGATGGCCCTCTCCTTTGTCTGGCGGGGCCGGGGGCGAGCCGACTCTCGTCGGGGCTTGAGGACCCCGCCGCGGTGTCCTCTGTTGTTTGCACAAGCCCGGGGGCCGCCCACTCACCAGACCGAGCCGCTATTGAACAACGAAAGGAACGAACGCCTGCGGCGTGCACTCGTCGCAGGAGAAGATGAAGTGCGCATTCACGTCCTTGTCGCGGTCCACTACCATAGTCGTCGGGTTGGACCACCCTGAGAGATCACCTCCCCAACCGGAGAACTTGTAGCCGTAGCTTGCATTGGCGGTGAGAACAACCTCCGTGCCGGTCTCACAGCCGTCGAGGGTGCAATCTGGCGGGTCCGCGGCTATGGTTCCACCGTCCTCAGGCCAGGACCTCGTATTGACACGACTGAAGGACGGCTCATCGACCAAGGGCACGTAGGCGTAGTTGTCGATGGCGCATTCCCCGTACGCTATCCTGAACCAGCCGTTCTCCCCCCACCCTGTTCCCCAGCTGTTCTTGGCGATCCAGTAGCCTCCGTCGTCGCTGTACCCAACCACGGTCACCGCGTGGGCGCCCTGCAAGCCACCGGACGTGTGCCTATAGACTCCCCCTGAATACTCAAAGAAGTCGCTATAGACGACCATGGTCGCTTCGAACGGGCCGTCGTAGGCCAGTGCTTGTTTCATGTCGGCCACGCCGACCACGCCGATCCAATCGAAGAGCTGCGTGACCCGATTCCGCCAGCCTTGACACAGACTGCACGCCTGGTTCTGACCCGTATAGGGGAAACACGCCTCATCGACGACCCCCGTGTCGCGAGCGAAGTCCAGCAAATCGATCGGGGCCGCCCCACTCCCGCAAGAAGCGCCTGCCCCGCAATAATACAGGTGCGCTTCGGAAAGGTTGGGGTTAAGGCCTGGTTTTTCCTGGGCGATTTCCATCCGGGACTCGATGGCCGCGGCCGTGGCAAAGGCCGCGCACGAAGTGCAGCCACCCTGGTTGCGGACTGGGGTGGTGTAGTTCCCACCATTGTAGTCGCGCCAATCCAGGGCGGGGGGATAGGTGTAGCTGGCGGAGAGCTTTGGTGGTTGCTCGCTTGCCTGTTCGTCCTCCCATTCAAGCACTTCCATGGGCAGGCCGCACAAAGCCTTCTGTTCCTCGTCGCTCAGTCCGGAAACGGACGTTTCACCCGCTGTCCATCCCTCGGGTTCTGACGAAGCGCCAAGGGCGGGTTTGTCATCGTCGGCGGGAGTGTTTGGCGAGGGCCCCGCACCGTCCTCAGCCCCATGCGAAGCCTCGTCGGCAGCCGGAGTAGCTGCGAGTTCCTCAGCGGAAGCTGCCAGCCGTTCCCCGTGCATGGATCCCAGAAGTACGAGACTGAGCAAGCTGCTCGTCAGCAGCAACACTATCAGAGGTGGAAGGGACAGAGGGGAGCTCGCCCCCTGCTTACTCCTCATACTTGGACCTTCCCTGTCGTCAAGCTCTCCAAAGCAAAAAAAGACGCGCTCTTCGCCACGGGGCCCTCGGTTAGACAAGCGCGTCAATCCGCCTGTTATTCCTCGGAGGCAACCCGGCTACCTTGTAACGCTTCTGGCGTCAGGCCCGTGGCTTTGCGTCCCCATCTCTCGACGGGTTTGCCTTTGTCATCCGTTGCTTGTAAAGGTCGAGGTTCTTGCTGCTTTCCCATTATACTGTGCGTTCACGCGCCTCTCAATAGGAAGATGGTACTATCCTTCATGCCGGATCTGTCCACGCATTGACCAGCTGCGTTGATGCTCGATCGCTCCGCTTGACATAGCACGTAGACTTTGATAAGATTAGAGCTGAAACCTTTTGTCGCGAATCTAGTGGAGCGCCATCCTTGCGATGGTGCTCTGTTGACTGGTCGTACGACTTGTGGTATAATCCACCCCAGGAAGGTTGAAAGGAGTTCGACATGGAGACGATCAACCAGGAAGCTTTGGACCGAGTTAAGGACAAGGAGTTCTTGGATATCAATGAGGCCACAGCCATTTTCGAGTGTTCCCGCTCCACCATCCACCGGCTATGCCAGAAAGGTCTGGTGTACGCCTACAAGGAACCTATGGGCGGTGGCACCAAAATGAAGTGGGCCATCTCCAAGCAAGGGCTGCTGGACTACTACCACGCCCGGCAGGAAGGGGCAAAGCGACGCGGCTTGCAGATGCGGGTATGGCCGCGAGATATTCCGAAAGAATGGCTGACCATGCGAGAGGCTGTCGAGGTAACCGGTTGGGGAAAGGACGCCATCGGCCGGTGGTGCAGAGAGGGACTGGTGAAGGCAGAACGCCGCTCCAACTGCTGGTTCCTGGAGCCGACGCAGTTGGTGAAGTTCACGAAGAAGGCGCCCGAGGGCTGGGCGACGACGGCCGAGGCGCGGGACCTAACTGGCTTGACCAGAGCAAGGCTCTCCAAACTTGCGCTAGAGGGGAAGCTGGTGGCTCACAAGTCTGCCGGCCGCTGGCACTTCAACAAACAGTCTCTGGCTGAGCACATGAGGCGGCGAGAGAAGTACATGCCCAAGGACTACCGCCGCCAGGCGCTGAGCGGTTCATAGGAGAATAGTGCGCACACGCACAGCCTCAGTGCCGCGAGTTGGCGGAGGAGTGCCGGGAGATAGCAGAGACCAATTCCGCACAGCACAAATCTGTTCGAGAGCTGGATTCTTGTAGAAGCCAGAACAGGATCGAATCACACCAAGCCAGGGGGCCATAGCGTATCGACGCTGTGGCCCTTTTCGCTGTGCCGATCTGTGTCAGACTGGAGGAGGAGCCAGAATTCGTGCCGGAGCCGGGTAGTGT
>CAYGAW010000002.1:0-10727 GCA_964347945.1 uncultured Anaerolineales bacterium
AGTGGATCATCCGACCTGGCGTACTGTGCCAGTTCCAGCGCACTCCGATCGTGCAGACTACCGACGCCTCGCACCGCAGCGCGCCCGTGAGGATGCCGCTCCTCGCGAGTGGTGGAAGCCAGACCGCAATGCTTGCTCACCACCGCCGTCCAATGGACGCAGGTACGAACCTCCTCCACCGGTGCGTCCTCCCTCAACGATGCCAAGAGGTCATCCAGCAGACTCATGATCCGTCCTCGCCTCCTTGGATATCTTGATAAGCTACAAGGAACCGGTCCAGCGTATCTCTCATCTCGTGCAGATCGCTGGCCCACCCACCTAGGAACTCCTCTCCCTCACTGGTGATGCGATACACACGTCGCGGAGGTCCCGAGCCCTCCGTGTCCCACCGAGACACCACCCAGCCCCAGTGCTCCATCTCCCGCAGCCCACGGTAGACGACGCTGGGATTGAGAGAATCGTCCGCCAAACCTAGTCTCTTCATGCCCTGCATCAGGGCATACCCATGACCCTCACCCTGTTGCAGCAGCAGGAGGAGCGAAGGCTGCACGAAGCTCTTCGTGCGGCGCGCATACGTCGCTCCCCCTCCTCGTCTTCTCCTACGCTTCCTACCTCCACGCATACACCATCACCCCACGCAAATGTTAGTCCGTACTATATATGCTAATGTCACTTATATCCTAAATCGATTTGTCTCGCTCGTCAAGTGGCGCGCGTGGGCGGCTTTTCTGTGGTTGACACCCTCACCAGACCATAGTATACTTACTTCGCGCACCACTAGATATGGCATTGTAGCTCGCTCAGCCCCACTATACTTGCGGTGTGGGATGAAAGAAGGAGGGGTGTCGTGAAGCTTTCCTGCCTACAAGAGAACCTGGCCAAAGGTATCTCCATCGTCAGCCGGGTAGTAAGCACGCGCGCCGTACTGCCCGTCCTCAACAACATTCTCCTCGCCACCGATGAGGGTCGCCTCAAGCTGGCGGCCACTGACCTCTCCACCAGTATCACCTGCTGGATCGGGGCAAAAGTGGAGGAGGATGGGGAGATCACCGTCCCCGCCCGCCTGCTGTCGGACTTCGTCAGCACCCTGCCATCGGCCGAGATCGACATGGCCCTCGTCACCAGGACCAAGAGTCTCCATCTCAAATGTGCCCAGTTCGAGGCCGATATCAGAGGTATCGACGCCCAGGACTTTCCGCTGATACCCTCCGATGTCACCGATCACAAGATCACCATACCTCCCTCCACCTTGCGCCAGATGGTGGAGCAGGTGACTCTGGCCGCCGCAACGGATGAAAGCCGACCGGTGCTTACCGGCACCCTAGCCGAGTTTCGGGATTCAGAGTTGACGATGGTGGCCGCCGACGGTTTTCGTCTCTCGCTACGCAAGGCACCTTTGGGCGAGGAGGTCCCAGAGCCCCTGGACGTAATCATCCCTGCAAAGGCCCTGCGCGAGCTGGCCCGTGTGAGCGTGGAAGAGGAAGACCCCATCGAGATCATCGTCACCCCCAGCCGCAACCAAGTGTTGTTCCGACTGAGCAATATCGAGATCGTCTCCCAGCTCATCGAGGGCAAGTTCCCTGACTATAACCAGATCATCCCCACCAGCTACGGCACTCGCGTGGTCATTAGCGCCCATGAGCTCATGAGAGCGGTGAGGATCTCGGTTCTCTTCTCGCGGGACGTCGCCAACATCGTCCGGCTGGAGATAATCCCCGGAACCGAGCTAGCACCCGGTCGGTTGATCGTCGAGTCCACGGCCGAGGTGGGTCAGAACGTGGGCGAACTGGACGCCATGGTCGAGGGCGAGCAGATGGAAATAGCCTTCAACGGCCGTTACATGATAGACATGCTCAACGTGATAGGCACGGAGCAAGTGGCTCTGGAGACCACCAACCCCTCGCGACCGGGGATCTTGAAACCCGTGGGGGACGAGAATCTGGTCTACGTAATCATGCCTATGCACATCAAGAAGTAGTCTCACGTACCTTAGAACGGTACTCAGGGCAATCTCCTCGCATCGCTTCCCTTGCACCTAGAGGATTGCCCTGAGACTAAGAGGCGGCGGCCCTTCCCTGCTAATTCCCGAGCTATCAGGGAGAATCTTCCTCCTCCAGGGCCGCCGCCTAATGGTCTGGCCCTCGCCCTGTGAGATTCGAGACCTGCAACAGATCCTCCCCAGCATTTCCCCCATCTCCACGAACCGCCGGCGGTATGTCAAGGCACCGATGACCCCGGACCCCCGGGCATTGAAGAACTGAATGTATCTTGCCCTTGGTTGCCTTTTTGCCTATAATACAGTGTAACACCGCAGTCCGAGGTATCCGGATGGCTCGTGCGTGGGACTTGGTTTCTCAAACTCCAGTGGCCGATGTATGGAGTGTCCAGAGGTACATCTATTTGAGCGGATTGTAGCGCGGCTGCGGCTTTGCGCTTCACAGCTACGATCCGCCTCCCCAGTAGACCCACGAGACTCGTGGGTCTAAGTGTCTCAGATACTCACTCTAGGGACCACTCCATCAAGCACAGCGATACGAGGAGCGAGAGATGAAACCAGTTGAAGAACAGATGCCTATCTTGACCCAAGGGGTCGAGTTCGGCGACCCACAGACGCAGGAAACCATGGAGACCGAGTTGCGGGCCCGGTTGGCCGAGGGAAGGCCTTTGCGGGTCTACTGCGGTTACGACCCCACATCGCCCGACCTTCACCTCGGGCACACCATCACCATGCGCAAGCTTCGTCAGTTCCAGGACCTCGGTCACCACGCCATCTTCCTCATCGGCGATTTCACCGGCCTGGTGGGCGATCCCAGCGACAGGGAGAGCGCCCGTCGCCAGCAGACGCCAGAGGAAGTGGAGGAGAAGGCCAAGACCTATCTCGAACAGGCATTCAAGATTCTGGATCCTGAGAGGACGATCGTCCGCCGCAACTCCGAGTGGCTAGGCGAGCTAAGCTTCATCGACGTCATCGAGCTCGCCTCCCATTTCACGGTGCAGCAGTTCCTGGCTCGGGACAACTTCGCGCGGCGGTACGACAAAGGCGATCCCGTCTGGCTTCACGAGTTCCTCTACGCCTTGATGCAAGGGCGCGATGCAGTGGCTATGGAGACCGACGTGCAACTGGGGGGGACCGACCAGCTATTCAACCTCTTGGTGGGGCGCAAGCTTCAGGAGATATTTGGGCAAAAGCCCCAGATTGTCCTCACCTTCCCCATCCTCGTGGGTACCGACGGATACCTCCGCATGTCCAAGAGCACGGGCAACTATATCGGCATCGACGAGCCCGCGGAAGAGATGTACGGCAAGGTGATGAGCCTGCCTGACCATGCCATGATCGACTACTACACCCTTGTCACCCGGTACAAACCCGACCAGATCTCCGTGATCAACAAGGGCCTGGCTAACGGCTCCGTACACCCTCGCGATGCGAAAATGGAGTTGGCGGCGGAGATCGTTTCCATCTTCCACGGGGACGAAGCAGCCCAAAACGCGGAGCGTCATTTCCGCACCGTCTTTCAGGAGGGAGAGTTACCAACTGAGATGCCCACATACGCAGTGGAGAGGCCTACTAACGTTATTGACTTGTTGGCAGCCACTGGCCTGGCGAAGAGCAAGAGTGAGGCCCGCAGGCTGATCCAGCAAGGTGGCGTGCGGCTAGGTGGTGAGAAGCTGGAAAGCGTAGACGAGGTCGTCACCGTGGACCAGGAGACCGTCCTCCAAGTGGGCAAGAGGAGATTCACCAAACTGGTGGCAGCATCGAACCGGGAGCAGAGTTGAACAAGCCCAACCGGCTCATTCACGAGACGAGCCCTTACCTGCTCCAGCATGCCCGTAATCCAGTAGATTGGTATCCCTGGGGGGAAGAGGCTTTCCAGAAGGCCAAGGCGGACGATAAGCCAATTCTGCTGAGCGTCGGTTACTCCTCGTGTCACTGGTGCCATGTCATGGCCCACGAGTCCTTCGAGGATGACTCCACAGCTCAGTTGATGAACGAGAACTTCATCAACATCAAGGTCGACCGAGAGGAGCGTCCAGACGTCGACACCATCTACATGCGCGCGGTCGTCAGTATGACGGGCAGGGGCGGCTGGCCGTTGACCGCCTTTCTCACGCCCGAAGGCAAACCATTCTTCGGCGGAACATACTTCCCCCCTGAGGACCGCCACGGACTCCCCAGCTTCCGCAAGGTTCTGCAATCCGTGTCCAGGTCCTATCGAGAACGGAGGGAAAAGATCCAGCGGTCGGCGGAGAGCATCGCCTCTCATGTGGTGGAGCAGGACTTGACACCCGCAGCTCGCGACACCGAGCTGGGCCTCTCCACACTCGATCACGCCGTTCGCACCCTCAGCCAGCAGTTTGATTCCGCTCACGGTGGGTTCGGCAAGGCGCCCAAGTTCCCCCACGCGATGACCCTGGATTTCTTGCTGCGCGAGTATCGTCGCACTGGCAACACCCAGGCGCTGCGCATGGTCGAGAGGAGCTTGCAGAAGATGGCTAGAGGCGGCATCTACGACCAGCTGGGCGGGGGCTTTCATCGCTACTCGGTGGATGAGAGATGGCTGGTGCCTCACTTCGAGAAGATGCTCTACGACAACGCGCTCCTCAGCCGCCTCTATCTGCGCGTCTACCATGCCACGGGCAAGCCCCTCTATCGACGCATAGCCGAGGAAACCCTCGCCTACGTGCAGCGTGAGATGACTTCTCCCGAGGGCGGCTTCTACTCAGCCCAGGACGCAGACACCGAAGGAGAAGAGGGAAAGTTCTTCGTCTGGCCGCCTGACGAGATCACTGCCATACTGGGCGAAGAGGAGGGAAGCCTCTTCAATCAGTACTTCGCCGTGACCGACCAAGGGAACTTCGAGGGGAAGAACGTGCTCAGCATCCCGCGCGATTTGGACGTGGTGGCCCACCTCGCGGAGGTCCCTATGGAGCGGCTGGAAGACATCATCGCGCGAGGACGCCAGCAGCTATTCGCCGCCCGTGAGATGCGAGTGCGGCCTGGTCGAGACGAGAAGGTGATCGCCTCCTGGAACGGCTTGATGCTCGCCAGCTTCGCCGAGGCAGCTCGTATCCTGGGCCACGACGAGTACCTGCAAGCAGCGAAACAAAACGCTGACTTCATCCTGCGCGAACTGCTCCGCGATGGTCAGTTGCTTCGCATCTACAAGGATGGCAAGTCCAAGCTGGGCGGCTACCTGGAAGATTATGCCTCGGTTGCGGATGGCTTCCTGGCACTGTACGAGGCGTCGTTTGAGGATAACTGGTTCCTGGAGGCGAAGGCCCTGGTGGACGACATGGTCTCGCGCTTCAAAGACCCCCTGGGCGGCGGCTTCTACGACACCGATGGCGAAGAATCCCTTATCACCAGACCAAGGACTTGGGAGGATGGTGCCACGCCGTCGGGGAACTCCCTGGCCGCCGATGTGCTGCTGCGGCTGGCAGCCTTGACAGGCGACACAAGCTATGAGGACGCGGCGGAGGAGATCCTGCGGGCCATGACTGAAACCGCCGCGCGCCATCCCAGCGCCTTCGGCCACCTGCTGTCCGTATTGAACTTCTACCTCTCTCCGCCTGAGGAGATAGCCATCATAGGTGATCCAACCGCGGAACAGACCATCGAACTGCTGAAGGTGGTCTACGACCACTATCTGCCCAGCAAGGTGGTCACCGTGGGGCTACCAGCCGATGATACAGATGCGGTCGTCCCGCTCTTGGCAGGAAGGAGCCAACTCAACGGGGAGGCCACGGCGTACGTCTGCCGGCGCTTTGTTTGTCAGCGGCCTGTGACCACTCCCACGCAATTGGCGGCGCAACTGCGCAGGCGCGCGGACGAGCGCGGTCCAATCTGAGAGAGGTGGGCGTGGCTGCTCGCTTGCGAATTTTCACCAGCGTCCCGCCCGATCTACGAGCAGAGCCGGAGATTGCCATCGTCGGCGATCCGGAGGCTGCTGACACACAGGCCTTGCTGAACGTCGTTGGCGGCGGCTACCGGCCCTTCCAGGTGATGGCTCTGGGAGCGCAAGACACACAACCTAGTGCTATTCCGCTCCTTCAGGATCGAGGTCTGGTGAAGGGGCGCGCCGCAGCCTACGTATGCCGCGCCTTTGCCTGCCAGGTGTCTGTCACAGGCCCGCAGGCACTCGAAGAGCTTCTCGGCTTGCGCTGAGAGCGCGCAGCTTCTATGCTGCCGCGACATCTGCATCGCCATGCCTGACCGGCGGATCCCAGGTTGACAATCACTGGGCCGTCGTGTTATGCTGTCCTACGAAGCAGTCCCGATTGAGGTCTCACGGATGGCTCATGTATCATTAATGAAAGAACGATCGCTGCGTTCTGTCGCAAGCACCACATACGCCGCTTGGCCCTGTTTGGCTCTACACTCCACGGGGACTCGATGGCTGACAGCGACCTCGATGTACTTGTCGAGTTTGAGCCCGATCACGTGCCTGGCTTGGCTTTCTTTGCTATGGAGATAGAGCTATCCAAGCTACTGGGTCTCAGAGTTGATCTCAACATACCTGGCTTTCTGAGTCCCTATTTCCGCGACCATGTGCTGGCTGAAGCTGAGGTACACTATGCGCAGGCGGAATTGGTACCTTTCCCTCCTTCACATGCTTGACCATGCTCGCGAAGCGGTTGCTCTCGCACTAGGTAAGTCTCGAGCTGACCTGGACGGAGATCGGCTCCTCGAGCTCGCGCTGATCGTATTCCTGTTGCTTTGCATCACCGGCTGCGGCCCCGCCGAGCCCACCGCCACTCCCACACAGACCCCGCCCCCCCTGCCCACGGACACGCCGCCGCCATTGCCGCCCCTTTCCGGCAGCGGCGGTGGCGCGATCGCCTTCACCTCTTACCGCGATGGCAACTCAGAGATTTATGTCATGACCGCCGATGGCAGCGACCAGCGCAACCTAACCAACCATCCGGCATTGGATACAGACCCTGCCTGGTCGCCCGATGGGTCACAGCTTGCCTTCTCGTCCGACCGCCACGGCAATCTCGAAATCTATGTCATGGATGCCGGTGGCGACAACATTCGCCGACTTACCGACAACCCCAGGATCGACGCAGACCCTACCTGGTCGCCGGATGGCACCCAAATCGCCTTCTCGTCTCTGCGAACTGGAAAGTCCCAGGTTTACTTGATGGATGCCGATGGAAGTGGCCTACAGCGGCTGACCCAAAACAGGTACAATGATTGGGAAATCGACTGGTCTCCCGACGGCGCCCGGATTGCCATGTCTTCCCTAGTGGGAGCCTACGCCAACATCTATACAATCGACGTCAAAGCGGCCTTGCAAGGGACCGCCGAGAGACAGCAATTGACAGACACCCAGGCCCATGATGGCTTTCCCAGATGGTCCCCCAATGGCTCGCGGATCGCCTTCATTTCCAATCGCGAGGGGGGCGACAATTGGGAAGTATACGTGATGGATGCGGACGGCAGCAGCCAGCAGCGCCTGACCCACTCGGAGGGAGTGGATGGGATTCCGACCTGGTCCCCTGATGGCGCCCGGATCGCGTTTGAATCGAATAGGGACGGAAACAATGACATCTACGTCATGGACGCCGATGGAGCCAACGTGCGGCGGCTGACCGACAGCACCGCTCGCGACATGTCGCCGGCCTGGAGGCCGCTCCCTCCCACGACGGGTTCGGTGCTGCCGCTGGCCCAGGCTGCCTGTTATCGTTTGCCGGTGAGGCTAAACTGTGGTATTGGACGCATCCCAAGACAACGGGGGCGCAGTTGGAGTACCGATGATCTTGTGGAGTATCGAGCATACCACGCGTTGCAAGCAGGGATGGCCCAACCCTAGAGCTCAGTCGCGCCGAGTAGCGGCGTCGGCTGGAGCGCCTTTTGCGGTGACAGAACCATCAGAACACCCAGGGCAGCGGATTGAGTACCTTTGTTGTCGTACAGTGGCACGACTTACCTCATGAGACAATCTGCTCAATGGTCTCAAGCTCATCGGCAACCTGCGTGCATACATATGGGCGCCATCCCAGCGCCTTCGGCCACCTGCTGTCCGTATTGAACTTCTACCTCTCTCCGCCTGAGGAGATAGCCATCGTAGGTGATCCAGCCGCGGAACAGACCATCGAACTGCTGAAGGTGGTCTACGACCACTATCTGCCGAGCAAGGTGGTCGCCGTGGGACTACCAGCCGAGGATACAGAAGCGGTCGTCCCGCTCTTGGCAGGCAGGAGCCAACTCGACGGGAAGGCCACGGCGTACGTCTGCCGGCGCTTTGTTTGTCAGCGGCCTGTGACCACTCCCACGGAGTTGGCGGCGCAACTGCGCAGGCACACCGACGAGCGCAGTGCAGTCTGAGAGAGGTGGACGTGGCTGCTCGCTTGCGCATTTTCACCAGCGTTGCGCCCGATCTGCGAGCAGAGCGGGAGATAATCGGCAGAGCCATCGCCAGCCTCCCAGTATCCCTGGGCTGGGTCATCAACTATACCCCGTCGGCTGATGAGGCCCTGGGCCGCGCACTGGATGCCGTTGCAGCGGCCGACTTCTACATGATCCTGCTGGGCACGGACATCAGGGCCCCTATGGGCTCAGAGTTCGTCGTTGCGCGGCGAACTGGCAAGAGAATACTGGCTTACGTCGAGGACGTTCTCCACACACCGGCCGCACGTGTCTTCATGAGGTATGCCTCTCTCAATTGGCAACACTTTTCGGTCGAAGAGGAACTAGGCCCACTGCTCCTAAGGGGCCTCGCGGAGCAGATACTTGAGGCAGCAGAGGCCTATCCCATCAGCCCTGTGGACTGGGAAGCTGTGTTGGCGCTGCTGGAGGAACTCACCGATCAGGAGCAGTTGGAACCAGAAAAGCAGAAGCGTCCGCCAGAATATCGCGGAGCTGGCAAGGACGCGGTGATCGTATCCCCCGAGAGGGACCTACCACGAGACGGGGTGTTGATAGAGAAGTCGCAGGGATCCAACTGATGCCCAGAGTCTCCCTCTGTCTTGGGTGGTTTCTCGGCACACCCATGCTCGCAAGAAAGCCATGCGCCTAGCCCACCTATCTTTGACCAACTTCCGAAATTATGTGCGATTGGAATTGGATTTCTCCCAGCCCATCACGCTGCTACAGGGCGACAACGCGCAGGGAAAGACCAACCTTCTAGAAGCGGCCTACTATCTCGCCACGGCCAGTTCCCCTCGCGCGCGCACCGATCGGGAGTTGATCAACTGGCTGGCCAACGAGGACGAGATCCCCTTCGCTCGTCTGGAGGCGAAGGTGGAGGGAAGTGATGCTCTACGCGAGGTCAGCATCGTCCTGCTCAGCAACGCAGACCGGGTGCAGAAGGAGATCAGGATCAATGGGGTCAAGCGACGCGCCTCCGAGCTGATTGGACAGCTCAAGACGGTGCTCTTCATGCCCGAGGACATCGACCTCATCGCCGGTTCGCCCGACGCCCGACGGAATTATCTCGACACCGCCATCTCGCAGATCGATAGCCGCTACGCACGCTCGCTCTCGCAGTACAACCGCGTCCTAACCCAAAGGAACAGCCTCCTTCGAACCCTCCGGGAGCGTCCCGGGGATCCGCGCCAGCTCGACTTCTGGGATCGCCGCTTGGTAGAGGAAGGTGGCCACCTCATAGCCTGGCGTGTGCGAACAGTCGCGGCCTTGGACCAGCTGGTGCAAGACATTCATGCCCGTCTGACCGGAGGGGAGGAGAGACTGCGCCTCCTCTACAGGTGTAGCCTGCCGCTGGATGGAGAGCAGGGGCGCCAGCTCTATCGCCAACTACCCCTGGCCGCCGCCCGTGCCTCTGAAGAAGAGATGGGCACTGAGGATACACCCGCTTCGGTCGTGAGGCACATTTTCCAAAGGCAACTGGAGGCTCGTCGTGAGGAGGAGATAGAGCGTGGCATGACCCTCATGGGCCCCCAGCGCGACGACCTGCGGTTCCTCGTGGGGGGAGTGGACATGTGCACCTACGGCTCGCGGGGGCAGCAGCGCACCATTGCCATCTCGCTGAAGCTCGCCGAGATGGAGTTGATCCGCGACAAGACGGGGGAGGAGCCCATCCTGCTGCTGGATGACGTGATGTCGGAACTGGACGAGGAGCGTCGGCACCACCTGATGGATGCCATTCACGGAGAGCAGCAGGCCATCATTACTGCGTGTGACCTCAGCTCTTTCGCACCCTCCTTCCTGGAGCAAGCCACTCTTTGGAGAATCGAGGGAGGAAGGATCGAGAGCGTCGCCTACGAGGGCGCTCCACCTACCGGCCCTTGAGCGGCCGTTTGCCGGGGATGCCCGGACGTCGCGGGTATTTGTCCGGAGTCGTTCCGACTTTTTCCACCACCACTAGATGGCGCGCATCATCCAGGCCCAGCAGCCGGACCTCCCGCACCTCCTTCAGACGCCCCCCCAGGAGATTCATTGCCGGTCCAGCGCCCTCCACTTCGTCCTCGATGTCGCCCCCCTTCTGTGCGACAAAGATCCCTTCCACCTTCAGCAGGGGCAGTGCGTACTCCAGCAGTACTGACAGTTCCGCTACGGCGCGGGCGAGGGCGACATCATAGACTTCACGATGCCCTGCTTGTCTTCCCAGTTCCTCGGCCCTCCCTTGAATTACCTGCACGTCTCGCAGCCCTAGCTCCTTCACCATGTGCTCTAAGAAAAGAACCTTCTTCCGCGTCGCCTCCAGTAGCGTGAGATGCATCTGAGGGCAGGCTATTCTCAGTGGCAGGCCGGGGAAACCGGC
>CAYGAW010000003.1:0-2745 GCA_964347945.1 uncultured Anaerolineales bacterium
CGCTTGTAGTATAGTATTGAGTTAGTGAGTGGGGGCGTGGTGTAGCTTGGTTTAACATACCTGCCTGTCAAGCAGGAGATCGCGGGTTCAAATCCCGTCGCTCCCGCCTGTGAGATCATACTACTTCCACCAGGGGCCAAGTTGGCGAACTGGTGGCACAACAGTTGCGGCTGACTGGTCCCCGGCGCATAGAGAGCCCCACCTCAAGGTGGGGTTTCTTCTTGGACTTGAGCACCCTTTGTGCCCAGCGGCGCCGATGTGTGTGGGTCATCGGCGGGTCAGTAGGCAGCGGAGGCATGGTCTATGATTGGTGCCAAAGAATCTCTCTAGGCGACGGGCGAGGTCAAGTCTGATAGCCATATCGGAGATGTCCACGAACGTGCAGACCGGCTGGCATCCGCTGTGGCAACAGGAGCTCAGAATCTGATCTTCATTCCCTACCTCAGAGGTGAGCTGTCCCCTGATTGGCGTCCTCACACCAGGGGCAGCTTCTACTGACCTGGTGTTGGGTTCATGAGGTGGTCAGCATTCCCGGTCTGGTACGTCACTAGGGGGTTCTGGACCCATCGTTCGCCCAGGTCAAACGACCCACCTCGGGGCAGCCACAGGTGCTGCTGCAGTGCAATTCCTAGTGGAAGATGGATTCTGCGGCGGAGCCAGGTACGGTCATCCCTCTGGCCGGCGGTCTGGTCAGTAGAATACTTGAGCGGGAGTGCCATGCCATGCGGCAAGTTGCTGGAAGAGGCGAAATTTAAGGAAAAGAGGCTTGACAAGGGTTCCAATTTGCGGTATAATGAGGTTGGGAGCGCTCCCATAAGCCGGCCTCGGAGTTTTCGTGCGACGACGCGCAAGTGGTCTTTTTTGTGGGTGTCTCCTGGGAGCGCTCTCAGGAGTGCGGTATGGCCCGTACACTGGAGGAGGTTGCCCGGTTGGCAGGGGTGTCCCGTTCCACCGTTTCACGCGTGATGAACGACCATCCCAATGTGCGGCCAGAGACGAGAGAGCGGGTCTGGGAGGCGATTCGCAGATCCGGCTACCAGCCTCATGCGATTGCCCGCAGCCTAGTTACCAAGCGGACCCACATCATCGGTATGGTGATCCCCGAAGCGGTCACCACGCTGTTCACCGATCCCTTCTTTCCCATACTGCTGCGCGCCACGACCGAGGAGTGCAACGCGCACGGATATAAGCTCATGCTCTCCCTGTTCTCTTCGCCGGCTGACCCGCAGCAGGAACTCTATCAGCGCCTTGTGCGCAACTCCTATCTGGATGGCGTGATCGTGGCTTCAGTCGCCTTGAAAGATCCTCTTGTCTCCGATCTGCTGCGCGATGAGGTCCCCTTCGTGTGCGTGGGGCGCCATCCCAGCGGACGGGTCTGTTACGTGGACGTTGACAACGTAGGGGGGGCGCTGATGGCGGTCGAGCACTTGATCCACCTGGGACACCGGCGGATCGCCACGATCACCGGCCGATCAGACATGACCGCCGGGCAAGACCGGCTGGAAGGCTACCGCCAGGCGCTGGCGGCCCACGGCATTCCGGTGGAAGAGGACCTGATCGTTGAGGGGGACTTCACGGAGAACAGCGGAATGGTCGGCGTGCAACAGTTGCTGCCAGCCGAGCCCAGTGCGCTCTTCGTGGCCAGCGACATGATGGCGATTGGCGCGCTAAAGGCGCTTCGCCAGGCGGGCCGGCAGGTCCCCCGGGACATCGCCCTGGTGAGTTTCGATGACATCCCTTTGGCCTCAACGACTGAGCCGCCGCTGACGACCGTGCGTCAGCCCATTAGGCGGATGGCAGCTCTGGCTGTGGATACCCTGCTCGACTTGATCGAGCATCCCGGCTCCGGACCTCGGCGGATGGTTCTGCCAACCCAACTGGTCATCCGCGAATCATGCTGATAGGAAGGAGGTGGTGCTGGCAACTATAGAATCGAGAGCTCACCTACAGAACGACACCGTCTCAAGTCGCAACTAGTCGACAGGAGGAAGAAATGAAAACGAGTATGTGGAAACTCATCAGCGCAACGGTCGTTCTGGCCGTGCTGGTCGCAGGCCTGGCGAGCTGCGCCCCTCCTACGCCGGAGAGGATCGTGGAGACAGTCGAGGTGCCAGGGCCTGTGCAGACCGTGATCGTCGAGATCACGCCCGAGCCCACGGAAGCGGTCTACGAGCGGAGCGAAACGCTGTACACCAGCGGAGCAGCGTGGGGACCGCCATCAGACTGGAACCCCTTCATAACGTGGAGCAAAGCAAACACAACAGGGACAATTGGGCTCCTATATGAAACGCTGTTCATGTATGACCCGCTGAACGATGAGTTGATCCCCTTCCTCGCGGAGAGTGGAGGATGGAGCGATGCCACGACCTACGATCTGACGCTCAGGGAGGGCCTCGCCTGGACCGACGGCGAACCATTGACCGCTGGTGACGTTGCGTTCACCTACGAACTGGGCCAGAAGTTTCCTGCGCTCGCGAGGGCCGAGGCGTGGACGGTGATGGGGTTGGACAGCATAACGGTAATCGACGATCGGAACCTGCAATTCAGCTTCGTCGATCCCCTCTACCAAATGTGGCAAAACGCCCTCTGGCATGACGTGGTCGTTCCCCAGCATCTCTGGGAAGACAGAACGGAAGAGGAGGTCACCGCCGGAGCCAATGAGAATCCCATCGGCTCGGGTGCATACCTGTATGAGACACACAGCGAAGATAGAAACGTATGGGTGAGAAACGAGGACTGGTGGGG
>CAYGAW010000004.1:0-21247 GCA_964347945.1 uncultured Anaerolineales bacterium
TCCACCGGTCGAGCCACCTCGTACGCTGCATCGGCGGCCTGGGCCACAAGTTCTTCGGTGATGCGCTGTCCCTCCAGGATCTCGCTGGCTTTCCCCACCATCATCGGGCCCGTTCCGACGGCCGTCAGTGCGACGTTGGCCTTAGAACACGCGTCAGCACCGTCCTCGGCTACCACGGCGGCCACTCCCACTAGAGGGAAATCCATCGCCCCTCGGTAGCGCAACTTCTCGTAGCGCCCTGACCAGTTGGCGGCTGCGGCAGGGACTTGCACTTCGACCACCACCTCACCGGGCTCCAGACCAAGAGGTCTCTTGCCCTTCCCAGTATACAGCTCAGCCAGAGGCATGACCCGCTCCGCACCCTTCCTCGCAATCTTGACGGTGGCGTCCAGGGCCATAAGAGCGGGAGCCATGTCGGCCTGGTAGGTCGCGAAACAACGGTTGCCACCTTTCACCACGTGACAAGTGTCTCCCCCCGTCTTGTAGCAGCGAGGTCGAGCCTCCCGCCAGAACCTCGACTGGTTGTAGTAGAAACACCTGGTATTGATGCAAAGATTACCACCGAGAGTCGCCATAATCTGAAGAGGTGGAGCAGCAACAAGCTCTGCCGCCTGCGCCAAGACGGGGAAGTCGGTCTGAATGGGCTCGGAGTCAATGAGCGTCCTCACCTTCGTGAGGGCACCGATGCGCAGGCCATCGTCATCAGAAATGAAGTCGAGCTCTGGTATCTCTTTCAGATTCACCAAGTAGTCAGGGGCCAGCAAGCCAAGTTTCATGGACACCAGGAGTTCGGTTCCACCCGCGATGATCTTGGCCCGTTCGCCGTGCTCGGCCAGGAGATCCAGCGCCTCGTCCAACGATCCGGGCTGTAGATGTTCGAACTTGGGCAGCCGCATCGTTCCCTCCTCTGCTACTCCCTGCGTATCTCAGCACCGATGATGTTCAGAATCATGGTCTGGGTACCCGCGCCGTAGAGGAGCCAGCGCGCATCCCGGAAATACCTTTGGATGTTCATATCCATCGAAGCTCCATAGGCCCCGAAGATCCGAGTGGCATCATCGACAACCCTCAAAACCGCCTCAGTGATGTGCCACTTGCAGGCGGCCGCCTCGACGTTGACCGGTAGGCCTTGATCCATGCGCCAGGCCGCATAGTAGATCATCAGCCTGGCGGCCTCAATGTCGATCCTCATCCTGGCTAGCTTATGCTGTATGGCTTGCCACCGGACGATGGGACGACCGTACGCTTCGCGCTGCTTGGCATACTCCACTGACTCCTCATAAGCGGCGCGCGCTATCCCCAGCCCGAGGGCGGCCGTATGCACGCGGATGTCGTTGAGAATGTTGCGCAGCAACGTGAACCCTTGGCCCTCCTCTCCGCCGAACAAGTGGTCCGCTGGCACACGCACGTTGTTGAAGAACAGGTCATAGCAGCCGGACGCGAAGGCGATCAACTTGTCGATCTTCTTGCCCACCTCGACCCCCGGCCTGTCCCTTTCCACCAGGAACAGGTCCACACCTCTGAATCCCGCTTCGGGGTCCGTCTTGGCCGCCACGGTGTAGAAGTCGACTGCATGCGCTCCGGTAATCCAATTCTTCTGGCCATTGATGACATACTCGTCTCCGTCGCGCACCGCGGTCGTCTGCATCGCCCCTAGATCGGTGCCACCGGCCGGTTCCGTCATGCACATGGTGCCATACTTCTCCCCCTTGATAGCCGGGACCAGGAACTTCTGCTTCTGCTCCTCGGTGCCACAGAGGTTGATGAACTCCGTGCCCATCAAGCACTGCATCATGCACCTGGCAGCCACGCTCATGTAACACCGAGCAAGCTCCTCGTTGAGGATGGCGAACATGACGTTGTCGCCGCCCTGCCCACCCCATTCCTCCACGAATCGCAAGCCATAGAAGCCCTGCTCAGCCATCAGCTGCATGATTTCGCGCGGGACGTCCTTCGCCTCCTCCATCTCCTTGATGCGAGGGCGCACATATCTCTCCGCGAACTCCCTCACGCTCTGGCGAAAAAGTTCTTGCTCAGGGGTGAAGTTGAAATCCATAGCCTCTCAGCTCCCTTCCCCAATAGATGACTGCACTTCCATCTAATCAGCCCCACAGGCCCATCTGGTGGGCGATGATGCCGCGCAGAACCTCCGACGTCCCCCCGCCGAGCAATAGGAATCTTGCATCGCGGAAATACCGCTGGACATCGTACTCTGTGGCAAAGCCATAGCTCGCGAAAATCCGGGAGGCACCGTCAGCCAGGTGGTTGGCCATCTCCGAGGCAAAGAGTTTCGCCATGGATGCCAGCTTCATATCGCACTGACCCTGATCGAGGAGCCAAGCGGCACGGTAGACCAATAACCGAGCAGCTTCTAGCTGGGTGGCCATGTCGGCCAACGTGTGGGAAATGGCCTGGAACTTGCCGATGGGACGGTCGAACTGAATTCTCTCTTGAGCGTACCTGGCGGCCGCATCCAATGCAGCTCGTCCTAGGCCGAGGCTGAGCGAGCCCATCATGATGCGAATCTCCTCCAGTATCCCTTGCAGGTTGGCGAAGCCCGTCCCCTCTTCCCCGAAGAGGTTCTCCTCGGGGATACGGCAATCTTCCATGATCAGCTCACCCGTCCCCAGACCCCGTACCCCCATCTTGGCGATGTCCTTGCCGATGCTCACGCCCGGCCTCTCCCGCTCTACCAGGAACATATCGATCCCCTTGAAGCCGACCTCGGGATCTGTCTTGGCCGCCACAGTGAAGAAGTCGGCCAGCTTGGCATTGGTGACCCACATCTTGCGTCCATTCAAGACGAAACCGTCGCCGTCGCGGCGCGCAGTGGTTCTGATCGCTCCCAAGTCGGACCCGGCATCAGACTCAGTCATGGCGATGACGCCCAACTTCTCGCCCTGGATGGCCGGAACCAGTAGCCTCTGCTTCTGTTCCTTCGAGCCAAAGCGGTGGATGAAACTGGTGCCCATCAAACATTGCATGGCGACACTGGCAGCAAGACACATGCTACCCCTGGCCAACTCCTCACAGAGGATGGTGAACATAACATTGTCGCCGCCCGATCCTCCGTACTCCTCTGGGTAGCGGATGCCGAGATACCCAAGTTCGGCCACCTTGTTGAAGAGTTCAAGGGGAAACCGACCCTCCTCATCGACAGCGGCCGCAGCGGGGATGACCTCCTGCTCCACGAAGTCGGCCACACTACTCCTAACCAACTCCTGCTCATCGGTCAATCGCAAATCCATCGCTCGTGACTCGGCGGCTCAACACGCAGCAGGTGCGAGCCAGTCTGTGCCGCTCGAAGCGGCTCATCCCTCCGCCAGTTCATTCAGAATCTCTTCTAGGGCCCAGATCAATTGCTCGTTCTCCTCCCTCGTGCCAACCGTCACCCGGATCGCCCCCGGTACGCCAAAACCACCCGCGGGACGTACAATTACGCCCCGACGCAGAAAGGCCTCACTCATCGCACGTTCCTCATGCTTGAGTTCCGGCATCAGTATGAAATTGGCATGACTGGAAACATATGCTAGATCCAGCCGGTCGAACTGCCCGTAGAGGTATCTCTTCTCGCTAGCATTCTTGCTCCGACTCTTCCGAACATGCTCCTCGTCGTCCAAGCTCGCGGTCGCTCCGACTAGATTGACTGAGCCGACATGGAAAGGCGAACGCGCATGATGGAGATACTCTACTATCTCCTCCTTGGCGACGCCATAACCGACCCTCAGGCCAGCCAACCCATGGATCTTGGAGAAGGTGCGGGTGACGATGACGTTGCGGCCTTCCTTGATGTACTTCCTGACGTCCGCATAGTCCTCATCTTCCACGTAGTCGTAGTAGGCCTCATCGAATACTACGAGCACGCGCTCGGGCACCTGGTCCATGAAGTCGTCGACCTGCTGCTGGGTCAACAACGTGCCCGTAGGGTTGTTGGGGTTGGCGACGAAGATCAGACGCGTGCGGTCAGTAATCCTCCGTGCCATCGCCGGCAGGTCGTACGCGTACTCCTTCGCCTCGACGAGGACAAGGTCGCCGCCGAACATCTCCGTGTAGATCCTGTACATGGGGAATGTGGAGACACAGATGATGCTCTCGCCACCGTGGTGCAGGAAGGCCAGGCACACCATGCGGAGCACGTCGCACGAGCCATTGCCGATGATGATGTTCTCCTCGTCAAGCTCAGGGTGTATGCGTTCAGCCAGTTTCGCGCGCAGGTCGTTCTCAATGGTACCAGGGTAGCGATGGGCTTTGGTGATCGACCGCCCCATCGCCTCTACGGCCAGAGGTGACGGACCATAGGGATTCTCATTTGAAGCAAGCTTGATGATCGTCTCCAGCCCGTACTCCCTCTGCACCTCCTCTATGGGCCTTCCAGCAACGTAGAGAGGCACCCTTATCAGATTCTCGTTAAGGTCAAGCTTTTCCATTGTCGCCTCTAACCTCAGCCAATAAGGCTTGTCAGATCACTCCCCCCTCTTTCAGTTCTTCCACCTTCTCCGCACCGTATCCCAGCAACTCGCCGTAGATCTCGTCATTATGTTCACCCATGCGGGGCGGGAAGGACAGCTGCATGTCTACCGATTCGAGATAGGGCGTGATGACGGGTGTCGGCGGCAGGAATACCTCAGTACCAGTGTGGGGATCTCGTGACGAGATCAACCTGTCCTTGACCAGTGGGTCCTCTATCACCTCCTTGATGGTCTTGACCGTGGAGATGGGCACTCGGATGCTGTTGAATAGTTCGATCAGCGCTGTTGTGGTCTTCGTCCTGGTGATCTCGTTGATCTCCTCATTCAGCTGCTTAACGTCGGCGATACGTCCGGCGTTCACCTTGCGCTCTTCCTTGTACAAAGACTCGAACCCTGGAAGCTCGGTGATGGCTTGCCATTGCCTGTCATTGCCCACGGCGATGTAGACATAGCCGTCCTTGGACTCGTAGACTGAAACCGGCGCGAAGAACTCGTGGGTGTTTCCTCGTCGCGTGATCTCCGCACCGAAGCTCTTCGTCAGGAGCACAGGATTCACCTGCCAGCACACAGCGCTTTGGAACATGGAGATGTCTATCCGCGAGCCCTCACCGGTAGCCTGGCGCTTGTATAGCGCCCCCATGATCTGGCCATAGGCGTGCTCACTCGCGCCCAGGTCCGCCATGGGCAACCCGAACACCTGGGGCGGACCATCGGGCTCCCCCGTCAGATCCATGAACCCGCACCTGGCCTGCAGGATAGGGTCATAGGCCGCCTCATTGCTTTCGGGCCCGAACCCCGTGATGCCCACCCAGATGATGTCTTCCTTGATGGCTTTCAGTTGCTCATAATCTATGCCAAGCTTGGCATAGTTGCGCGGCAACTGATTTGAGGCGAAGATGTCCACACGCAGCTTCAGAATCAGATCACGCAGCACTGCCTGTCCCTCTTCGCCTCCCACGTTCAGCGTGATGGCCTTCTTGCCCACATTGTTGGGGAGAAAGTAGCTGTCCATCGCTTCCTCGCCCAGCACGTTGCTCCCCACCAGGCGGTTGGGATCGCCCCGCTCGGGGTGCTCGACCCTGATGACCCTCATGCCCTCGGCAGCCAGCCTGTACGTGAGATAGGGCAGGACAGTTGCCTGCTCCATGCTCAGTACGGTGAGATCGGCGAACAGATCCTTCATTTCCCCTCCTGGGCTTCGTCTTCTTTCTCTCTCAAAGCCTTCAGGACCTTCTCTGGCGTTATGGGCAGCTCTCGAATTCTCACCCCTACGGCATCATAGACCGCATTCGCAATAGCGGGAGCGGTGGGTATGCAGGCAGGCTCCGCCATCCCCTTGGCGCCAAATGGGCCAGCAGGGTCGTCGGTCTCTACAATGATGGAATAGATGGGGGGCATATCCTTGGCAGTAGGAAGGGCGTAGTCCGCGAAGTTGGGATTGAGCACCTCCCCATCCTGGACAACAAGCTCTTCGTAGAGGCCGTACCCCAGTCCCATGGATACGCCACCCTGGATCTGGCCCTCGACGGCCATGGGGTTGATCGCCCGCCCCACATCGTGGGCAGCCGCGATTCTCAACACCGTCACCTCACCGGTCTCCGTGTCCACCTCGACTTCTACCGCCTGCGTGGCGAAGCCGTAGGCGGCCGAGATGTTGCCTCGAAATTCCTTGTCCTGTCTCTCTGTGGGAGGCTCGTACCAACCCTTGGCCAAGATCACATTTCCGTCGGGGCGAAAGTGCTTGCTCCTCACTATCTTGGCGAAGGGGATCCACTCCTCTGGCTCGCCCTTGCGGAAGATCCTACCGTCCTTCATGTCCAGATTTTCCACTCGCTCGCCCAAGTTCTCTGCCGCCCCTTCGAGAATCTGGCGTTTCGCATCCGCTGCCGCCAGACGCGCCGAATTACCAGCAATGAAGGCGGTCCGGCTGGCATGCGCCCCCACATCCCAGGGAGTGATATCTGTGTCGCTGTCGATCACGGTGACGCCATCGATCGGTATTCCCAATTCCTCCGCCACAATCTGGGCCAGTATTGTGTCGGTGCCCTGGCCCATGTCGGTGGCGCCTGTGACCAGCGTCACCTTGCCGAAGTCGTCGACTTTCAAGGTGCTACCGCAACCGTCCGAAGGATAGATCCGCGCCCCCCCTCCCACGTGAATCATGGACGCCATACCCACACCTCGGCTGCCTGGTTTGGCCCGCTTCTCCGTCCACGCTACCGTCTCCGCCGCCTTCTCAATGCACTCAGTCAGACCACAGGTGGTTATCTTCACCCCTTGGCCCGTTACATCGCCAGGTTGGTTGGCGTTCTTCAAGCGGAACTCCATGGGGTCCATACCCAATTCGTGGGCCAGCATATCCATGTGCGACTCCACCACGAAGGTGGCCTGGGGATTCCCGTACCCCCTCATCGCCCCGCTGTAGGGGTTGTTGGTGTAGGCCACAACTACGTCGTACTTGACGTTGGGAACGCGATACAGAGAAGAAATCGTTTGCATCATCACCAGTGGAGTGGTAGATCCCCACGAGCTGTAGGCTCCGTTGTCCAGAATCATGCTCACCTGACGGGCCGTGAGAGTGCCGTCTTTCTTCGCCCCGCTCTTGATATCACAAATCACGGGCTGCCGTGTGGGAGAGGCGATGAACTCCTCCTCCCGGGTGAACGCTATCCTGACCGGGCACCCTGTCTTCTCAGCCAGCAGGACGCAGATGGGCTCAAAGGGGTACATGTCCAGCTTGCTGCCGAAACCACCACCAATGGGCGCCTTGATCACTCTGACCTTGGTGGCCGGCAAGCCCAGGGCAGTGCTCAAGTCCCGCTGGTAGAGGAAAGGCATCTGCGTCGAACTCCACACTGTCAAGTCGCCCGATGGACCGAAGCTGGCTAAGACAAAGCACGTACCCATGCAACAGTGGGTGACGAACGGCAGGCGGAACCGATCCTCGACAACGACATCCGAATCGGCAAAGCCTCGAAGAACGTCGCCATGGAAGTACGCCTGCCGCATCTTCTCCTGGATGTTGTTCGGGGCCTCATCGTGAATGATGGGAGCACCAGGCTTCATCGCCTCCTCGGGGTCGAAGACACACGGTAGGTCCTCGTACTCTACCTTGATCAACTCCAGCGCCTCTTGCGCCGTATCCTCGTCCACGGCTGCGACCGCTGCAATCTCATCACGCAGGGAACGTACCTTTCCCGATTTCAAAACCGGGTTGTCCCGTGCCCATCCGATCTTCATCTCTGGAATGTCTTCAGCGGTGAGGATAGCCTTCACCCCAGGCAGAGCCTTCGCCCTGCTGGTGTCGATGTTCAATATGCGAGCGTGGGCATGCTGGCTCCTGAGGATCTTTCCGTAGAGCATACGGGGCGACTGCATGTCGTGGCCGTACACGGTCCGGCCGGTGACTTTGCCCGGCGCATCAAGCTTCGGCACCCTTTGGCCCACAAATGAGAACTCTTGCGACATAAGTGCGTCCTCCGGCACGATCGGTCAGCCCTCACCAACCGCTTTGATGGCTTCTACGATCTTCACGTATCCGGTGCACCGACAGAGGTTCCCGGAGATGGCCTCTTTGATCTCCTCCTCGCTGGGGTGAGGGTTCCGGTCGAGTAGCGCTTTTGCTGACATCAGCATCCCAGGAGTGCAATATCCGCACTGCACTGCACCATACTCGATGAAGGCCTTCTGGAGTGGGTGCAACTCTCCCCCGGAGGCCAAGCCCTCCACGGTCAGCACCTCCCGCCCCTGCGCCTTGCCGGCCGGCACGATGCAGGAGGTGACTGGGTCGCCGTCCAGCAGCACGGTGCAGGCTCCGCACTCGCCTGCGCCGCAGGCCTCTTTCGTCCCGGTCAACTCAAGTTCACCGCGAAGTACGTCCACCAGCAAGGCGTCAGGCTTGACCTCTATTGTGACCTCCTCGCCATTCAACCTCATAGTCAAAGATTCCATGATCAGTACTCCCTGGCTGGAACTACCCTCTCTCTTCCTCATGAGCGTGCGGCCTCCACGGCCCGCTCCAGGGCACGCTTCAGCAGAACCTTGACCATCTCTTGACGATACTCCCTGGAGGCTCGCAAGGGATTGCTGCGCGGCTGTGCCTCCTGGCTGGCTATCTCCAAAGCGGACGCGATTACCTCGGCCTCGATGGGCCTCCCCTGCAGAGCCTCCTCGGCCTTCCGGGGACGGAAGGGGGTCAGCGCCACGGGACCAAGGGCAAACCTCACATCTACGAACTCTGTGCCTTCTTCATCCAAGCCCGCCACCGCTGCCGCATTTAGGATGGGCAGTGCCAGGGCCCTTCGCTTCGCCAATCGCTCAAAGGCCGAACCCTCCTTGCTGTCCAATGCCCGAAACCTCAGAGCTACGAGAATCTCAGAGGTGGCGTCCACCGTGGAGTGTCCAGGTCTCACGTAGAGGTCCTCTAGAGACTCCACACGTGTTCCCTGCTGACCAGCTATCTCCGCCTCTGCACCCAACGCCAGAAGAGGGATTGCTGTGTCCGCAGCTGGCTGGCCGTTGACTATGTTGCCACTCACCGTTCCCATGTATCGTATCTGGGGAGAACCGACCGCCGCTGCGCCTTCGGCCAGCGCCGCAGCCTTCCCTCTAATGAGGACCGACGACGCCAATTGGTGGTGGGTGACACAGGCACCGATGCGGACTATGTCTCCTTCCTGTATGATGCCCCTCAACTCAGGCATTCGGCTGATGTCCACCAGGCAGTCAGTCTGCCGCTCCTTCTTCTTCAACTGCGGTATCAGGTCTGTCCCGCCAGCAATCACCCTTGCCCTGCCCTCGTGATCTGCCAGGATGGCCAATGCCTCGTCGACGGAGGCGGGGAAAAGGTACTTCTCCCACTTCATCGTTTACTCCCATAGCCCGCTTCGAAAGCCTGCAGGTTTACCTCCCTGAATCTGGATGGCGTGATGCGTTCGATGGTAGCCCTTATGTCCTGGCGGGTGAAGGGCACCTCCGGCACGCTGACAGCGTAGCCGATGAGGGCCAGATTGGCCGAGCGGGGAGAGCCCAGGTTGAGGGCTATTTCGTCAGCCGGAAAGCTATGGGCCACAATGTCGTTCTTGGATAGGTACCCCTTCACGCCGGCATCCCAGAAATCGGGGTAGGAGCTGTTGACGAAGCACAAGCCGCCCTGTCTGACGAAGGCCACGGTGCGGTAGGCTTCGTCTGTTTCGAACGCCATGAGGACGTCAGCCGTGCCGTGCCTGATCAAGGGGCTCTCGTAACTTCCGATCTTCAGGTGCGAGACAACGGAACCGCCGCGCTGACTCATACCATGGGTTTCCGAACCCAGCACATCGTAGCCCAGAGCCAGCGCGGTCTCCGAGAACACCCTGGTAGCAAAGAGGATCCCTTGCCCCCCGACGCCAGCCAGGATCAGCTTCAGGTCCATTTCATTCTTCGGCTTCAACAATACACTCCTTGGGGCAGGCTTCAATGCAGACGCCGCAGTTCACACAGATGCGCCGATCAACCACCACACGGCCTAGACCTTCGTCCAGCAAAAGAGCAGGGCACTCGAAGGCAATCTGGCAGTACTTGCAGGCGTCGCACTCCTCGGTGACCGTCACCCGCACGGGATTCTCCAGCAGCGGGTTGGGATCGTGCAGGACGCAAGGACGTCTGGCGATGATCACGGCGACTCCCCCGTCCGGCTGACGAGTATGTGCCCTCGCCCGCTTCACCAGCGCCTCGAAATCCTTCACCCGATAGGGATCCATTTCCTCGACGAATCGCACACCACATGCCTGGACCAAGTCCTTGATAGCCACCTTCTGGCCCTGACCACCGTCGGCCAGGATGCCTGAATCCGCCGTGGGCTGCATACCGGTCATGGCTGTGATATTGTTGTCGAGAATCACCAGGACGAAGCGGGCCTGGTTGTGAACAGCACTCGCCAGTGGAGCCACGCCTGCGTGCAGAAAGGTAGAATCGCCGATGGTGGCCGCGATGGGCACGTCCATGCCATCCTGATGATAGGCTTGATACAGACCAGTAGCGATGGTGACAGCGCCACCCATGTCGAGACAGGTGTCCACCGCCTCCAAGTTCAGGCCCAGGGTGTAACATCCGATATCGCTGGGGTAGATGGCTTTCGAACCCAGAGCTCTCTTCATGGCGAAGAAAGCGGCCCTGTGCATGCAACCGGGGCAGAGCCTGGGTCGGCGGATGGGAAGATCCAGGTCCGCCACAGCCCTGGCCAATTCCTCGACACCTACCTCCCGCGGCAAATCCAGACCCATTTCCTCCGCTTGCCCCGCCAGAATCTGGTGTACCACCTCCGGAGTGAGTTCCCCGGCTGAAGGCACAACGCCGTTGTAGCGTCCGAGCACCTTGTTCTTGTCCAAGATCTGCAACTCGATGACGGCGTCGGGTTCCTCCAAGACTAGCGCCTGAGTGCAACCCGCGACGAAGTCAGCGACCAATCTCTGAGGCAGCGGATGAGGGGTTCCGATCTTCAGAATAGGGAACCGTCCGTTCAGCCCCAATTCCCGCAGCGTATCGGCTAGCACGGAATAGCTGCTCCCGGCGGCGATGAAACCCAGCCTGTTGTCCTGTCCCCCGTGCAGTACGTTGAATCCTGACCCCTCAAACTCCTCTTTGATGTTGGCCAGCTTCTCATTCAACTCCTTGTGCAGGATATAGCGAAAGCGAGGCGTGGCTGCCCAGCGGCCAGGGTCCTTCTCGAAGTCGGCAGAGCGCTTGAGCTCCTGGATCGGCAGGAACGTGATGTTCTGTCTCGCATGGGACACACGGATGGAGGGGCGCAAGATGACCGGCAAGCGATGTCTCTCGGATAACTCAAACGCGGCCTTCACCATGTTCTTTGCCTCGCGCGGGCTCGAAGGATCCAGGGCAGGCACCTTGGCGAACATGGCGAAGAAGCGCGTATCCTGCTCCGTTTGCGAAGAATGGGGCCCAGGGTCATCGCAGGAGATGATGATGAAACCGCCCTTGACACCTGTGTATGCTGAACTCATGAGCGGGTCGGCGGCCACGTTCAGGCCCACCTGCTTCATAATCACCGCTCCACGCTTGCCCGTGTAGCTCGCCGCCAGGGCCACCTCGTAGGCCACCTTCTCGTTGATACTCCACTCCACGTGGGTATCCAAGCCCAGCTCTTTCTTGAACCTTACGACCGCGGGCAGAATTTCAGAACTGGGGGTACCAGGATAAGAGGCCACCACATGGCATCCGCTCTCCACGATGCCGCGTGCGATGGCCTCGTTCCCAAGCAGCACCTCCTGTCTAGATTCGTTCAATCAACCATTCCCTTCGACAGATTATTCAGCGGGGAAGAGACAGCGGAGCAAACCAATTCAGTCGCTCCGCCGACATGCCATCCATGACACCAGTGCGCTACTCATCAAATCTCATGACTGGCTCTGGATAGAACCTCACCCGGTTCTCCCTGATCTTCCTCTTGATCAGGCTCTCGAGCCAGATGTTCTTCTGCTCCAAAGGTATGTCAGAATCGAGCATCACTACATCCACGTTGAGTCCCAGCGCTCGACCGGATATGGTATGTCTGGTTACGCCCATGGGCAGCTTCGCCCCGTCCAGGGACGTCCTCATGATCTCTCCACGACTATAGCTGGGAAAGACGACCACCGCCGTCAGTTCGGGGTACTCCTCCAGCAAGTCCTTTGTCTCGTCGGTTGTGACGCGGTAGACCTCCGCCTGTCCCCTGTAGACGTTGACCACGTCATTCAGGAGGGCAACCTGGTCTCCCAGGCGCATCCCACCCTTCGCACCCAACACGGTGCCATCTCGCAACACGAGATAGCACAGGATTGTCCTCAGCGACAGTGCCCTACGGGCCAAGTCCAGCTCCATGGGCTTGACATCCAGTCCGCCGAGGGCCTCCAATCTCTCCAAGAGCTCATCCTTCGACATGTTGACGACAACGTGGCACCAGGCATACAGCTGGATGCTGGGGGCGTGGTAGTCAACTACCTGAACCAAAACGTCTCCAACGCCCAGCTTCCTCAATGCTGCCACCCTCGTGGCGCCATCCAAGAGGACGTAACTATCTCCAGCTTCCACGACCACGGGAGGGTTCTTGAGGACACCGTCAACCTGCAGGCGCCGGGCTAGCCGTTCGACCCGCTTTGGATCCACCTCCTCGTGACCGATCACATCCGAGGAGTGGACGATGCGCAGGACAACATCAGTCGGTTTCATCACGCTGGTTATGACTCACAGACCAGAAGGGAAGGACAAGGAGTGGCATCCCTGCCCTTCCCTCATTCATTCCGCATGGTCCTATCGAAAAGGGTCGCGGCTACCCGTACTCGGGCGAAACCTCGGGCAGTTCCTCCTGTGCCGCTTTGATCTTCTCCTCAGGGTACTCGTAGTTGACCAGGTCACCTGCAAAGAAGGCGTCGAACGCTGCCATGTCGAAGTGACCGTGCCCGCAGAGGTTGAAGGCAATGACCTTTTCCTCCCCGGTCTCCTTGCACTTCAAGGCCTCGTCCATGGCTACCTTGACGGCGTGAGATGGCTCTGGAGCGGGGATGATGCCCTCCGCCTTCGCGAAGCTCGCCGCGGCCTCGAACGTGGGAACTTGGTGTATGGCGCGAGTCTCCATGATCCCCAGGTCGTTCAGTAGGCAAATGATCGGCGCCATGCCGTGATACCGCAGCCCTCCGGCGTGGATGGGAGCAGGGATGAAGCTGTGGCCCAGCGTATACATCTTTGCCACGGGCCCCGTCGCTGCCGTGTCGCCAAAGTCATACTTGTACAGGCCCTTGGTCACCGACGGAGAGGCCATGGGTTCCACGCAGATGATCTGGATGTCTTTGCCATCCTTGATCTTGTCTGGGATAAAGGGCAGACTGAAGCCTCCCATGCTGCTGCCACCGCCGATGCAGCCGATCAGTACGTCCGGGTAGTCGTCCGCCATCTCGAACTGCTTCTTCATCTCCTGGCCGATCACCGTCTGATGCATCAAGACGTGGTTGAGAACACTCCCCAGCGAGTACTTGGTGCCCTCGGTGGTAGCGGCGTCCTCCACCGCCTCGCTTATGGCTAGCCCGAGGCTGCCTGTATGCTCGGGATCTTCTTCCAGATACCTCCTCCCGGCGTGGGTATCGGGACTCGGACTGGGTACAACTGTGGCGCCCCAGGCCTCCATCATGCTCTTCCGATAGGGCTTCTGGCGGTAGCTGATCGCTACCATGTACACCTTGCACTCCAGGCCGAAGAGATTGCAGCCAAAAGACAAGGCGCTACCCCACTGCCCAGCGCCCGTTTCGGTGCTGATGCGGGTCTGTCCCTCCATCTTGTTGTAGTACGCTTGCGCCACGGCTGTGTTAGGCTTGTGGCTACCTGGCGGGCTGACACCCTCATACTTGTAGTAGAGGCGGGCCGGGGTATCTAGCGCCTTCTCCCACCGAAATGCCCTGTACAGCGGAGTGGGCCGCCACAGCTTGTACACCTCGCGCACCGGCTCCGGGATCTCAATCCAGGGTTCCTGACTCACTTCCTGCAGAATCAATTCCATGGGGAAGAGCGGGATCAGGTCGTCCGGTGTCATGGGGTCCAAGCGGGCAGGGTGAAGATACGGAGGCAGAGGCTGCGGCAGGTCAGGCTGAACGTTGTACCAGTGGGTAGGGATGTCCTTCTCTTCCAACAAGAACTTGGTCTGTTCCATTCCTTCTCTCTCCTTCCAGTGGGGCTGGGAGCCTCCAAGAGGGTCCTGTCCACTTCTTTGAACAGGGTGGTAGTAGGGCCTCCTCGAAGCTCAGGTTGAGGTCAGCGGGAAAGAAGCTTCGACGATCGTTCCCTCGATATGCATCACCCCCTTTCATCCACTTCGATGATCGGTACCCGACAGGCAAGACAGTCTTAGTATATCATCAAAGGGCCCGTGCGACAAGCCGGCAGATCCTCGCCGTGCTCCGCGGCCCCTACGCACCACGGGAGTTCAGCCTTTGAGCACGAAGCGGCAGAGTTCATCTCCCTTGGCCCGGCATAGTACTTCCTCTGACTCAACCTCGGTATCGAAGATCCCGGTGGCCATTCCAGCCATTACCCCGCGAATCATGTGGCACACACCATTCTCCGCATCGCCATAGGCCTCGGCAAAGGGCGAGTTCTTGACCACGACGATCAACTGCCTGTTGTCGACATCGAGCTTCTCGACTTCGAACTTACCCCAACCTATCTCGCCCCCCATTCTGCACATGAAGGCCACGATCTCTTCATCAGAGTAGTTGAAGACCTCTTTGTACCTTCGCGAAGAACGCGATCCGCCCGTGTACCCACCGGCCATCATCATCTCGCCCACTCTGTCGCCGACTTCCGCCTCTACGGCTTTCTGGAAGTCCACGACGGTGTCGGGCCGGATGACCATGTATGGCACCCCCTTGAAGGCGATGCGGCCTTCCTCGGCAGAGTACTCTAGGTTGTCCAAGATGGAGTTGTCCATGGCCTCTACCCTCTGAGCTTCTCTGTTGCCTCCTGGTCTATCTGCATAGTGCCTGGGTCCACCACTACCTTGTAGTCCTCCCGCGCGCTCTCCAGAGTGACTTTTCCATCTCTGACATCTTGGAGCAGCGACTCCGGATCACGTTCCAAGGGATCGCCGTAGCCACCCGCGCCCGGAAGTCGCAAGCTAACCACATCGCCTGTGTTGAGGACATCCAGTCCCTTGGACTTGAGCGGTTTTTGCTGTGGTGTATCGGGGTTGAGGATGAACTTGCCCTTGCTCCCTTCCTGGCCCCCAAAGAGGCCGAACGCACCGAACTTCTGGCGGTCACCGTAACGCGCCAAAGAGACGTTGTCGGTCAGCACCTCGATGTCGCGACGCACCGTCAGTCCACCGCGGTACTTGCCAGCCCCGGCGGAGTCCGGAATGAATTCGTATTTCAGGATACGAACCGGATACTCCAGTTCGACCGCCTCAATAGGCGTGTTCTTGAACCGCGCCAAATGGGAGTCCTGGCCGTCCCTACCATCCTTGGTGGGTCTGGCACCTGCGCCGCCACCTTGAATATCGATGTACACAAAGCGCTTGCCCGTCTTGGGGTGGTATCCGCTGAACCCACAGTTGGTGATCTGACCGTGGCAGCCAGCCTGCACCCCGTCGGGTACCGCCTTGGACAACGCCAGCATCATTGCCTCGGCGATCTTCTGCGACGTATTGGTCCGGGCACCCACCGCTGCAGGCATTCTAGGATTGACGATCAGTCCCTCCTCAGCCTCCACCGTGAACGGGCGGTAGCACCCAGAATTGGGAGGGACATGGGGGTCGATGACGGCGATGAGGGCGTAGTAAACAGCGGCGTGGACAGTGGCCAAGGGGCAGTTGATGTTTCCCTTCACCTGCTTCGCTGTCCCATCGAAGTCGACAACCACCTCGTCGCCCCTCTTATGGATGTTCACCTGCAATTTGATGGGCTCATCAGTCTGACCATCATCGTCGATCCAGTCCACGCCGGAGTAGGTGCCGTCTGGGATCTTCCCTAGCCCAGCCCGGATGCGGCTCTCCGAATAGTCCAGCAGCATCTCCTGGCACTTCTGAACAACGTCGATACCGTACTTGTCGAAGATGTCCTTTAGCCGCTGAACACCCACGAAGTCGGCCGAAGCCTGAGCTCGGATGTCTCCGAGCGTCTTGTCGGGTACCCTGATGTTGTTCTCCAGGATGCCAAAGAGCTCGAGATCTTCCTTCCCTTTCTTATATAGCTTGACCATAGGGAAGCGCAGGCCCTCCATATAGATCTCCGTCAGCCCGCCCGCGGTCCCGCCGGGGACCGCACCGCCCATATCTGAGTGATGCGCGATACTCCCAGTGAAACCTACCAACTCACCATCGTAGTGGGCCGGCGCGAAGGTAACCATGTCCATGACGTGCTGGCCGCCGGCATAGGGGTCGTTGAACATGATCAGATCGTCCGCGTCGAGATCCTCGGGCTTGTACCTCTCGACAAGGGCGCGCATACCAAGCTCGAATCCCGTGAGCAGCATCGGCGCGTGGTGAGCCTGCGCGATCGTATTGCCATAGCGATCGAACACCGAGCACGTCATGTCCTCGATCTCCTTGATAACGGTCGAGCGAGCCGTGCGCACCAGCGTGCGACCCATCTCATCAGCCGCCTGTTCCATAGCATAACGGATGACCTGCATGGTGATGGTATCGGCCTTATAAGGCATGGAGTACCTCCTAGGGTCGAAAGTGACTACATCTCTGGTTACGACAGAGGGATGACGATGTTGCCAAACTCGTCCACCGTACCCTCGACGCCGGGGGTGATCACAGTTGTGGATGCAATCTCCTCGATCAACGCTGGGCCCTTCACCACAGACCCCGGGCGCAAGAGTGCACGGTCGTAGATCGCCGTGTCGATGAAGCCCTCTGTGGGGAAATGGACTGGACGGGTGCCTTTGCGAGCGACGTCAGCGTCACCACCTGCACCCCCGGTGTGGGCCAGAGAGACCGCTGGCACCTTGCCAATGGCCGCGAGCCGCAAGTTGACAAACTCGACCCTCTCGTCCACAGAGCCGTAGGCGTAGATGCGGTGATGCAAGTCGTGGAAGAGATCTACGATCTCTCTGATATCCTCACGTGTCAGATTCTCCTTCCGCTTCACTGGGGTGCTAAGCTCGTACGACTGGCCTTCGTACCGCAGGTCGGCCGACCAGAGAACCTCGATCTGATCTTCAGGCACGTTCTGAGACTTCAGTTGGGCTCTGCCCATCGCCTCCAGCCCCTTGAAGTTCGCCAATAGCTCCTCTGGCGCCAGTTCCTCCTCGTTCTTGGCCACCGTGGATGCGTAATCATAGCGCGTATTGGCGACGAGAAGCCCTACTGCCGAGAAAGTACCGGCATACGGAGGCACGACCACCCTCTTCATGTCCAGGTCTTGTGCTAGTTCCACAGCGTGCAGCGGCCCTGCGCCGCCGAAGGGCAATAGGGCAAACTCCCGCACATCATACCCTTTTTCGGTCGAGTTCACGCTGATCGCCCGCTCCATGTTGGCGTTGACCACACGGATTATGCCACTGGCAGCCTCCTCAAGGGAGACTCCCAGAGGGTCAGCTAAGTGGTGCTTGACGGCCTTCTCCGCCAGTTCAGGGTACAGCTCCATCTCCCCGCCCAGGAAGTAGTCGGCATTGAGCCGCCCCAACACCAGATTGGCGTCGGTGACGGTCGGCAAATCGCCTCCCAACCCGTAGCAGGCCGGGCCTGGATCAGATCCCGCACTCTCGGGCCCCACGTTCAGCGCTCCGCCCTCATCGATCCAGGCCAAGCTTCCTCCTCCGGCGCCGATGGCTTGCACATCCAGGATGGGTATCTTGACTGGGAAGCCCTCGAACTGGCTCTCAGGCGCCACCCGAGGCTCCCCTCCGTCAATGACCCCAACGTCGAAGCTGGTGCCACCCATGTCCACGCTGATCACCCGCTCGTTGCCCGTCAGACGACCCACGTATGCGGCGGCCAGAGCGCCACCAGCCGGGCCCGAATTGACGATGTTCACGGCTCGATGTTTGGCCATCTCCGTGGTCATCGAGCCGCCGCTGGCCTGCATGATGCGCAGATCAACGTCGCCATATCGCTCCCGCAGCTGTCCCTCTAGGTTGTCCAGGTAGCGCTCCACCACCGGGGCCAAGTACGCATTGATGACTGTCGTCGAGGTGCGCTCGAACTCGCGGAACTCAGGAGCAATCTCGGAAGAGATGGATATCGCTACCTCGGGGAACATCTCCTGGCAGATTTGCCGCACACGTTCCTCATGGGAAGGATTGCGGAAGCTGAAGAGAAAGGCGATGGCTATGGACTCCACCTCCTGCTCCTTGAGGAAACGCACGGCCTCGCCAGCCGATTGCTCATCGAGGGGTACCGCCACCTGCCCATCCGCGCCGACTCGCTCCTTCACGTCTAGTCGCAGGTACCGTGGTACAAGGGGCATGGGTGTGTCGACGAAGATGTCATACAGACCAGCCGCAGGGCGTTCGATACGACCTATCTCCAGTACGTCCCGCATACCCTGCGTGGTGAGCAGTCCCGTTCGCGCCCCCTTGCGTTCGATGAGGGCGTTGGTGCCAATCGTCGTACCGTGCACCATGTAGTCAACCTGGTCGAAGGTAGAACCAACCATGCCCAGCATCTTGTCGATACCGGTGATCACGCCCTCCGCGAGATCTTCGTGGGTGGTCAGCACCTTGGTGTAATGAATCTCACCGGTGACATCGTCGATCAGCACGATATCGGTGAAGGTCCCTCCGACGTCGATGCCAATGCGCATGCTCTTCTATCCTCCACTTCGTACGTTGGTCATTGGCGGCCCGGAGAGCGCGGTCGGCTGTCCCATCATCCCCTGCTGGCCCTGACTCATCTGCTAAACAATCACTCCCTCTTGCCGCAGGCTGGCCACTCTCTGCCGCGAATAGCCCAGGACGTCACTCAACACCTCTTCGGTGTGCTGGCCGCGCAGTGGCGCAGGCCTTAGAGCCTGGTCAGCTTGTGGAGAAGTCTTGACCGGGTTGCCTATGGAGCGCAACAGGCCGGCTCTGGGATGGTCCACGTTCACCACCATGTCGCGGGCCACCACCTGAGCATCGGCGAAGACGCGGTCCAAAGTGTTGATGGGGCTGCAAGGCACCCCTGCCTCGGACAGTAGACTCAGCCATTCGTCGCCCGGCTTGGTAAGGAGAATCTCTTCCAAGATCGGGATCAGTTCCTCACGATGTTCCCTTCGACGATCGTTGTCGGCGAAACGTGAGTCGTCGACTAGGTCCTCAACGCCGAGCACGGTACAGAACGAACGCCAGAACTTCTCCACGAAAACAGCAACCACGATGTAGATGTCCTTGGTGGCAAATGCTTGGTAGGGCACTACTGATTGATGGGCGGAGCCGATAGGACCCGGCACCTCGCCGTCGATCAGATAATACTGACCGACATAGGTCAACAACGAGACCAGGCAATCCGTGAGACTGATGTCGATGCGGCGGCCCTTTCCGGTCTTCTCCCGAGCGTACAACGCTGCGGAGATGGCAAATGCGCAGAAGAGACTGCCTCCCAAGTCTCCGATGGGGATCCCCATACGTACCGGCGGGCGACCAGGCTCACCAGTGATGCTCATCGCTCCACTAATGGCCTGTACGGAAAGGTCGAAGGCGGGGCGATCCCTGTAGGGGCCTGTCTCACCGAACCCCGTGAGGGAACAGTAGATGATGCGAGGATTGACTTCCTTGAGGGTCTCGTAGCCGCAACCCAGCTTCTCCATCGTGCCGGGTCGGAAGCTGTTGAAGACCACATCTGAGATCTTCACCAAGTCATAGAGAACTCGGCGACCGGCCTCTCGGCGAAGATCGAGAGCCACACTTCGCTTGTTACGATTGATGCCCAGGAAGTAGCCGCTCTCGCCCTCGACGAACGGCGGCCCTATTTGTCTGGTGGGATCTCCCCTTTGCGGCTCCTCGATCTTGATCACCTCGGCTCCGAGGTCGGCCATTAGCATGGAGCCATATGGCCCTGCGAGCATCTGGGTGAGGTCAACTATGCGCACGCCTGACAGCAAAGGGCTGGAAATCTCCTTTCTCGTCAACGGGCTGCGGCGCCACGACTCGCTCCACCGGACCTACAGCCCGACGGGCTCTTTAAACTCGCCGAAGACGTTCTTAAGCACCCGGGTCATCTCGCCAACGGTAGCATAGGCGCGCACAGCCTCCATGATGTACGGCATGAGGTTCTCCTTCTCCTCAGACGCTCGTCGCAAGCTCTCCAAAGTCTCAGCGACTTTGGCCCCATCTCGCTGGACCCTCAGTTCGTTCAGCCTCTGAACCTTCTCCTCGGCTTGTTCAGGCACGTACTCATGGAGCTCAACATCCCGCTCTTCCTCTTCGATGCGATACTTGTTCACCCCGACCTTGACGATTTCGCCTTTCTGGATCCCTTGCTCATGGAGATAGGCCTGGCGCGCCACGCCCCGCTGGATGTGTCCCTCGCTGATGGCCTTGACGATGCCGCCCAGGGTATCCACCCTCTCCATCTCTTCAACGATCTCTTGCTCCAGGTCGGTTGTGAGACGCTCGATGTAGTAGGAGCCAGCGAGGGGATCAACGGTATCGCAGAGTCCCATCTCCTCGACGAGGATCTGCATGGTGCGCAGACCGATCAAGGCAGCTTTCTCCGTCGGAATGGTGTACGCCTCGTCATAAGTGCAGAGGGCCATGGTTTGGGTACCACTGAGGGCGGAGACGAGAGCGTAATATGCGCCCCGCACGATGTTGTTCTCCGGCTGCTCAATAGTGAGGCCACCGCCACCACCACCGGCGATCATCTTCATCTGCATGGCCTTCGGATCGCTGGCTCCGAACTTCTCCCGAACGATTCTCGCCCACAGGCGACGAGCCGCCCGAAACTTGGCTACCTGCTCGAAGATGTTGCCCCAAATGTCGAAATTGAAGGACAGGCGAGCCACGAAGTCATCGACATCCACGCCCCGGTCCCGCACATGTTCGATGTATGCTGAGGCGATGGCATAGGCGTAGGCGATTTCCTGCACTGGATTGGCTCCGGACTCACGTATGTGATATCCACATACGCTCACTGGATAGTAGTATGGAACTTCGTTCGCGCAGAACTCTATGGTGTCGCCGATGAGCCGAATGGAAGGCTCCACCGGAAAGATCCACGTCCCCCGTCCGACGTACTCCTTCAAGATGTCATTCTGAGCTGTGCCCCGAAGCACCTTCAACGGCACGCCCTGCTTCTCGGCAACCACGAAGTACATAGCCATCATGAT
>CAYGAW010000005.1:0-5675 GCA_964347945.1 uncultured Anaerolineales bacterium
CACGCGCGAAACAACCTCTGCTCTGCCGATGTCAACCACGGCGAGTTCCCCTTCGAGCGGCGAGGCAAGGTAGACTGTGTACGCCCGGCCCAGCTGTCGGTCAACGGCCATGCCCAGAAGTGGGCCTTCCACGATCGGGATCGTGGCCGTGACTTCCAGCTTGCTTCCATCTATCACCGTGAGCGTGCCGTCACCGGCATTGCCCACATAGACAAGGCCGTGATCAGGGTCCGGGGCCACGGGGTCAGGGTAGAGACCAACGGGGATTCTGGCCACGATTTGGTGGCTATCCACAGCGACGACTGCCAAGATGCCTGTCTCGGTGTCCGTCACGTAGATCCGGTCTGCTGCCTCGTCGACGGCCAAACCCCCAGGTCTGCTCAGGCCAGTGATCGTGTCTGCCAGGCGGCATTTGGGCCCGTCCACGACGGATACGGTGCCGTTGCCGCTGTTGGCCACATAGACAAGCCCTGATTGAACATCGACTGCGACCCCCACCGGATCCTGCCCCACAGTGAGTTTGCAGACAACGCTCTCGGCCGAAGTGTCCACCACCGCCAGGTCTCCATTGCCCAAAGTCACATAGGCTCTCTGTGCCAGAGGATCCAGGGCTATGGCCTGGGGATCAGGTCCCACCTCGATGCTCTCGAGCACCTGGGGTGCCTCCGAGGGCTCCTCCGACCTCGTCAGTGGCACAACGGTCCCAGGAAGTGGTACAGCCGGAGGCTCAGTGGACTCCAACTGGCTGAGTAAATCGTCCATCTCACGCGCGGGCTCAGGGGCAGCCTCAAGCCCCGCGCCTCCTTTCCTGGCCGCGAGGGGAAAGTGCCCTACATGCAGTTCATCCACCACCATCACCGGGGCGACCCCCGTCAACGGAGGGACCGTTGTACCGTCCGCCGTGGCGGAGACATCGCTGTGGTATACCCCAGGGGAGCCAGCGGCCACCGCCCTGAAGGAGATAGTCAGCCTCGAAGGAATCACCTCGAGTGGTTCGGGCTTCGGCAGGGCCTTCACCGCCTTGAACTGCGCATGGGGGACATCAGTTCCGGGATAGAGCCAGTCCCACCTCGGCCAAGTCCCGTAGGGATCGACCAGTTCGAAAGGTGTCACCCCAACCACCTCCGGCCACGATGCCCAGAAGTCCCGGAAGGTCCTCTTCATGTACTTTGCTCGGTTGTCCTCGTCGATGGCGGGGTAGCCTTCGAAGCGGAAGGTTCTGTCGTAGAGGCCATAACCTGCCTCGGTCAGCATGACCTTGACACCTCTGCGTCCTCCATAGGTAGCCAAAGCCTGCAATTCCAGCAGGTAGCAATCTATGGTGTACTGCCGGTATCGCGCGGTACCGTCATGAATGTTGTACTGCGGTGGGTGATTCAGAGGGTAGCAGTGGGACGCCCACAGATCGAAGGATTGTGCAAAACCCGGCACGTTGACCAGTTGGCGAACGAAGCTGGTGTTTCCCGGCGTCAGCGGGCCGTTGAGCACCTGAATCCGCGGATCGCCTATGCTGTAGATGGCGGCCGCGACGTCGACAAAGAAGCTGCCGTATTCCGATGCGCTTGGCTGGTTGCTCCACTCCACTGGTAGGTCCGGCTCGTTCCACACCTGAATGTACAAGGTGTGTCCATCCCTCCGTGGCAGACCCTCCACCACCCGCATGTACGCCTGCGCGAGAGACGTGTAGTCTCCAGGGCTATCGGGCTGTGGCTTGATCCAGTACTCGCCACCCCATTCCCCCTGAAGGCGGAGGATGGGCACCAGGTTGCGCTCATATGCCGCGTTGACAAAATGGACCCAACATGGGTTGGGCCCTTGGGTTGAAACGGTCACCGGATAAACGAGCTGCGTCACCTGACCGCCCAGACCAACCAGCTGCAACGCCTTGTCCAGCTGGAAGTCAACATAGGACTCAAGGCACAGGTCTTGAACGAACGTGTGAATGCCAAAGTGGTTATCAAAGATTCCTGCGGCTCGAGGAATGGTGAACGGTCCCCAGGTAAGAGACTGGCCCTCCAGGTAAGGATCCGAAGAGGAGATCAGTTCGCCTCCTTCCTCGACCCTCGTGGAGCCCGGCTCATAGGTGAACCCTGAGGGCAGCGTATGGGTAATCGACACGCTTGACCCGTCTCCGAAGCCCCTATTGGTGACGGTGACCGCGTATTTCGCCGTCCCTCCTACCTGGACCATGGGCTGAGCGCCTGCCGAAAGGCTCAGTTCTGGAGAGAGCACTGCCCAGACTGCCTTTCGCTGGACGAAGGTGACTAGCGATGAGAATACTGCTATGCAGAGGATGATGGCAGCTGTTCTTCTCTGAGGCAACCTGTTCCCACCTTTGCGGACGATAGCATCGCAGCCTCGTGCGTCAGGGGTGACAGCCCCCCCGTGTCTGTGGTCTCGTCGCTGATCTCCTGAGCCCGGAGTTGCGCCACTTCTTCCTCCGGCTCTTCCAGCTCCATCAGCATCGAGGGGTGAGTCGAGTGGCGAGGCAACCGTGCCTTCAACTCACGGATCCTATCCTCCAACTCCTCCATCCTTCCACGCCCAACCGTGTTCATGATTTGAACTTGACACGCGCAACCCTTCTGCGTTATAATGAGGCGCATACCCCCAGAGGGTATATGATATCAGCCTTACGAAAGAGTGTCAAGTATTCGCCCACAACATGCACTATCAGGCAACGATCAGCCTTGATAAGGAATCGTGCCAGCCGTGCCGATGTAGGTGAAACTGTTCAGGAGGTCGACGTTTCATGCCCATCTATGAGTATCGTTGTCAGGAGTGCGGCGAGAAGTTCGAGAAACTCGTGCGTTCCAGTACCAATCAGACAGAACTGACTTGTCCCAACTGTGGTAGCAAGCAGACCGAGAAACTGATGTCCGTCTTTGGAACGAGTGGCTTCACCACTACTCCCAATTTCACGTCTTCATCAACCGACTCTTGCCAGCCCACGGGTTGAGGCATATAAGCTGTCGAGAGCCGTGGGCTCTCACACATTATTGATAGAGAAAGGGAGCGATGCAAGAAGTCTCACCTCCAGTGAGCAAAGACCTGCGAAACAGACTGAGCAGGATAGAAGGACAGGCGCGAGGGGTGCAGAACATGCTAGACGAGGGGCGCAGTTGCCAGCAGATTCTGCACCAGCTACTGGCCATCCGTTCCGCCGCCCATCAGGCGAGTCTCGTCCTGGTGGAGAATCATGCCCTGGAATGCCTGCGCCGCCCCGGCGAGTCTGCATCCGCGGAGGAGATTGTCAGCAGCCTGATCGGCGTCTTGTCGCACATGCCCTATTGACAAACTATGCCTCGACCACGGGCAGAGTGTGAAGGGCGTAGGGCACAACGAGCATGTCGGCGTCGCGCCCGTGCTTCCGCTCGACAAACCGCAAGGCGTCGGTCATGTCCTCTGCCGGGACCATCTTCATCTCCTGCACGACCTCAGCGTGTTCGGACCCCGCAATCACCACATCACACTGCTCCAACACCTTTGCCATCACGAAGGCCCGTTGCCCACCCGCCGGGTAGCCGTGTTTGCGGGCACTCTTCACTATCTCCGTGGGATCGCTGGCCAGTCTCATGATCTCGTAGAAGCGTCTTTCACCCAGCCCTTCACCCACTCCCTCCTGGCAGCGAGCAGGGATAATCATCGTGCCGCCCTTCTTGACAACGGGTTGCGGGGCAAAGAAGAGATAGGTGGGCGCCCGTGAAGCCTGATAGAGGTTGACGTCCTTGGGATAACCCACACCACCGATGACCACATCGAACTGCCGAGGTATCACCTCCTCATAGAATGTCCTCGCCCTCGTCACCAAACGTTCGAAGGCCACCTCCATTTCCCCTGCTTCCACAGCCACAACTCTGGCATCCTCGTCCAGCATTACGTTCAGGATGAATCGCAAGCCAGCCTTCCTCGCTATCTCCGTCACGGCCTGATGAAATGGGTTACCCTCGATCACCCCCAAGCGGGTTCCAGGATGGTCCAGCATCTCTGGACCGTGGGTGACCTCTATGGTGCGCTCTCCTGCAGCCCCGATGGCCACTGTCTTCCTGCCGCCGCTGTATCCTGCGTAGAGATGAGGTTCCACGACGCCGGTGGCTATGAGTAGATCAGCCTCACAGGCTTCCCTGTTTACCACCGCCGGAATACCTTTTGAAGTCAAGCCCAGGTCGACCAGCCTGCTGCGATCCAGGGGATCCGAATCCAGCACCTCGTAGCGGCCAACGACCTCCTCGCCTAGCTTGGCGATATTCTCCTCAGTGGTGCTGGCACGATGCATGCCCACCCCCACGAGGAGGGTGATGTCCTTCTGATCCACCCCGGCAGCCCGAAGCTCTTCCAACAGTGGGGGTACCAGAAGATGGTCGGGACAGGGCCGGGTCATGTCCGTGACCACGATGCAGACTCTGTTGCCTGGGCTCGCAAGTTCGTGAAGCGGAGCACATCCTGCCGGGCTCTGTAGAGCCGAGCGTATGCTGGATTGGACATCGCTCAACGGCGGCAGCGGTTCGTGTTGGACGACGAGTGGCTCTCCGAAACCTTCGGGCAGGCTGAAGGTTAGCTCTCCCGTGCCATATGGGACCGTATATTGTTTGGGAATCGCCTTCACCTCGAAGTGATAATCTGACGGCCTCCATTATAGCCCGTGCGCGACGGTCTGTCGAACAGGGCCATTGCGTCCCTGGCGCCTGAAAGCACACGTAGGGCAAATCGGCAATTTGCCCTACAGTCCATGTTTCACACCATGATGCTGTAGGACAGGACAAACAGAGAATACGCCCGTTGCGATGTCGAGACAAGGACTGCGCCAAGGAAGGGAGGCCCCCGAGTGGAGGGACCCTTGAAGGAGTCACAGAGCGCGGTTGGCCAGCACACCATGAGCGCTCCCGCACCCTTCGTCTCAGCGACATGCTCCAAAGGGCCAGAACCGTCGGGAGGTTGCTCCAATCCTGGACCACCGAGGGGGAGGACTATCAGGTGGTGGCGTCGTAGGTATGGGTGCGCCTCGCTCCGCCTCGCAACCTGACCTCAGCCCTTCCCATGGTGCAGCCGAGCAAGGCACGCGTAGGACAGGTTGGCAACCTGTCCTACAGTCTACGTGTCACGGGATGGATACGCTGAGAGAGGACAGCAAAGGGTCAAGGTCTCAGCAACACTTGCGACCCAACTGTGCGACCACATAGCAGCGGAGTCCGCCGGAGAATGTTCACCAGAGCGTAGGACAAGTTGGCAACTTGTCCTACGGTCTGCGTGTCCCAGGCCTCGCCCGTGAACTGCCAAGGGTTGGACACCCCGTCGCCCGCCAGCGGCACGCCGAAAGGATCGTAGGCGTACCTGACGGCTATCTGGCCTGTGCCGTCCACCAATTGGCGGACGCTCCCCAGCCCGTCGTGCACGTAGTAGTACCGGTCGGCTCCTGCCAGTTGCTCCGCGATGATGTCCAGCCCGTAGAGGTACACGGCGTCGGTGTCGCTGATGACCACGGGCAGCGTCGCCGCCAGGTCGACCAGGTAGTCGGTGGTGGCTGCGCCGATGGTCTTGCCCACTCTCACGCCGTCGCCGTTGTAGGCTGCCTGCCTTTGCAAGGCAAATGTCGGGGATCTCAATCAGCTTCCTCTAATACGGGCGACCATGCCGGAGCTTTGCAGTTCAGCTTGAACAAACGTGTACGGTTAGAC
>CAYGAW010000006.1:0-5760 GCA_964347945.1 uncultured Anaerolineales bacterium
CATCGGGAAGCCGGTCTTCCCGAGAGCGACGCCGGCCCCATTGCGGAGGATTCATCTTGAAAGAAGCCAACGATCCGGTCAACACCAAGGTACCCTATCGCATCGATGTACATCATCACGTCTTGCCCAAATTCTATGTCGAGGCCCTGGAGAGGGGAGGCACAACCACGTTCGGCGTGGTCTTGCCCGACTGGTCGCTGGAGGCGCATCTCGAGGTGATGGACAAGAACAAGATCGCCCTGGGGATGGCTTCCATCCCCGTGGGAATCCACTTCGAGGGTGAAACATTCGCCCGTGATCTGGCCCGGCAAAGCAACGAGTTCCTGGCCTCACTGTGCAACGAGCACCCCACCCGGTTCGGCGCCCTCGCCGCGCTGCCTCTGCCCGGTGTGGACGGCGCGTTGGCAGAAGCCACGTATGCCCTCGACACGCTCAAGCTGGATGGCGTGGTGATGTTGTCCAACGTGGCCGGGCACTATGTGGGCGATGGGGAGAACGACGAATTGTTCGCCCAATTGAACCGCTCCAACACCGTGGTGTTCATCCACCCCGGCGATCCTCCAGACACGGGCATCCTTCCATCGATCCTGTACCCCATCGACACGGCGCTCGAGACCGTTCGTGCGGTGATGAGCTTGCTCTACGGTGGGGTGTTGGAACGGTACCCGAAGGTGAAGTTCATCTTCGCGCACTGCGGCGGGATCACGCCCTACCTGGCGTTTCGCATGGTGCGCGGAAGGACGTGGGTCAGGGGACAGGGTGGGGCAGACCCGGGCATGCTAAACGAGGCGCCGCACGAAACCGAGGCGGCCCAGGCCATCGGCCTCCTGCAGCGCCAGTACTACGATTCCATGTCGGCCAATGGGGCGAACGGCCTGCGGACGCTGCAGGCCTTTGTCGACACCTCCCACATCCTTTTCGGGACCGACCACGCGATACTGCCAGCGAGGTACCAACCGCTCAAGATGCGCGAACTGATGCGCTACAAGGGTTTCGACGACACGACGCGCCTGGGCGTTGAGCGGGGAAATGCGCTGCGTCTGTTCCCTCGCCTCCTGGAGGTACTCTAATCATGGGTTCCAGTACTCCTTCTTCTCACTCCACGACGCGTGGGATCGACATTCACCACCACTTCCTGCCCCCGTCCTTTGTCGACGCGTTGGCCCAATCGGGACATCCGGCCGCCGCGCAGGCGAAAGCCCTGGCATGGTCCCCTCAGAAATCGGTGGCCATGATGGACGAATGTGGGATCGAGACGGCCATCGTCTCGCTTTCCTTGCCGGGTGTTTCCTTCACCGGGGCGGCGGATCCTGCTGCGCTGGCACGTCAGGCTAATGAATATGCGGCTCGCATGATCGCCGATCATGGGGGCCGTTTTGGCGCTTTTGCCTCGCTGCCCATGCTGGATGCGCAGGCGGCGATGGCCGAAGTCGAGTATGCCCTTGACACTCTCAAACTGGATGGTGTGACGCTGCTCACCAACGTCCGCGGCCGATATCTTGGGGATCCAGACTTTGGTCCGTTGCTGGCCGAACTCAACCGGCGCAAGGCGATCGTCTTTCTGCACCCCAATGAGGCCCCTGGCCCGGGGTTCAATGATTTCGTGGAATTCCCTCATGACGTCACGCGGGCACTGGCTTCCCTGACCGAATCGGGAGGGATGGAACGCTATGGCCGCATCCGGTACATACTGGCTTACGGGGGAGGAACCATACCGTTCATCGCCGCGCGGGTGACGGTGGTAGGCATGGACGTCTTCGGCAACTTCCTGAAAACGATGCTACGCTACCTCCAACGTGCACGCGTGATGCAGCGCATGAACTACGATCTCACCGCCTCGACGGACCCCTACGCCTGGCGGGCGCTCCTCGGGCAAACGAAGCCCACCCGCATCCTGATGGGATCGAACTACCCCTGGACATCGCCAGCGGCGTTTGCCCGGCAACGCGCGGAATTGCGGGCCTTTGAGGAGCTCGATGAGCCAAAGATTCAGTCCATTGAGCGCAGCAATTCGCTCAAGCTGTTCAGACGATTCGCCTGAAGGCCGCTTGCGCGCGTCTCGCGGTTATGCCGCCAGGACTATTTCGAAAACGCATCCCATCCCCATTTCTTGGGAGGCCATACGGATAGGTCAAGAGTACAAATGCCACATACCCCACACAGGCCTTTCCCTCGAGCGAGCCACCGAAAAAGGCCCCCATGGTTCGGTACGGGCTGCGCCCTACTCAGGGCTACTCAGGATGCGGGGGCGCTCTTCGACACGCTCAGGACAAGCCCCCCTTCAAAGTGGGGGAATACGCTGCTCCCTCGCCCTTTGAGGGGGGAGGGCTGGGGTGGGGCTGACCAGAAGGGGATTCGCTCAGCAATCTCGCTATATGCCCGCCCCGCCACCCTCCCCTAACCCCTCCCCTCAAGGGAGGGGAACACAGTGATTCCTCCCCTGGCCTCCTTGGATGCCTAGACTGGGCTCAAGGCAGGTGTCCCCTCACACTGTCACCAGCACCGGCGTTGTCCTTCTTTCCCATCACAGCTACAATATCGGCGTTTCCCGTCACCATCTCACGCTGCCGACTGCCCATTGGTGGCCAGGAGCCACACGAAACAACAAGGTCTATCGAGCGGACGCTCCGACACCGCAGGTCAAACACCCGCCGGTCTTCCGGAGACGCTGACCACTGCCTGGCGCACCCGTCCTGACCCCACACAGAGGAGGCAACCCGAAGGGGCCAACAGTACAAACGCCACATACCCCACATAGGTCTTTCCCTTGAGCGAGCCACCGAAAGCGTCCCACCCGACGGCTCTGCAAGAACACCCGGTGGGGGACATTATGCAGAACAGTTCTGTAGAGGTATGTCTTGGCGCGCTGATGCTTTGTGAGCCTCATGGGGAGTTCGAAAGATGGAAAACAAACTGGCCCCAATCGCCTATACCGCCTATCGAGTGATGTTCTATGTCGCTCTGGAACAATACGAGCCGGATGAACGCAGGCTCATCCACGATGACCTGGCCCGCCAGATGCTGCCAGGGCGCTTGAAGCTACTGGTAAGTCTCTTCGCCTTTCGACCACTTAGGCACGGATTTCTCAGTCTGATTGAACGGCGCTCCCCCGGTATGCGCGGCGGCTTTTGCCGGAAACGGTACATTGATGATAGGTTGATGGAAGCGTTAGGCAGCGGTATCGATACCGTCGTGATCCTGGGGTCGGGATTGGACACACGGGCATATCGTATCCGCCAGTTATCGACCCTACTAGTTTATGAAGTGGACCTGCCACAAACGATTGCCTACAAGGAAGGAAAACTCCGGCAACTCTATGGATCCGTTCCTACCCATGTCAGGCTGATCCCCATAGACTTTGATCGCCAAACGTTGGAGGACGTTTTGAAACGCCATGGCTATGCACTAGATCAAAAGAGCTTCTTTATCTGGGAGGGAGTGACGCAGTATCTCTCCGAAAAGGCCGTGCGTACCGTCTTTGAGTTTTTGGCCAAAGCGAGACCGGGCAGCCGTATCGTATTCACCTATATCGTTAAGGATTTTATTGATGGAGAAAGAACCTACGGGCTGGAACGGTTGTACCAGCAAACCAGGGTAAAGAAGCAGATTTGGCAATTTGGGCTGCAGCCCTCGCAGGTCGCGGCGTTCATTGGAGAATATTCCTGGCAGGAATTCGAACAGGTAGGCGCCGATGAATATCGACAGCGGTATCTAGATCCGATGGGGAGAACGGATGCGGTGATGGAGATCGAAAGGATGGTTTACGCTGAAAAAACGACGATTTAGCAGACCTGTCATTAGGCAGAGGGGCAAGCGCCCTAACAACCGCATGCAGGCCGTTAGATGCACTGCGGAGGTGTGCCATGCACCGGCCTCTTCATCAAGATGCGCAACTCCGCCACCCTCCATTTCCGCCCCTCAGCCTGGTCCTTGGGCAGCTATACCTGATCTACAAAGGAGTCGAAGATGGATGAACACGACCTGAGACTCATGCTAATTGCGATTGATGTTGCCCGAGATGCCAGGAACAACGGTAATGAACCTTTCGGAGCAGTGCTCGTCGACGAACAGGGCAACATCCTTTTGGAAGCGGAAAACACAGTCCTCACTGCAAACGATTGCACCGGGCATGCAGAGACCAATCTGATGAGGGAAGCTTCCAGAGAATATGACAGTGATTTCCTCGCCAGATGTACGCTGTACAGCAGTACAGAACCTTGTCCCATGTGTGCCGGCGCGATATTCTGGGGGAATGTAGGACGGGTAGTATATGGTCTCAGCCAGGAAGGCCTTTGCGAGATGGTAGGTGTGGATGCCGAAGACGTTCTTTATCTGCCCTGTCGGGAAATCTTGGAAAAAGGGAAGGAACCAGTCGAAGTCATTGGGCCTGTCCTTGAAGAAGAGGCGAGAAAAGTACACGAGGGTTTCTGGCGGTAGGAGGCCATAGAGCAGAGCTTCTGCTAGAAACGAAGAAGGGTCTGGAGCACACTGGCCAGTGCCCGGCGGGGCCTCTAGTATGGACGCTGTGGCCTAGCTGACCACGTGCCGATCGCCGGCTGGCTGGCAGCCGGTCGCAGCTCATTGAAGTCAGAAGGCGCTCGGCCGGTCTTTCGGGTGGCGACCGAGCCAAAGGTACATCACACCCATTCTGGCCTGCTATGTCAGGCTGAGAGGAGAAAGACGATATGGACCCGTGGCTCGTCCTTTTCCTAAGCATAACCTGGGGTGGGCCGGCTGGACTCGGCATCTTCTTGGCGGGGCTGGGTGTTTACTACTGGGGCAGGGCCCAGAAGACAAAAGCAGAGCAAGAGTAGCGTCACAGCCCCGCCGGGCTCTCGCCCTTGGGTTCTGTTTTCGAGGCCCAATCTCGCTCCTCAGCAGGTGCGCTTGCGGGGGAGGTTCCCCTTTTCCCAAGCAAGACTGGCCATCTGGCCAATCTCAAGATCGTCCATTTGGCCGATGTGTCGATACGTGATTTGTGCTATCCTCTATTGCTGCTGGTGAGGTTACTCGTAGTAGTGTCGAAAAACCGACGGCAATTCCTCCACAGGGTGGACGAAGTGAAGTACCCAAGAAAGCATGCCAGAAAGGCACGAGAATGATGTCGGTGATGGAGAATGCAGACGTCAAGAAGTATGAAAGAAGAATTACCCCGGTCGAACTATTCTTTGCGAGCTCGCCCTTTTCAATCGTAACCATGGTAACCCGAATCAAAGGGAATGTTTCCGAAGAGATGCTGAAGAATGCGGTAACTAAGGTCCAACAACGGCATTCATCCCTCAGAGTTCGGATCAAAGAAGATAATGATCATGCTCAATGGTTTACATCCGAAGGGTCCAAGAAATCCCCATCGAGATCGTTGCTCGGAAATCTGAGAACGATTGGATCAAAATCCATGCTGAAGCATCCAAGATCCCGTATGAATTCGAAACCCATCCAGCCATTCGGTTTATCCTGGTCCAATCTCCGGATCTACCCGATTTGATCATCCTCTGCCACCACATCATATGCGATGGGATGTCTTTGGCTTATCTTGCCCGGGACTTGATGGTGCATCTTGGAGATCCGGCGCGTGAGGTTGAAGTGCTTCCGGCCCCACCCCCAATTGATCTGAATAATCTTCCCAGTGATGTTTCTCAATCCCGCTTAGCCAAGGCCCTCATCAATCGGATGAACAGGAAATGGGCTGAAGAAAGTGTGTTCTTCGACCATGAAGATTACAAGATCCTAACCAAAGCATACTGGGATAACTACAACCAT
>CAYGAW010000007.1:0-15976 GCA_964347945.1 uncultured Anaerolineales bacterium
GTAGTAGTACCACAAACCGCTCTGGGCTCCTATCATCCAGTATCGGCCTTGCTCGTCGAGAACTTGCAGTTTTCGCAGTTCTGCTTCGAATGCGCGCTCGTCGAGTTCGCCAGCATCCAACTTGCTCTTCAGTTCTTCGAATCTGTCCTCGACCTCACGGAAATCCATGAGATGCCTCCTTGATCGTTCGTGCGGCTACGGCAGTTGTCCGAGAACTTCCACTGGACAGCCAGGCCACCGCAGACCTCGCCGGCGTGAGCGGGATTGAGCTCGTTGACTAGTCCGGGTACATGAACATCCAGGTCTCGCTCGGCGGACTGATCGGAGGATCCAGCGGGCCAGCAGGAGCCTCACCTCGCTGTGCCCTCACCGTGACGTGCCAGTAGTACCTGTCATCTATGGCGTAGCCCCGCTTGAACCATGGGAACTCATAGGTAGTGTCCTGTACGTAATCCCCCCAGAAGACGCTACAACCGTTCCAGCACACTTCCACGTGGTAGTACTCACTGTGGCTCAGTTCGCCGACCGGTTGCCACGTGAGAATCGCCTTGTAGCCTGGTCCGCGTTCGGCTCCGTTCTCGGGATCCAATAGAACCGGTGGGCTGTATCTCATCTGGGGTGTCGAGACGGGCGTCGGCGTCCGTTGAGGCGCACGGGTGTGAGTCGGGGTTGGCGCGGGCGACGCTTCGCTCTCCGTGACGGTAGGTTGGGAAGTGGGAGAGTGCTCTGGCTGGACGGCCGTGGCTTCCGGCCCAGCGAGATCAAGGGTCGCTGTGGGCTCGACCTCGGGTGCCTCGGTGGCCTCCGAGGTTGTGGTGGGTGTGTCCTCTGCCGGCAGCGCCATCACAGAAAGCCTGCCAACCTGATAGGATATTGCCGCAACCGCGATGAGACAAACCAGGAAGAGAGCGCCAATCAGTCCCAGAAGCACAGGGCTGCGAAGAGGCCGCTTCGTAGGCGCCTTCGCCTCTTCCGCCTCGACCTCCGGGGGCGTAATCTCCTGGGCCACGGACTCCAGCGTCGGAGGAGGAGAGGCGTTCACCCAGTCACCCTCCTCGTACCGATACCATTGCTCCGTTTTGATGCCGATAGCCCAGTACCTCCCTTCGCTATCCTGGAAGAGAAGCTCCTTTGCCTCGGCTTTGAACTGCCGCTCGGTGATTGCTCCCGCCTCGAAGGCAGCTTTCACTTCGTGGAACAGCTTTTCGATTTCCTCTGTCTTCATAGGGTCTCCTCCTCTCTTTGGGGCTCCGCTCATCTCAGAGCCAGGCCGCAGCGGTTGCAGAACATCTCTTCAAACGTCGTTGCCCTCTTGAGGGCGAATTATAACATAGCTGTATTGGGCGAGCAAGCATGGGCTCAAGTAGGAGATGTTTGAATTGGCATCGGGCATGTAGTAGAATTGCGGTGGGCAGAGGACATGCGCATGCGTTTCGACATCTTGACCTTGTTCCCGGAAATGTTTGACAGCCCTCTCAACCAGAGCATCCTCAAACGCGCCCGCGAACAGGGTCTGATCTCCATCACTATCCACAATATCCGCGACTACGCCACGGACAAGCATCGGATCACTGACGATATGCCATACGGCGGGGGAGGGGGAATGGTAATGAAACCGGAACCCATCTTTCATGCCGTAGAGGCGATACTGGGCGATGATCTTGGTGGGTCTGTACCTGTCATTCTGCTTAGCCCACAGGGGCGGCTCTTGACACAGAGCATCGCTCACGAGTTGGCCGGACATTCCCGGATTATGCTGATCTGCGGGCGCTATGAAGGCGTGGACGAGCGAGTGCGAGAGTTCCTGGTCGATGATGAGATCTCCGTCGGCGACTACGTCTTGACCGGCGGAGAGATCCCAGCTATGATCATTGTGGACGCCGTCAGCCGACTTGTCCCAGGGGTCTTGGGGGATCCGACAGCGACGCTGAAGGATTCCCACGCACAGGGGCTCCTCGAACATCCCCAGTACACGCGACCACCCGTCTTCCGGGGCCGCGGTATTCCAGAAGCACTTCTCTCTGGTCACCATGCTGAAATAGCTCTTTGGAGGCGGCGCCAGGCCTTGCGACGGACATATGAGCGGCGTCCGGATCTGCTCGAGAAGGCGGAGTTGACCGAGGAAGACCTGGACTATCTGGAGTCGCTGGAGCGGGAGAACAGCTGAGTCGCAGATGAGCCGGAACCTCGTGGCGCTGGCTCTCGTACTAATCGCCACCCTGGTGGGGGCATGCGCCAATCCTACAAGCACCTCCATTGACAGCCCTCAGCCTCAGTCCACATCCACCTTCACACCCCGGCCTTCACCCACGGCGCCACCTGCTCTGGCATTTGAGATCGAGGGCGAAAACCTCTATGAAGATCCAGTTGGCAGTCTACGGCTCCTCTTCGAGGTTAGGAACCTCAATCCCCTCACCGTAGAGGATTTGAGGGTCACGGTCCTTCTCAAAGACGCCGACGGGCGGCCCGTGGCATCTCAGTCTGCACACACCCGCCTAAATGTCCTCAGGGCTGGCGACAGTGCGCCCGCGATGGTGGTTTTCTTCCTGGGAGCGCCGGCCTTCTCAGGCTACGAAGTCGACGTGTACGCTGAAAAGGGTGGGTACCTGGCTGGCCTGCTGCATCCTGGTTTGGAGATCGTTGATGATCTGGGCAGGGTGGGCGAGTGGGTACCGTACGAGGTACTGGGGCAGGTGCAGAACGTTGGTGATTCGGCCGCAGAATCCGTCACGCTCGTTGTCACCTGCTACGATGAGGGTGGCAGGGTCGTGGCCATAGGCAGCGGCGCGCCTGAAGAGCGGACCATACCGGCCGGTGGGTCCTCCCAGTTCTTGGTGAGCATCGGAGCCGTAGCTGGACAAATCGCCAGCTACAAGGTGCAGGTGCAGGGCCTGATCACCAGTGAGGACTAGGACACCTCTTCGCTCTTCTCCTCTTCCTCCTTCTTGCCAAACTTCTTGAGCTTCATGGCCAACTCATGCAACTGCTTGTCCACCAAGAAGTTGACCGTATCTTCCGGGTAGGTCCCGTCCTCCTGTCGCTCACCAGCCTCCCGGCCAGTGAGGATGGCTATGCCTTCATCGATCGTGCTGACCGGATAGACATGGAACTTTCCGTCCTTGACCGCTTCTACCACATCCTCGCGGAGCATGAGGTTCTTGACATTCTGCTCCGGGATGATAATACCTTGCTCACCTGTGAGCCCCTTGACGCGGCATACATCAAAGAATCCCTCGATTTTCTTGGTTACACCTCCAATGGGCTGGATCTCGCCTCGCTGGTTGACGGAGCCTGTCACCGCGATGCCTTGTTTGATGGGAAGGCCCGACAACCTGGAGAGGATGGCATATAGCTCCGTAGAGGAGGCGCTGTCGCCTTCGACGGCTCCGTAGGATTGCTCGAAGCAGATGCTGGCCGAGAGGTTCATAGGCTTGTCTTGAGCGTACTTGCCGCCCACATAGCCCGCGAGGATCATGACTCCCTTGTCGTGGATGCTCCCGCTCATCTTGGCTTCGCGTTCGATGTTGATTACGCCCTTACTGCCCATGAAGGTCTGCGCTGTGATGCGCGAGGGTCTGCCGAAGTAGTAGTCGCCCAGGTTGATGATGGAGAGACCGTTCACCTGGCCCACTACCTCGCCCTCGGTATCGACCATGATGGTGCCTTTCTCTATCTGCTCTCGTATCCGCTCCTCGATCTGGTTGGCCCGGTAGACCCTTTCGTCGATCGCCTGCTGTACGTCTTCGGCCGTCACCAGGTCGTGACCATTGCGACCGGCCCAGTAGCTGGCTTCGTGAATCGTATCCTTGAGCTGTCCGAAGCGGGTGCTGAGTTTTTGCTGGTCCTCAACGAGCCGCGCAGCGTGCTCCACTACCTTCGCCACGGCACCCAGTTCGAAGTGCTTCAGGTCACCCTCTTTGCAGCGATCATGGACGAACAAGGCGACCTTCTCCAGGTTCTCCGAGGTCCAGTCCATGTCCACAGCGAAGTCAGCCTTCACCTTGAAAAGCTCCTGGAAATCCTCGTCCAGGTTGTACAGTAGATAGTACGTTGTGGGATCTCCAATTAGCACCACCTTGAGGTCGAGGGGGATGGGCTCGGGCGCCAAGGTAGCGGTCGCGATCAGACCCAATTGCTGAGCCATCTCCTCAATCCTGATCTCGGCGTTTCTCAGAGCTCGCTTGAGCCCGTCCCACGCGAGGGGGTTTCGGAGCAGGTCGAGGGCGTCAACGATCAGAAAGCCACCGTTAGCTCGGTGGAGAGCGCCCGCCTTTATGGCGCTATAGTCGGTCACCAAGGTCCCAAACTCGGCGCGATGTTCGATTCGACCCAGAAGGTTGTAGTAGATTGGGTTCGTCTCCTCGATGACCGGCGCACCTTGGACTTCGCAGTTGTCCACGATGATGTTGACGCGGTACTTCTCGAAAGGCGATCTCCTGAAACGAGTCATGAATGCGAAGGGACCTTCCTCGGCAAGCGATGCTTCCTCGCCTCCGGACGGCACCGGTCGCTTGAACTGCTCCACTTTGGTGAGGATGTCCTCCCGCACCGCGTCCAGGAACTGGAGCAACCCGTGAAGGTCCACGTACTTGGTCCTCATGCTCTCGAAATGATGTCCGATGGTGTACTCTGCTGTCTGTTGGTCCAACTCCCGCAACTCGGCCTTGGCATCCCTCTCTAGCGCCCTGACTTCTCGGATGGTCTTCTCCAGTTCCGACTGGAGATGGGGACGGTGCTGTTCAAGATCTGATTTCTTCTCGGGAGGAAGCTCCTCGTACTGTTCTCTGCTCAGAACCTCTCCGTCGATCACCGGGGCGATCACCAGGCCCATGGGAGTCCTCAGCAGGGCGAACCCCCTCTCGATCATCCTGGCTTCGAGGCCCTGGAACTTGGTGGTCCGTGCCTCGTCCAGTTGCCTGCCGATCCTGTTGTAATGCTGCTGGTACTGCTCGCCCTCGAACGCTCTCGGCAGTTCCTCTCGCAACGCTTCGAGCAAATCGTCCACCTCGTCTCTGATGGCGCAGCCTTTGTCTGAGGGCAACCGCAGCGCGTGGGGTTGGTATGGATCATCGAAGTTGTTGACGTATGCCCAACTATCGGGAACCGCACCAGTGGAGGCCTTCTTTTCTAGGAACTCTTTGATGACGGTGGCCCTGCCGGAGCCGCTGGGGCCCAGAGCGTAGATGTTGTAGCCCTCACACGGTATCTCAATCCCGAAATCTATGGCCTTCGTGGCCCGCTCTTGGCCGATGATTCCGGCTAGCTCGGTCAGTTCGGCCGTCGATTTGAAGGAGAACTGCTCCGGATCGCAGGTTCGTCTCAGTTCCTCTGGTCGGACTTCTCTCATCTTTAACCTCCTGGTCTCTCGTTTCGCGGTTTGAATGCAGGGACGATCTTGCTGGCCATCGCTGTGTCTACATAAGTTCGTGCAAAGCTCTCACTGTCGCCTCTGCGAAGGCTGGGTCATTGATGTGCGCGTCAACCAGAAGCACAGGGATATCCGACCTCAGTAGCCTTGTGAGCCCATCTACGAACGCTTGATTCGTCTCTGGCTCGTACAGCGGGCCATCCTCACAGTCTGCCTCGGACCAGCCCCTGATGGGGATCAGCACCTTCACGGGCCCTCGGGCCTTGTTGAGCTTGCCAGCTATGGTGTCCGCAAGAATCCTCATCTCCTCAGGGCTGGTTCTGATCCCAGACCGGAAATCGTACCAGAAGATCTTGCGATCTTGGAACTGGAGAGGGATGGTCTCTGGCGAGTCGAACTCAAGCACGATGCAGTCGAGGCCTCCGGGCACGACCACCTGCGGTATCCCTGCTTTGCCAGCGGCCTCTAGCCTGGTCGGCCCGATGTTGCCGCAGTAGCCGTCGTGCAAGTGGTCGGCGAATTCATGGGTGGCAAAGTCTAATACGGCGGACAGCAACCCTTGCTCGACAAGGTCTTCCATCGCCATACCTCCGATGCCGTTGGCGTGGAACGCGACCATCTCGTATCCCCGCTTCTCCAAGGCGGTTCGAACGTGCATCGCCCCCGTGGTGCAGAAACCGAAGGAGGTGACACCGATGAGAGGTGTCCCCGCTTCAAGTGGGACCTCACCTTCCACCATGCCCACAATGGCGCCCGCGGCGTTGTCCAGGATCTTCTTGCTCACTGTGTTGAGCCCCACCATGTCGATCACCGAGTGCATGACGGCGATATCGCTGGTTCCGATCACCTCGCTCATGTCCCTGGACGCAACGGTGGAGATCAAGAGCTTGGGGACGCCGAGGGGCAGAGTCCTCAGCACACCGGCCCCGATGTGCGTGCCCGTGCCGCCTCCCAACCCGACGACGCCAGCTACCTCCCCAGCTTCGTACAGCCTGCGTATTGTCCCACCGGCCCCCTTCATCATAAGTTGGACGGCGCGTCTCCGATCGCCGCCGGAGACGAGTTCCTCCAGGCGGACTCCGCCCGCCTCAGCGATCCTCTCTCTGGTGATGTCCGCTGGGGTCATGGGCTCGTCTAGGACACCAACGTCCACCACTATGGTGCGCAGGCCCCTATTCTCAATACTGGCCTTGAGATACTCCACCTCTTCGCCTTTGGTGTCCAGCGTACCAACGATAACTATGGCGGAAGGGTCTTGATTCTCAGTCATCTTGTAGCGAGTACCTCACGCTGGAGGGAAAGGCTCACACTCCGAGACGCTGCAAAGCCTCCACGACCGCTTGGGCGCAGGGTGGATCATTGATGTTGGAGGCGACCTCGATGATCTCTATCTCTGGCTTGATGCGTTCGTGTAGGGCTTCCCCGAAAACTCTGTCAACTGCCGGCTCGTGGAAGAACATGCCTTCTCTACTGTACTCGGAGAATCCGCCCTTCGAAATGACCACCGCTGCCGGAGAGGCGGATTTGTTGAGCTTGCGTGCCAACCTTTCCGCAAGGAGTTGCATGTCTGCAGCGTTCGTTCTCACCAGGGCGATGTTCGGGTTGTGCATATGCTTGTGTCGGCTGTCGAATTGAGGAGGAAGCGCGTGCGGTGGATTCCAGGCGATGAAGTCTGCGTTGCCCGGGAGTATGACCTGGGGAATACCAGCCTTGCCCGCATTCTCGAACCTGTCTGGTCCGCTGTCATAGGGGCTCTGGAAGATATGACCCAACAACTCCTGGACGGAAGTCTCCAGAACAGCTTTGGGCAAGCCTTGCTGTATCAGATCCTCCAGCGCCCTCCCCCCGGAGCCCACGGTGTGAAACACGATGACCTCGTACCCCATGCTTTCCAGCAGGGGCCGCGCTCCTTTGACACATCCCTCGGTCGCCCCCAGCATGCCCACGCCGATCACGGGCTTGTATGCCGCCGCAGGGCTGAGGTCAGCTTTGACCATGCCCACTATGGCCCCTGCTGCGTTCGCCAGCGTTCGCTTGGTCATGAAGTTGAGGCCCGATATGTCGGTCACTGAAGGAAAAACAACGATGTCCTTGTGGCCTATCCAAGGGCTGATGTCGCGAGACGCCATGGTGGAGACCATCAGTTTGGGAACGCCGAAGGGCAGCGAGCGCATGACATGCGTGCCCAGAGAGGTATTCAGCGATCCGCCGAGGCCGACTATACCATGCAGTCGCCCCTGTGTGTACAGGTTCTGCACGGCCTTCGTCGCCCCGGTGCTCATGATCTGGATGGCCGCGCCTTCGTCTTTGGCAGTCCGTAATTCTCGCAGAGCGGAGCCCCCTAGATGAGCTACCTCCTCACTCGAGATGTCGGCGCCCCAGCAAGGCTGGCCCAGGACGCCCGCGTCGACAACAACCGTGCTGATGCCGCCTTCTTCAATTCGCTCCCTGAGGAACCTGACTTCGTCGCTCTTGGTGTCCAGAGTGGAGAGTATAACGACTGTCTTCCTCATGAATTCTCAAATCTGTACGTTACCGTATAGACCCCCTGGTCAAACGACGTCTTGGCCTTCCCGCCAAGTTTGGTGAAGACGTGGAGTGCTTTCTTGTTCTGATCCAGGATCTCTCCCCTGAACCCTCCTATGTTGCGGCTCTGGGCGATCTGTGCCAGATACTCGTGAAGCAGTGTACCGAGGCCCTTCCCCTGCCAATCGTCGTGGACCAGCAGGGCCAACTCCGCCATGTCGGAGTCCTTGTCCTTTGCGTATCTGCCCACACCGATCATCTGCTCTTCGCTGCCATCCTCCAAGATGGCAACTATGGCCATTTGATCCTCGTAGTCAATGGTTGTGTAGTGCTGGACCCTTTCATGGGGCATGGCTCCAATGGAGCTGAAAGAGCGCCGGTAGATGCTTCTGTCCGACGGAGAGTAGAACAGCTCTTGCTCCATCCGCTCGTCGGTGGGCTTGATCGGCCTTAGTAGAACCTCCGTGCCGTCTCGCAAGGTGACTCTTTTCTCCAGCTCGGCAGGGTAGACACCCAGAGGAGGTAACTGATCCACGAAGGCGTACTTCCTGACCTTTGCCTCGTCCGGCAGCTGTTTCCTGAAGTCAGGATGGGCGATGTTGATCAGCGCCAGTGCCCGCTCCCTGATGTTCTTTCCGTGGAGGTATGCAGTTCCATATTCAGTCACCACATAGTGGACGTCGCCACGAGTGGTCACCACACCCGCACCCTCGCACAAGCGAGATACGATCCTGGACACAGTACCATCCTGGGCAGTCGAGGGCAGGGCGATGACCGGCTTCCCGCCCTTTGACCTGGCAGATCCGCGGATCATATCCACCTGGCCACCGATGCCACTGTAGAAGAGGTAGCCAATGGAATCGGAACAGACTTGTCCCGTCAAATCAACTTCCAGAGCCGAGTTGATGGCCACCATGTTGTCGTTCTGACTGACCACGAAGGGATCGTTGACGTAGTGGGAGGGATGGAACTCGATGAACGGATTGTGATCGACCCAGTCGTAAAGTCGCTTGGTGCCCATTACAAAGCTGGCGATGATCTTGCCGCGATGAAGGGTCTTCTTGGCGTTGGTGATCACGCCTGCCTCGACCAGCTCTGTCACACCGTCGGACAACATCTCGGTGTGTATTCCCAGGTCTCGCTTGTTGTGCAATGAGGCGAGGATGGAATCCGGGATAGTGCCTATCCCCATCTGGAGAGTGGCGCCATCGTCAATGAGTCTGGCGATGTTCTCTCCGATCTGTTTGGCTATCTCGTCAGGCTCTGGATATCGCAGCTCCAGTATGGGAGTGTCATTCTCCACCAGCGCGTCTATGCTGTTGACGTGGACGAAGCTGTCGCCGAGAGTCCAGGGCATCTGCGGGTTCACCTCCGCGATGACCCAGTTAGCGTGTTCGGCAGCGGGTTTGACGATGTCCACCGAAACGCCATAGCTGCAGAAGCCGTGCTCATTGGGAGGGGTGACTTGAATCAGGGCCACATCCACGTGCCTACGGCCGGAGATGAACAGCTGGGGTATCTCAGAGAGGAATATGGGCGTGTAGTCAGCCAGGCCTTCTGCTACTGCCTGCCTAACGTTGTCGCCAATGAAGAAAGCGTTGTGACGAAACTGACACTTGAACTTTGGCTGAGTGTAGGGGGCCAAGCCCAGAGTCCACAGGTGGACGATCTCGGTATCGGCGAATTCCATGGACATCTTGGCCAGTTCCGCCACCAACAGCTGCGGCTCAGCAGCCCCGGAACCTATGAAAACGCTGTCTCCGCGCTCTATGATCCGCAGCGCTTGCCTGGCGGTCTTTACCTTGTCCGAGTAGCGTTGCTGCCACGGGACCGTTTCCATCTGCGATCTCCTCGGAGTTCGCCGGAGAGCCTGAGATGCACTCATAGTATAGCCAACCGGCAGCTCGAAATCAAGCCTTGTGCTGCTTGTCCGTGGTGTAGCGGCCCGTCGGAGGGAAGGTCCGGTGGCCTTACGCGAACCACAGCTACTCAGCTTGGGGCGGCGAGGAGCTGGGAGGGTCGGGCAGGAGCTAGGGCTGCCCTTGGATGGGCCTCCCCAATGCCGACGGAAGCGGACCTAGAGGCGCATGCGGGATCCTACTCGAATCTTGCCCAGCAGGGAGGGGATGAGGTCTGCGGCTCTTTGCCACAGAAGACGTCGTCCCCGGCAGAGAACACCCGCCTCGCGATTTTGTTCCTGCCAGCCAGGACACAGCTCCACACAGTCGCCAGTCGCCCAGCACGCCCAGCATCTGCCCTCAAGGAGCGGGGTCTGGAGCTCTGATGAGCTTGATAGAAGACATAGATGCGATCCTGACCCGGGGGCCTCCTGGCCACCTTTCACGGCCGCAGCCTGTTCTGTTGGTACCTACGATAGCGGCAAATCCACCGTGACCCCGAGCTCAGAAGCCAAGTCCTGCATTTGCTCTAGTATCTTGATCGGCATAGGAATGCCTGACTGTTTGCGCTCGCGCCACTTGAGCCACTCGATCTCCCCAGGGAGGAAAATGCGGTCTACGCCCTGAGCGCGAGGAGAGTTGCGAATCTCGCCGATGAGAGACTGCACGCGCTTCTCGTATTCTTCCCAGTCGGCAAACGCCGTGATATCCACCGCCTGCATCACGAAACCGACTGATGCCCGGCAACTCAAATCGTGGACAGAGGACAGATGCACACCGTAGTCCGCTCCGCTCAACACTCCAGCTAGGACATCCACCACGAGCGCTAGGCCATAGCCTTTGGGCCCGCCGATAGGGAGCAAAGTCCCTCTTAGAGCAGCTTCCGGGTCTTCGGTAGGGCAACCATCGGCATCCAAGGCCCATCCCAGGGGAATCCGGTCGCCTCTGCCAGCCGCGAAACGAATCTTTCCTCTTGCCACTATGGACGAAGCCATGTCTAGCACAATGTCCACATCTTGACCCGTAGGAATCGCCACACAGATAGGGTTCGTGCCGAGCACAGCAGCGGTTCCGCCCCAGGCAGCCATGCTGGGCGCCGCGTTTGTGGCAGCCATCCCTATCATCTTGTGAGGCAAGGCCATCATGGCGTAGTACGCCGCAATCCCAAAATGATTCGCATTCCGCACAGCAACAACACCCACGCCGTGCTTCCGCGCCCCCTCGATGGCATGGTTCATAGCGTGAATACCTGCCACCTGCCCGAAGCCACCCTGCGCATCCAGCAGAGCCGTGCCGCCACGCCCTTGCACGACCTTGACTTCAGTGGCAGCAGTCATCAGTCCAGCCTGGACCCTGCGGACGTAAGCAGGTAGTCGAAGCACTCCATGAGATCCCACACCACGGAGATCACCCTCGACCACAACCTGCGCGATCATCTCGGCTTGGCCTCGCGGCACACCAGCCTTCTCCAACACTTGCTCGCAGGCTCTAATAAGGACATCCGCGGCGACAAGAACCGTATCCCCTTCCATAGTGAGTTGCCACCTTCTCCTACGGATGATTTGAACGGGTATTTCGACCTTCTGGAGTCTCTCCAGAGGCCAAATGGCGGACTCTATCTACTTCACGGTCTGGGGCAGAAGCGCGCCGGAGGCAAGTCCGTGGCTGTCCGAGATGCCCGGAGCAGCAAATTGGACAGCGCAGCTGAGGCGGCAGACCGCCCGAAGTAGATGTATTCAATCGGGTACAGGTTCCGCGTCCTAGCCTCCAGAGATGAGCGGGAATATGCACACTCGGCAACTCGCGGGCAACAGTTTGTCAAAGCTGCTCTGCTGTCCATCTACGGTCACGATGCCAACCTCTGTCGCGTCTATGTCGAGACGTGCAAGCAAATCCGCCACGCTGACGTCGCACCCCTCAAGATCCAATCGCAGCGTGCGCTCCAAGTGCTCCCAGAGAGCGCCGAAAACGCGAACCTCTACCATGTTGCTGCTAGAGAGCCGAGAATACCGCGTCCAACTCCGCCTCCGGCACGTCGAAAACCGTGTTGTGGGGCGGAAGCGGTTCTCGAGTCATGTATTCCGGCATCCTGGCATCTGCCGACGTGAGGCCAGCCTTCTGGTTGAACTCCAGTTCCATCTTCAGTATCCTCTTCTTGAACTCCTCCAGGTCTGCCACCGACCATCCCCAGCCAAAGCGCCCGTTGATCAGGTCCACCATCAACTGGTGATCGCCATACACGGGCGGCCTGGCAAACAGGCACAGCCCTGTGCTGTCCAACATCGCGGCGCCCAACTGGAGGTTGAGTGACAGTTTGCGCTGCCCCTCGGTTCCCAGCGGATTCACCTCCCGCCTGGCACCGAAAGCGTTCCCTGCCGTGTGGTCCGCCCCCATAGGCGACGTAGCGTAGGTCACCCCGTTGCCCTTCAGCGCGCGGGGGTCGTAACCGGGCATGGCTTGACCTTTGGCGACAGGCACCCTGGAAACACCAAGGACGCGGCCTGTCACGGCCGCGCCTTGTCCCAGCACCCTACCCAGTACACTGCCCTCGGCGATGTTCTTGAGAAGCGATACGAAGCTGTCCTTGTCCCCGAAACGGGCCAGACCCGCCTCCGCTGCGATGCCCAGGGCGGCCCCTGCCTCGATGGAATCCAAGCCGAAGTCGTTGCACAGCTGATTCAGATGCGCGATTTCATCCAGAGTGTCGATTTCCAGATTGGAGCCAAGCAACCCGATGGTCTCATACTGCAGGGTGGACACGATTGGCTTGCCGTCCACATCTACGAACGTGTTACAGCAGGCAATGACACAGCCAGTCATGCAAGTGGTGCCAACCTTGCCGCCGCGCTCGAGCGTAATCTCCCGAAGCCGCTCGCCATACAGGTTCTCCGCGGCCTCATAGCTGCCTTGGCTGAAGTTTCGTGTCGGGAACGCTCCCATCTCATTGACAGCCGCGACTATGGCCGAAGTCCCGTACGTATGCATCGCGCCCTTGCGGCCCGTCTTGGGGCTCTCGATCAGTTCGTTGGCGAAGCGGCGCGACGACGCATTGAACAGCTTTTGATCGGCCAACGGGAGAGCTTCAGTGTCGGTAGCGTCAAGGACGATGGCCTTCAACCCCTTGGTTCCCATGAGGGCGCCCAGCCCACCCCGCGCTGCCACGCGGCTGTTCTGCTCCCCAGATCCCGTGCAGACGATGCCCGCAGCGCCCATCAGGAATTCACCGCTCTGCCCAATGGAGATGACCGTGCAGCCAGCGCCCCACCGCTCCTGAGCCCTAGCGGAGGTCGCGTAGGTGCCGAGTCCACGCCAGTCGTCGGCGGGGAGCAACTCCACTGCGGAGCCCGAAATGTGCAGCAGATACAGCCTGCCATCGGCAGGCTGGCCCTCCACCACCAGTGCCTTGACGCCCAGACGAGCCAAGTCGGAACCGGCGTTGCCTCCGCAGTTAGCCTCCTTGACTCCGCCTGTCAGAGGGCTCTTGCCCCCGATGGAAAGCCTGCCTGAACTTGACAGGCTGGTACCGCCCAGGAGTCCAGGCGCGAAGATGAGTTTGTTGTTCGGCCCCAGGGGCTCGCATCGTGGTGCAACCTCTGTCAACAGTATCTTCGCAATGAGCGCTCGCCCTCCGAGGGACTCGTACTCAGGTGGGATAGACTCCCACTTTGCCTGCAAACGATCCATATTCACTCTCAGAGTCTTCACTTCAACCCTCCCATAATTGAACTGGTCATACTAGATCATCGGACTTCGGAGGAGTCTTTTGTCCTGAGCCCACACACGGGGGTTGTGCACTGTTAGACCCGTGTACCGTGACCAAGAGCCTCTCCGCCAGAGGCAAAGCCCCATCGTCGCCGAGGTAGGGCAGGGCGTAGCGACTCAGTGCAGAGTGCGCTCTGCCAAGAATGTCACCTACGATTCAGATTGGCCAGCGTGCACCATCACGGAGGATAGGCAATGGTATAGATGTGCTTGCCACCGTGGAACGGCCCCTTCAGCAAAGCGTCGATCTCGTCAGGATCCCGCATCGTGACCTTGTCAACCGGCGGCAACTCACCAGGCGGGAAGCGCTCCAGAATATCCCCAATCAGCCGAACTATGTAGTCAAAGAGCGCATTCAAACCTGCCTCAGCTTTGGATGCCTCAGCCAGCGACGGTCTACCAACGGCACCTTCGGGCGTCATCACAACCTCGATGCCGCCGAAGCCAACCTGCTCGTGGCCTTTGATGGGAGCGTGGTACACGTCCCCACCCTTGTCCACGTGGCCGGGGGGCATGAAGCCCTCTGGGGCAGTGTCCTCCGCCTTTTCCAGCCTGACCATCTCGGGAAAGAGGGCGAGGGAATACGAGCACTCAGCCTCGTCGGCGTGCCGGAAAGGCGTCTCGAACGGCCCGCCGTGCGCCTTATCTTTCAGGAAGTCGTGAATCACTGTAGGCCAGTGCAACGAGACCAGCATACTCGGCACCTGGTACTTTTTCGCAAACTGGTGCAGGGCCAGAGGTATCACCTCTTCCTGGCCATGGCCGTTGATCAGTATCTGTTTGCGGAACCCCGTGTTCCAGAATCCCGCGATGATAGCCCGCAGGTAGGCAAGGAACGTATCTTCGGGGACAACCACGGTCCCCGGCATGCCCAGGTGGTGATACGGATGTGAACCATACCACACCGGTTCGGCAACGGTGCATCCAGTCGCCTCGGCGACTGCCTCAGCCATCCGCGTCACTAGAAACGTGTCTTCGCCAAAGGGCTGGGCTGCCCCATGGTTTTCGGTGCTGCCCACAGGTATGAGGATGATATCGTTGACCTTGAGTCGCTCCTCGACCTCGCTTTTTGTCATGGTCTGGTAGTAAACGCCAGACGGCTTGTCCATGTGGCCACCTGACGGCGGCAACTTCCACTTGCCCATGAGATCTCCTCTCTATGCCGATCCATCTATGGGAGCGGGGATGCCGACGGAAAGGCGCTAACCCCTTCACGCCACGGAACGCCGCAGCGGCTAGACAACCGGAATCCTCAGGTCCGCGGCGCCTCTCTCGCTCTGCTTTGCCTGCGGGTAATACTTGCTCACCATCTCTACGACGATGGCCGCCTGGTCCGCCATGCGCTTGCCGTCGCTGGCGGTGGTGATCTGTCCGTGGCCGCTCACCACCGAGTTGCCGGTCTTTAGATGCACTGGCGCGGCCACCCGCGCTATCTCGGGCGCCTCGTAGACGCGGATGAATCCTCCCGATGCGGGCGGGTTATCCGTGTGGATGTCCAGGTGCGCTGTCACCGCCGCCCGCAGCGCGGCGATCATGGGCAATTGCAGGTCACGCACGGGGTTGATGCTGTCTGCGCCCAGGCTTTGGAGGACTTTGAATGAGGCCGGGTTGCAGTGCCCCAAATGCGCCGACACTTTGAAGACGACGTCATCAGGCAGCTCGCCGTCTTTGCGCATCTGCGCCACCAGCCAGAGCATCCCTTCGTCGTAGGTCAGGAAGCCACGGCAGCCGATGTCGATGCCGCGCTTGATGTCCTCCACCGCCCGGAGCACCTGCTCCATCCCGCGCAGCCGATAGCTGATGCGCATGCCCTGCGGGGACAGCACCGTAGCACCCGTGTCATACGTGGCTCGTGGCCCCACCGAAAGAACCAACTCCGCGCCATACTCACTGCACAGCCGGCAGTACTCTTTCAACTCCTGCCGGGTGTGCCGGAACATGCCGTAGGTCTCGGTCACGCGGTTGATGGTGATTCCCATCTTGTCGCTGGTCTCTAGCAAGGCCGCAACGGCCTCGGCCGAGTTCACCGTCGGCACCTCAATGCGATAGGTCGCACCATCCGGGAACCTGGCGTCCGACGTCGGTAGATCCTTCAAATCCCCTTCCGGCAGACCGAGCGTCTTGACGTAGCGTCTCGTTTCCTCAAACATGTTGATCCATTCTCCTTTTGCACGTGAATTCACTCTAGAGCAGTCTACTGCTCATGATGTTGTGGCAGGGGTGGGCCGTAGACCCACACCAGCTTCAGCGGCTCATCGCCGATGTTCTCCAGCCGATGCTTCTTGCCCAACGGAGAGTAGATGGCGGTCTCCGGGCCGATCTCCCACTCTCCTTCCCCTTCGATCACCAGCCTGGCCCGCCCGCTGATGATGAACATCACTTCCTCCGAGTCTTCATGAACGTGGTCCGGGATCATGCTCCC
>CAYGAW010000008.1:0-17274 GCA_964347945.1 uncultured Anaerolineales bacterium
GTCGGAACGGGCCCGATGATGGTGGGGAAAGCCAGCGAGATCCTGGAGGGACAGCGCATCACCGAAGAACTTGTGGCCCAGGCCGCCGATGCAGCGTACGAGGTGGCTCGACCGGTGGACAATATCGGCAGCGATGCATCCTACAGGAGAAAGATGGTGCGAGTTCTGACGCGCAGGGCGATAACAAATGCGCTGGAATGGGAGTGACTCATGGAGAAGCGGCTGATCCAGCTGAAGGTCAATGGTGATCAGTACGATGTTTTCGTCATGCCCAACCAGACCCTAGTGGAGGTGCTGCGAGATGATCTGGAACTGACGGGCACCAAGGTTGGATGCGGGGAGGGTGCATGCGGGACGTGCACGATCCTTGTGAATGGAGAGCATGTGCGCTCCTGCCTCACTCTAGCCGTCGAAGCTCAGGGTAAGGAGATCGAGACCATAGAAGGCTTGGCGTCCGAGGGGAAGTTGCACCCCGTTCAGAAGGCCTTCATTGAGCGTGGTGCTATCCAGTGCGGTTTCTGTACTCCAGCGATGATCCTGACCAGCAAGGCCTTGTTGGAGGAGAACTGCAACCCCACCGAGGAGGAGGTTCGACGGGCCATCTCGGGCGTAGTGTGTCGTTGCACCGGATATGCGAAGATCGTTGAAGCGATCATGTCGGCGGCAGGGGCGATGTAGAAAGGAGGGCGGATCAGTGCCAGAGCGTACTCTTGTCGGCCAGCGAGTGGCCAGGATCGATTCCCTGGACAAAGCCACGGGCCAGGCGCGCTACACAGCGGACCTCACGCTACCGCGCATGCTCTATGCGAAGGTGCTGAGAAGTCCTCATCCCCATGCTAGGATTTTGAACATCGACACCGGCAGAGCTGAGAGACTCGCGGGCGTCAAGGCGGTGGTGACAGGCAAGGATACGGCGGGCGCCAAGTGGGGGGTGTTCCGCTACACGCGTGACCAGCAACTCCTGACTGAGGAGAAGGTTCGCTACATCGGAGAGGACGTGGCAGCCGTGTCCGCAGAGGATGAGGAGACTGCCATGGAGGCTCTGGAGTTGATCGAGGTCGACTACGAGGTTCTACCTGCCGTATTCGATCCCGTTGAAGCCATGCAGGCAGGGGCCCCGCAGATTCACGATCACGCCGAGGACAACATCAATATCCACGTGCCCATCGAGGTCGGGGATGTAGACAGGGCGTTCAAGGAGGCGTACTACATTCGAGAGGATCGCTTCGTCGATTCGGAATATACTTACTGCCAGACTGAGCCATACGCGGTGCTGGCGAACTGCGATCTTGCGGGGGACTTGGAGATCTGGACACCGAACGCCTCTCCGCATACTAAGGCCAAAGCGCTGTCCAATCTGTTGGAGATGCCGCTGAGCAAGGTTCGGGTGCGCAAGGTTTGTACGGGCGGGGCGTTCGGAGGGAGGTCGGACATCTTTCCGGGCGAGTTCATCGCTGCCCTCCTAGCCAGGAAAGCGGGCAGGCCCGTGAAGTTGGTCTACACGAGGGAGGAGAGCTTCACGAGCGTGCGCCAAGCGCACTGCATGATCGTCGACCTGAAGACGGGGGTGGCGAAGGACGGGACATTCCTAGCCAACGAGATCAAGGTAGTTATGGACGGTGGGGCTTACAGCAGCACAGGACCCATCGCCACCTCTGTGCCCTTCCTGGTGTGGGAGGAGACGTATCGCCTCCCGAATGTGCGCTTCAACGGGTACCGCGTTTACACCAACAAGCCCGTCCGAGGTATGTATCGCTGCCACGGGCGGGCCTTTCTAGGTGGGCTGGGCATGCAGCTGGATATGATCGCCGAGGAACTGGGGATCGACCCCGTGGAGATACGGCTGAAGAACGCCCTCAAGACCGGGGACATGCAGGCCACAGGCTCCAAGATCATCAGCTGTGGGCTCAGCGAGGCGATAGAGAACGCGGCAGAGAAGTCCGGATGGAGGGAGAAGAGGGGAAAGCTCCCCTATGGCAAAGGCATCGGCATCGGGGCCAACGGGATGATGGTTGGATTTCCCATGGGCATCCGTGGCGGGTCATCGGCCATGATCAAGTTCAACGAGGACGGTGGCGCAACATTGATTTCCGGCGTGGTGGACAACGGTCAAGGCAATGATAGCATGGTTGTGCAGGTTGCTGCCGACGTACTGGGTTTGAAGATGGACGACATCAGCCTGGTTTCAGCCGATTCGGAGATCACCCCGCTGGACCAGGGAGCGTATTCGCAGGCAGCCACATTCGTCTCGGCCAACGCGGTCAAGGCGGCGGCAATGGACGCCAGGGAGCAAATCCTGAGCATCGCCTCTGACATGCTGGATGCTACCGCCGATGAGCTGGACCTCAAGGATGGCTATGTCTTAGTCAAGGAGAGGCCGGACTGGAACGTCTGGCTGGGCAAGGTGATCCGCAAAGCGCTCATCGACAACACGCCCGTCATGGGCCGAGGCTCGTACATGCCCAAGGTGGATCAGAGGCGGGAGTGGGTGAGCAATCCCCAGGGACAACATGCGGGGACCTTCAGCTTTGGAGCCGTCGTCGCGGAAGTGGAGGCAGACCCCGAGACTGGACAGGTAAGGGTGACCGACGTCACTGGTGCCCATGACTGCGGCTTCGCCATCAACCCTACGGCTGTGGAAGGACAATTGGAGGGTTCCGCCGCTTCTGGCGGGGTCGGGGCGACCTTGCTAGAAGAGCACTACTGGGATCAGGGACAGATGCTCAACGCCAACATGCTGGAGTACAAGGTGCCTCTCGCTGTGGATATGCCCAACATCACGCCCATCATCGTGGAAACCCTTGACCCAGAGGGCCCTTTTGGGGCCAAGGAGGCTGGTCTCTGGGGTTCCATGAACATGTTCCAGGCTATCGGCAGTGCTGTGTATGATGCCGTGGGTGTTTGGATCAAGGATTTTCCGATCACTCCCGACAAGGTGCTCACGGCCCTTGAGGAGAAGGACAGAGAGTCGTGAAGATCCAGGCTATTGACCATCTGTGTATCGCCGTCGAGGATCTGGACAAGGCCCGCCGGACCTACGAAGAAGACCTCGGGCTTGAGCTTGCCACCGTCTATGTCGCTGAAAGCGAGAAGATAAGGGTAGCTCGCTACTACGTCGGAGACGTAGCCTTGGAGTTGATTGAGGCCACATCTCCAGATAGCGAGGTGGGTAGGTTCATTCGGGGGCGGGGTGAGGGCCTTTTTCTTGTCTCCTATAGGGTGGATGATGTGGAGGATGCTCTGGCGGAATTGAGGGACAAGGGCATCAAGACCATCGACGACCGGCCGCGCCGCTTGATGGGCAACCGATACGCCTTCATACACCATCCTGGAGAACTATGTGGCGTGCTGACCGAGGTGTTGGACGGCGACTTTGAGTACGACGAGGAGCAGCATGGTGAAGACGCCGATCAGGGTGTTGATCGCGAAACCAGGTCTTGACGGTCACGACCGGGGGGCCAAAGTCGTCGCCCACGCGTTGCGTGACGCTGGTATGGAGGTCATATATACGGGCCTGCATCAGACGGTTGAGCAGATTGTGGAGGCTGCTCTGCAAGAGGACGTGGACGTCATCGGCCTCTCCATCCTTTCGGGAGCGCACTTGCCTTTGGCTGAAAAGCTCATGATGTTGCTCGAGGAGAAAGGATTGAACGACTTGATGGTTCTCGTCGGGGGCAACATCCCTGCCAGGGACGTGGACAAGCTGCAAGCTCTGGGCGTAGCGCGGGTATTCCCGACGGGTTCACGCTTTGAAGACATAGCCACCTTCATCTCTGCAAGAGCTGGGAGGTGATTCCTCGCTGGCACGGCATCTCCCTTGCTCAGCGGAGACAGGGCAGTAGCTGACACCCTGAGTGACTTCGTATGCGGCCGCGCGCTCCAGCACCGACTGGTTGCCAGTCTCCCGGCGGCCCGCCAAGTCGCATGGCCTTCCGCACATCGTTTCCTCTTCATCGCAACTCCGGCTGCCCCGATTGGCCTTCGCGTTGATGTTACCGTCAGAATGGCCCATGTGCCTGCACAAATGCTCTTCCATGCTCGGCAGACCAGGAGCTGGATGGAGCGATGATGGTCACTATTGCCTTGCGGGAGCGGCCGAGCAGAGGGTTCTGAGGGATTGGTGCTTCAGCCCGCTTTCTGGAAGCGGTAGCCTGCACCCAGCTCAGTGAGGATGTACCTGGGGTTCTTGGGGTCTTCTTCCAGCTTTTGCCTGAGATGCCAGACGTACACCCTAACGTAGTCCAAGTCGTTCTGATACTCCCAACCCCAGACGTTTTCGAGAATCTGCTGGGAGGTGAGGACGTGACCGGCGTTCTGCACTAGATAGGCGAGGAGACGGTACTCGGTGGGAGTGAGCTTGACCGATTCGCCCCTAACGGTTAGGCGGCGTTCTTTGAGATCCATGGTGAGGTAGTCGTCGCTGTAGATCGCCGGGTCCTCATACTCGACGGCGGGCAGCGCTGCCCGGCGGAGGACAGCGCGAGCGCGGGCCAACAGAACTTTGATGCTGAAAGGTTTGGTCATGTAGTCGTCGGCGCCGTACTCAAGGCCGCGGATGATGTCTTCGTCCTGCCCGCGCGCAGTGAGCATCATGATCGGCACATCAGAGACCTCCCGCATGCGACGGCAGGTCTCCCAGCCATCCATACCAGGCATCATGATGTCGAGTATGACTAGATCTGGCCTGTGGTCGAAGAACTGGCGCAGGGCTTCTCGCCCGTCTGATGCGGTGTAGACCTCGTAGCCTTCTTTGGCAAAGGTGTACTCGATCAACGGCAGTAGCGCTGGATCATCGTCAACGACCAAGACCCGATTGCCTTCCATCCCGTTCGCTATCCCCTGCCTTGTGGCGCTGAGGTTCTTACAAAACATACCACAACTGGCCTGGCGGAGCAACGAACAACCGTGCTTCCGCCAAGACATAGTTCCCACCTAGTGGAAAGAAGGTCGCCAAGTCTGGTATCCCTCCGGCAAGAGAATGGCAGAAACACCACGAACGGTTTTGCCAGCGCTGCCGGCCAAACTGTCTTCTGGCATTGACATTACTTGCGCAGCATCTCAGCTTGAGTATAATTATCAAGGTCGAATCCTAGATCGAGGGATTGCACCAGCAGAAATCATGGAAAGGAGAGTCGGAAATGGCGTACAAGATCGATGCGGACGAGTGCATCGCCTGCGCAGCTTGCGAGGAGGAATGCCCCAACGAGGCAATCAGTGAGGGAGATGAGGTCTATGTCATAGATCCCGACAAGTGCACGGAGTGCGTTGGCTTCTTCGAGGAATCCCAGTGCGCACTAGTTTGTCCTGTCGATTGCTGCGTACCGGATCCGGATCACGAAGAGTCGCAGGACGACTTGCTGGCCAAGTTCAGCAGGCTGCATCCGGACAAAGAACCAAAGCTCTTCTAGATAGCTCGTGAGAGCTCTACCAGATGTCCCCGTCAAGGGCATCGTAAACTGAAAGCCCGGGATACGAGGGTGGTAATAGCCGACTCTCGCCCAGGCTTTTCCTTTTTGAGGAGAGCGGGATTATGGCTGGCCCCCGGAAGGTTGATCGTCTTCTGGCGATAGACGTTGGAGCTGGGACGCAAGATATTCTTCTCTACGAAAGCGACAGGCCAATGGAGAACTGCGTCAAGCTCGTCCTTCCCTCCATGACCTCGATTGTGGCAGGGAAGATCAACGAGGCCACAGCTCAGGGAAAGGACGTCTTCCTCACCGGGAACCTGATGGGAGGCGGACCCAGCGTGAGCGCTATCAAGAAGCACTTGAAGGGAGGGTTCAGGGTTCTAGCTACACCTATGGCAGCGAAGACCATTCGCGACGATCCCGAAGAAGTCAGACACCTGGGCGTAGAGATTGTGGACCGGGTCCCCGGTGGCGATGTCACCACGATCCAGACGCGGGACGTTGATCTGTCAGCGTTGGGCTATGCCTTGGCTGCCTTCGACGTTCAGCTTCCCGAACTCTATGCAGTCGCGGTCCAAGATCACGGAGAACTGATAGGCGGAGGAAGCAACCGCCGGTTCCGCTTCCAGCACTGGGAGAGGTTTGTTGAGGGGAGCGGGGACATGCGCACTCTTCTGTATCGCGACGTGCCAGACTACTTGACTCGGATGAAGGCTGTTCAGCTAGACGTGCCGGGAGCGTTCATGATGGACACGGGGATGGCAGCCGTCTGGGGTGCTCTTTGCGACGCCCAGGTTGCCGCACGCCGGGAGCGAGGACTGGTCGTGGTCAATGTGGGCAACCAACATACAATAGGCGTCTTAGTGCGGGAAGAGAGAATCTGGGGGTTGTTCGAGCATCATACTGTCTTGATGGACGCCGCGAAGCTCAGTGATCACGTACGGCGTCTGAGATCGGGGACACTGACCAGCAGCGAGGTCTTCGCCGACAACGGCCATGGAGCCACCATCCATCCGGACTACATGACGCTCGCCCCCTTTGAATTCGTGAGCGTCACGGGGCCGAACCGCCACTTGGCTGAGCCTCTGGGCTACCACCTGGCTGCGCCCTACGGCGACATGATGTTGACGGGAGCCTTCGGCCTTGTGGCCGCAACTCTGCGTCGCTTGGAAGGGTAATAGATCCCGGGATATCAGGGGGTGCAGGGGATGCCCCGGGGTGCTGTTTCGCCCGCCCTAGGTCAGAAGGGCGGCCAGTGGTGCCAAGAGCGCCTCTGGCGCGTACGTTGGCAATGGAGTCGGCGTCCCGGTGGGGGGAGAGGGTTCCGGCAACGTCGCGAGGAGGTATCCGACGGCCATGCTTATCACCACCAGGATGCTCAGGATCAGGAAGATGATCTGACTGGTTCGGCGCCTTCGCGGTCGTTTGCGAGCCAAGTTGCCCTCCGCCTATCAAGATACAGCATTATTGTACTAGTGGTTCCTGTCCCATAGCAAGATCAGGGTGTGAACTGGTTTTCCAATGGACCTTTTGCTCGCACTTGGCAGTTGTGGTAGAATAGCCGACGAGGCGACGGTAGCTGGCTCTACGCCACCACGAAGCAGATCTGGCTACGTCACTAGGAGGCATGAATGGAATTGAAGCAATACCTCACAGTGCTGCTACGCAAGTGGTGGATCATTGTAGTGGCCTGTGTGGTCACCGTGACCGGTGCAGTGATTTTCAGCGAGGTGCGACCACCCATCTATCGTTCGTCGGCTGTGTTGCAGGTGAGCCCCGCCAGGTACGACTACGGACTTGGACTGGTTTCGGAGCAACTCCTGAGGCAGTTCGCCAACCAGATTCACACTACCAACATGGCCCAGGAGGTGATAGATCAGCTGCAGCTTGACGTAACTACCGACAAGCTGCTGGCTAGCGTGACCGTCGCTCCCATACCGGAGGATCTTCTGATCCGGATAGATGTGGATAGGGCCAGCCCAGAAGAAGCTCGCGATGTGGCCAGCGCGTTTTCCCACAGTTTCGTGGCCTATCACGCGGCGCAGATACTGGACATAGACCGGAGGGATCGCGTCCTGATACGCATTCTCGAGGACGCCAGGTATGGTTGGGTGCACTGGCCCAAGACCAAGACGTTGGCTCTGGCGGGGGGCGTGTTGGGGCTTCTCGTCGGCCTCTTGGTGGCGTTCGGCCTGGAGTACCTTGAATCTGACGTATTGAGGTCCTTGGAGGACGTGGAGCGACACGTCGGAGTACCTGTCCTGGGCTCCATTCCGACCATAGGGGCGGGTGAAGAGGCGGGGCGATCAGGGGGGAGAGGAAGGCGTTTCTTCCTGCCCTGGGCGAGATAGCCGTCGTGGGTCCCCGCTGTCTTCTCAAGCCGAGAGTAGTGCTCTCTTCTGTTTGCCGCGAGACGAGCATGGCCGTACAGTCACGTGCCGCGTACAGAATACCGGAGGCTTGCAGTCATGACTGAGACCGATCGTTCTGACAGTTTGATCACGCTCACCACGCCTCGCTCCCCCATCAGTGAAGCGTATCGCACGTTGCGCACCAATCTGGAGTTCTCCAGCCTGGACAAACCGATCAAGACCATGGTGGTTACTTCTCCAGGGCCCGAGGAGGGAAAATCCACCACGCTGGCCAATCTGGCTGTGACACTGGCCCGGGCTGAGAAGAGGGTCATCTTGGTGGATTGCGACTTGAGGCGCCCGTCGCAGCATGAGATCTTCGGTGTGAGCAATGGTGTCGGCCTCACCACCATGGTCGTGGACGAAGGAGCCATGGCTGATCCGCCTCTACTAGATACGGAAGTCCCGGGGCTGTGGCTGCTACCGAGTGGTCCCCTTCCTCCCAACCCATCAGAGTTGGCGGGCTCGCGTCGCATGGAGGAGATCATAGCAGTTCTGTCGGAAAGGGCGGACATCGTCCTGTTCGACGCGCCGCCTATCATCGCCGTGACTGATGCCGCGGTCCTTGCCTCCAAAGTCGATGGAGTGCTACTGGTCATCAGGGCTGGGGGCACCAAGCGAGATCATGCCCAGAAAGCAAAAGCGTTACTAGAGAAAGTGAAAGTCCATCTTGTTGGAGCGGTGTTGACCAATGTAAAGATCGACACCAGTTTGCATAGGTACTACGCTGAGCACAAAGGCGGTTGACAGATGAGAATGGCGGGGATGCAGTGAAGGCATTAATCCTGAGTGGGGGTAAAGGCACTCGCCTATACCCCATTACTTACACTAGCGCCAAACAACTGGTGCCTGTGGCGAACCGGCCAGTGCTCTTTCGCGCCATAGACGCCATCGTGGAGGCGGGCATCACTGACATTGGGATCGTCGTCGGAGATACGGCTTCTGAGATCAAAGCGGCGGTGGGCGACGGTTCTGAGTGGGGCGCCGATGTCACGTACATCCAGCAGGAGGCGCCGCTGGGGTTAGCCCATGCGGTGCTCATTTCGGAACAGTACCTGGGTGACGACAGGTTCGTCATGTTCCTGGGCGACAATGTCCTTGAGGGTGGCATCGCGGGGCTCGTGAAGCAGTTCGCTGCGAGCAACTGGAACTCTCAGATAGTGCTTACGAGGGTGGAGAATCCGCAGCAGTTTGGTGTAGCGGAACTGAGGGATGGTCAGATTGTGCGGTTGGTGGAGAAGCCCAAGGAGCCACCTAGTGATCTGGCCCTGGTGGGCATCTACATGTTCGATCATCACGTCTTTGAGGCTGTGAAGAATATCGAGCCTTCGTGGCGGGGAGAGTTGGAGATCACGGACGCCATCCAGTACCTTGTGGATCACGGGTACAAGGTCTATCCGTACGTCCATCAGGGATGGTGGATAGATACCGGAAAAGCCCGCGACATGCTGGACTGCAATCGTCTCCTGCTGGAGACGATGGAGACTCACAACTTGGGTATTGTGGATGAGAGGTCCAGTCTGTCTGGGCGCATCATCATCGAGAAGGGCGCCGAGATCATCAACAGCACCATTCGTGGGCCGGCCATCATTGGGGAGAACAGCCGCATTGTGGATGCGTACATCGGCCCGTTCACTGCTATCTATCATGACGTCCTGATCCAGAACAGCGAGATAGAACACTGCATCATCTTGGAGAACTGCAAGATCACGGACATTGGAGCCCGCATCGAGGACAGCGTCATCGGGCGCAATGTGGTGATTAATCGGTCGCCTCTGAGGCCAAAGGCCTACCGGATGACGATAGGTGACCACAGCCAGATTGGGATACTGTAACAGCGCCTTGGCGGAGGCGCTATCTCAGCCTCTCCGAAGACTGGCGGACGCTGGGAACCTGACGGGTGATGGGTTCTCGGCGCTGAAGGAAGACCTGCCCGCATGAAGGTAACACTGGTTTGCAGTGGAGGAGGCGTTGACGGTTTCAACAGCGCCGGCAAGGGCATGTCCGGAGGGTGGATTGGCCACGGACTTGCGTTGCTCTCGGCTTGCGCCAAGCAGGCTGGCCACGAGGTGAGCCTCATCGACCGACGGGCTCTGCGGGACTGGGATCACTTCCGGCAGGAAGTACGCAGCCGAGCTCCGGACGTGGCAGGATTTGGAATGCTGAGCGTGGACTTCAACCCTGCCATGAAAGGCATCGAACTCGTCAAAGAGGCGAACCCGAATACCATCACTGTTGTTGGAGGTCCCCACCCCACCTTGGTTCCCGACGAGGTCCTGAGCAATCCCCTGGTGGACCACGTCGTCATCGGCGAGGGAGAGATTTCCTTTGTCGAGATGCTGCACAAGTTCGAGCGGGGCGAGAGGGTAGACCGGCTGATCGACGGTGACCGCCCCAACCTTGATGAACTGCCCTTCGCCGATAGGGATATCTACTTGGAGGAATGGCGGAAGGCCGGCTACGACTATGATTCGCCGGAGGCCCCCCTATCGGCTGAGACTCGTCCTCCTTTTGTGACCATCATCGCTGGACGAGGGTGCCGCTACAATTGTGCCTTCTGCAAGCCGGGTGAGGATATCCTCTTTGGCAAGGGTGTAAGGCGACGAAGTGTGTCTCATGTCATAGCAGAGTTGAAGCAACTACGAGAAAAGTACCACTTCAACACGCTGATGATCCATGATGACTGCCTGACTGAAGATCGTGTATGGGTGCAGGAGTTCTGCGACTCGTATGAGGCAGAGGGGTTCACACAGCCCTACTGGTGCCAGGCGCGGGTTGACCATGTGGTCAAGCATGAGGACATGATCAGGCGCATGGGGGAAGTGGGGCTGCAAGGACTCTTCCTGGGTTTCGAGAGTGGCAGCGATCGCGTCCTCAGGTTCATCCGGAAGGGCACGACTGTGGCCAAGAATCTGGAAGCAGCGGTTATCTGCCGCAAGTACGACATCCGCATCTGGGCGAATTACATGTTGGGATTACCCACAGAGACGGAAGAAGAGATCAGGGAGACGATCGCAATGCTGAAGGAGATCGATCCCGACTACTATAGTCCAGCGTTCTACACACCGTATCCGGGCAATGATCTGTATGACTACTGTGTGGAACACAGCCTGTCATTGGTCAAGGATCACGACGGCTACAGCCGCAACCCCACCGAGCCGAAGATCAAAGGCCACGATCCTGTATTCCTGAGGTGGGCGTTGATGGAGTCCCAGCGCAGAAAGCTACGCAATAGCATCAGGCGAGATACCAAGTACTACCTGAGGCGCTACGCTTCGCCACGTAAGGCGGTGGCCAAGGTAAACAGGGCGATGAATGCTCGGTTTGGCAGGAGGGGATGACATGACTCCATTCAAGGGTGGAACACTGAGTTATGAGCGCACGCTCCAGGCCGTAGGCCGGATGGCGGAGAGCCAGAGGTTGCGCGACATCTGCATACTGGAGGTCGAGGGCGGTGTGGTCCTTCAAGGCCAGGCGCTGGTGAGCACGAGAGACGGGTACAATGTAGTGTCCAGAACTAGGGTTCTAAGCCACGAGGATCTGGAGAAGTTGATTCGCGAGTTATGAGCAAGAACGCGCAGGCCAAGGGGGGAACCGATGCAGAAGCTTTTCCAGGGCATGCTCAAGACCGACTACCAGGACGTGCTGAGGACTATTGGTCATTATGTTGACGAGCACGGCTTCACCGGCATACGACTCATCGAGACGGAGGATGGGCTGATACTCCAGGGCAGGCTTGGTACAGGTGAGGTCAGAGGCGAGAAGAAAACGGAGACTTATCTCCTCACTGTCCAGGATGTGAGAGAGTTGATGCGAGAGGCCTATACTCGTCGGGGTAAGAAGCTGTAGCTCGTCCTGGGGTCACTACTCCAGTGGGAGGTCGAGAACTTTGAAAAACTTGCTGATCACCGGTGGCGCTGGCTTCATTGGGAGCAACTTCGTCCATCACATCCTGGACAAGTACGCAGATTACAGCGTGGTCGTCTACGACAAGCTGACCTATGCCGGCAACTTGGACAACTTGCAGGATGTGGCTGATGACCCCCACTATAGCTTTGTGAAAGGGGACATCTGCGACACGGAACTCGTATACCAGGTCGTCCAAGAGCACAAGATCGATGGCATAGTCAACTTCGCGGCTGAGACTCATGTAGATCGCAGCATTCTCGAAGCAGGGAGTTTCATTCAGACAGACGTGTATGGCACTCATGTTCTCTTGGAAGCCGTCAGGAATTTCGGACTAGAGAGAATAGTCCACGTCTCTACCGATGAGGTCTACGGCAGCGTGGTCGAAGGATCCTCTACAGAGACGGACAGCCTTCTTCCCAACAGCCCGTACTCCGCCAGCAAGGCGGGCGGAGACCTGATGTGTCGCGCCTATCACGTGACGTACGGCGTGCCAGTAATCATCACACGCGCTGCGAACAACTTCGGCCCCTATCAGTACCCAGAGAAGGTCATCCCGCTCTTTATCACCAACGCCCTGGACAACAAGCCCTTGCCCCTTTACGGCGATGGGCTGAATGTGCGGGACTGGCTATACGTGCTCGACCACTGTGAAGCTATCGATTTGATGCTGCATCAAGGGCAGGATGGGGAGATCTACAATGTCGGAAGCGACACCGAGCTCACCAACCTGGAGATGACGGAGACCATCTTGAAGCTGATGGGCAAGCAGAAGAACCTCATCCAGTTCGTGGAGGATCGACCCGGACACGACAGACGATATTCCCTCGATTCCAGCAAGATCCATGGACTCGGATGGCGTGCCAGGCATGAATTTGAGGACGCGCTGGACCGAACCGTCCGCTGGTATCGCGAGAACCGCTGGTGGTGGGAGAAGATCAAGTCCGGAGAGTATACAAGCTACTACGAGCAGCAGTACGGCACGCGACGAGTTCTCAGTGGGCCTGCAGCCTGACCATGGCCCGATGGACACCTGAGGGTGCCTCAAAAGCGCAGTAACTGTCTTGTAGCAGGGTCTCCACCTGATGGGGGACTTGAGCGCCATCGATGGAGACTTCTTCTATCCCTCTTCCCAAGGGGAATAGAAGCCTGACTTCTATAGACCTGGGGTGGTTTGACCCGTAGTCGAGCACAATGGAGTCTTGCCCATACATGTAGTCGTAGGATACGTATAGCCCCGTGGATGGTTGAAAGGCTCGGATTTCGCCGTCATGTTTCCTCAGGCGGGGCAGTACACGCGCCCTATCCCTTTCTATTGTGACTCCGAACAGCCCTCGCACGATCGCCTCGGTCATGGTACCGGCGGCACTGGCGTAGTTGGGGGATCCCCATCCCTCGTCAGTTGACGGCATTTGCCACTCGAATACTTCGGCCGGATGCGATGCCCAATCTTTCCCTACCATCCTCAGATGCGCAAGGGCCATGGCGGAAAAGCCCGTCTCGAACTCTGCCGTTATCTGCATGCCGCCCCACCAATCCCAGAGCCCGCCATTCTGGTACTCCCCTGGGGACATCTGCTCATGGGCGAAGAATCCCTCTGGATACGGTGGGTACAGGCTCAGGCCAGGTTTGCGCGCCCTGGCAGCCAGGCGGGCACCTTCCAGGCTGGAGAATAGCCTCTGAGTGCGGGAAGGATCGCTGAGTCCCCAGTGGGCGGCCAACGCATTGGATATGCCTATCATCTCCTCCTCTGGGAAGTCATGGACCAAGGGGGTGACGTGTAGGTGGAGCAGGTACCATCCTCTTGCCGAGTCCCAGAGCTTCTCGTTGGCGGAGCGGCGTAGCTGCTCGGCCTGTGCCTTCAGTTCGTGGGCTCGCGCTGCATCTCCCACCGCCTGGTTCATCTCCGCCAAGTCCAAGAGGGCACGATAGGTCAAGGCCTGATCATAGATGGAGCAGGTCCAGTGGTCGGTGTCGGGATCGATGTTCGTGGGCTTGGGCGCGGCCTCGAGTTTGATGTCACCCCAGTCGGTGGTATGGCCTCTCTTGATGAGTTGATGACCATCGTCGAAGCGGTGGATGTAGAGCCACTCCAGGGCGCGATTCAATCGTGCGATGATGGTCTCCCCTGAGAGTTCCTTTTGCAGCCACTCTGTGCCGCCAACGGCGCGGTAGTATTGACAGGCCGCGTGGATCAAGTGAGTCTCCTCGTCGGAGACAACAGTGGCCTTGTCGATGTGACCACCAGCAGCTATCACCCCGCTGATGGCCCCATCGCCGGGGATGTCCCCATCCGCACTTGCTGCTTCCGATCCGTACTGGCGCCGGAGGAATTCTTCGATGGGCGTTCTCAGGTACTGGTCGCCGTAGAAGTATTGCAGAGCAGGCATCATGGTGGAGGTGTCGCGAATGAAGATCATGCCATACTCCCGACCGGGCACGAGTCCGTAGACGGGCCCTTCGAGCCCTTCAAACTCGGTTTGGCAGAGTCGGAGCGTATACAGCCCGCTTTCTCGCATGGCTCCGATAGCGGGGTAGTCGGGAACGTTCCATGTGGTCTGTGCTGGGGGGCTGCTCAGCTCCTCATAGTTCATCGGGGGCAAGCTGCCGACTGCAGAAGTCACACTGGAGGGAACCAGGCGCCGAGCTGCGACTACTGCCGACAGGAGGATGGATAGCAGGACAACGATGAGAACGACTCGCTTCCTGTTTTCGGCCATGTCCTGCAACCGGTCAGGATTGAGTTTGCTTCGAGGAGGGTAGCGTCCGGAAGATCAGGTAGGCCATCCAGAGTGAAGCCGCTGTGAGCAGGCTGCGGAAGATAGCAATTACAGCTTTGTAGTTGGTGTAGGCCTGGATGATCAACTCGGGCGGCGTCAGACGCGAGAACAGAGATGGATTGAGGGGCAGGAATAGCCACCACGTCGTCTGCGCCCCCCAGTTCAGGAGATAGACGGCATACCCAGCGATCTGAACGAGGTGAAACCAGAGAAGACGAGGTTGCTCGGCAATCTCCAGCGCCAGGAACGGCAGGACCGCGAAGAAGTACTGAGGGTTGAAGAAGGCCAGTGAGAACATGGTCAGGAAAACCATGGAGGAGTACTTGCGAAGCACCATGTGGGAGGACAAATCCCTTTCTACGCTGCTGAACAGGAGGAGTGCGTAGGCGATGACGAAGAGCACCAGTTCGTCGTGGAGGATGATGGGTAGCTTTGCTGCCAGCAAGAACTGCCCATGAGCCTGGTCCACAAGAGCTATGACGCGCGGAAAGGCCCCGGAGACAAGGGTGAGAAGGACGACACCCGCAAGGATCCCAACTCCGAGGGCGATGCGCTTCTGCCTCTGGAGTTGCTTGAACGCTCCGATGAGGAAGAAGGGCGCCAAGGCCGCGTATATCACGCGTGATAACATGGTGAGCGTCAGGCTGGCAAGAGACGCTAGAGGTCGGACGCCCTGGAAGAAATACAGGCTGAGCAGGACGAAGAAGGCAGCCACCACATCGTAGCGGCCGTACAGATAGGAGATGTACAGACCTATGGGATTGAACATCCAGAAAGCGAAGGAGATGATAGCCCCTCTGGAACGCTTTCGCACCAGTGCTAGTAGGAGGAAGGCACAGGCCAGATCGAAGGCTAGGAGAGGGAGCTTCAGGATGACGAGGGTCAGGTGGATTCGGGGCGCGGTGGCAATCTGCATCCGCAAGTCGAAAGCTCCCTGATACTCCTCCTGCCCCATCACCCTCCATTCATCGGGCCAGAGGATCTCGGGAGGGGACAACACAGGCCGAAAGAGCCAGACTGTGGCCGTGTAGAGGAGATGGGGAATAGGTTGTATGGACAGGTCCTTCGTGACCTCGCCGTGCAGCGCTAGCTGCTGCGCGTGATATGTGATCCAGAACAGGTCGGGGTGGAAGGCTATGGGCATGAGCACCACACGCACCAGCAGGCCCAGGGCGAGGAGCACAATGATCGCTTTGGTGAAGGACTCGTGTTCCTCTCTCGATGACAGAAGCAAGATTGAGGTCAGTCGTCTCCATCTGTTCATGGTCGTTTACGCCTTCGTTACCCGGCAGCGCATGTCCCGGTATGGGGGGGCACCACTCAAGGGGTCACAAGAGAGATCATCAATCAGCCAGTTGGCATTATGGGGGCCAGCCCAGCCGTGCGGTATGGAAACGGCTCGCGGGTGTATCCCGTCCACGATCGTGGCCTTGAACACGGCGGCGCCGACCTTTGTCTCGATTTTCAGCTCCTCGCCGTCGGCAACATCTATTTCTCCAGCCAGATCGGCGCTTATCTCGGCCAGGGGTTCAGGATGGGCGTTGCGGAGGGCGGGAATATTGCGATGTTGCGAATGGTAGAAATGGGGGACCCTGGCCCCAGTGATGAGATAGTGTGCGAAGGAACCACTATGTGCCCAATCCAAGGGCGCCTCGGGCAGGGGGGCATAACCCCGGTCCTGTAGGGAGCGGCTGTACAATTCGATCTTGCCAGATGGGGTGGTGAATCCTTCCTCCAGAACACGGCCTGGGGTCGTTGGCACAGCAGGTTCGTGCGCTGTCCAGCCGGCCCTTTCCAGGACCGTGTCAAGAAGCTCCTGGTCGCTGGCAAAGGGGAAGAACTCGTCAAAACCCAGTCTTCGGCCTAGAAGACTCAGAAACTTCCACTCCGGCAGTGACTCATATAGTGGTTCTACAGTAGGAAGCCTCGTCCGGATCGGATAGTCTCGTCGCAACGACTGGACGCTTATCTCCCCCTTCTCCAAGAAGGTGCAGCCCGGCAGGACTACGTCAGCTATCTCAGTGGTGTCGTTCATGAATAGATCCTGCACTGCCAGCAGGTCGAGCTTGGCCAATGCTCGCCGCACTTTCGCCGTGTTCGGGAAGCAGGACAAAGGGTTGCCCTCGACGACCATGAGCCCCCGCAGAGGGTAGGGCTTCTCGCTGAGAATCGCTTCTGGAAGATAGCCGCTGGCGTCTCTGGCAAGAGGGTACTTCTCACGCCAGAAGGCCGCGACCGGTTTGACCAAGTCCTCGGGAACGGGGAGGCTTCTCAAGCGACGATACGGAGTGAACATCAGTCCGCCCTGCACGTCGACGTTGCCTGTGATAGCCAGCAGGATAGCCATCGCCCGAAGCGTCTGTGTTCCATTTCGAGCGTGCTGGACCCCCTGCCGCCGATCCAAGGATGCTGTCTTGGTGAGGGCGAAATCCGTCGCCACCTTCTCTATCATCTCGGCTCGGATGTCTGTGAGCCCTTCAGCCCAGCGGGGCGTATACGGGGTGATGTGCCCACGCAGTTCCTCGAAGCCAGCGGTGTGGGCGGTGACGAAGGTCTCATCATGTAGGTCGTTCTTCACTATGTGGTGGATCATGCTCAAGGCCAAGGCCAGGTCGGTGCCTGGTCTGATCTCCAGATGGGCGTCGGCCTGGGCAGCGATTGGAGTGCGACGCGGGTCAACCACCACCAGTTTGGCGCCTTCGCTTCGGGCCGCCATGATGTCGGCGCTGATCCCATGATACCGATGAACATGGGTCACAGGAGGATTGG
>CAYGAW010000009.1:0-4836 GCA_964347945.1 uncultured Anaerolineales bacterium
GCTCCTGCTCGGGCGGCGCTGGACTCCTACTTCTCTGAGCGGTCACGGAAGGAATAGAGAATGGCAAAATCAAAAGTTGATCCCTTTACTATGGAGATCATCAAGGATGCCCTGGTGGCCATCGGCGACGAGATGTTCGTTGCCACACAGCGCACCAGCATGAGCACCATCATCTACGAGGTGCTGGACTATGCGTGCGGCCTGACTGACAACAAGGCCCAGCTCATCACTCAAGGAAACGGCGTGACCCTATTCCTGGGTACTCTGACCTCTGGCGTGGACGCGATCCTGGACAAGTTCGGCCTCGATGGTCTGGAACCAGGCGATATCATTCTGCACAACGATCCGTACGCCGGCGGGGGCACTCATCTCTCCGACGTGGGTCAGTTCATGCCCATCTTCTACGATGGTGAGATCGTGGGCTTCGCCGCCAACAAGGGCCACTGGACTGAGGTAGGCGGCATGGCCGCCGGTTCCTGGACGACCGATTCCACAGAGATCTACCAGGAGGGGCTGCAATTCCCTTGCATCAAGCTCTACGAAGGTGGAGAGATCGACCAGAGCCTGGTGGATCTGATCGCCGCCAACGTGCGCACGCCAGAGATGAGCCTGGGCGACATGTTTGCCCAGGCCGCCTCCGTGCGCCTGGGAGCCAAGCGCTTCCAGGAGATGTGCGACCGGTATGGACTGGACCTGGTACAGGCCGGCATCGAGGCGCTTCTCGACTACGGCGAGGAGATGACCCGCAAGGAGTTGGCCAAGCTGCCCCAAGGGGTCTACGAAGCGGTGGACTACATCGACGACGATGGTGTGGGCAACGGTCCCTTCAAGGTGCAAGTCAAGGTCACCATCACCGACGATGAGTTCATCTGCGACTTCACCGGCACCCATCCCCAGGTGCCTGGCCCGGTCAATTGCAGTCGCTCCGGTCTCTATACGGGGGTGCGCACCATCTTCAAGGCGCTGACCGATCCGTCCATCCCCACAAACGAGGGCTGCTTCCGTCCCTTGGAGATCATCTGCCCTGACCGGACCATCTTCACCTGTGAGAGGCCAGCCGCCGTATCCACGTACTGGGAGACCGTGCTCTACGTCTCCGACCTGGTCTGGAAGGCCATGGCTCCCATCGTACCCGACCGGCTGCCAGCCGGCCATTTCTTGAGCATATGTGGCGTGGTGTTGGCGGGTAAGCACCCCGATACCGGCGAGCTGTTCCTGCTGGTCGAACCCCAGGCTGGCGGCTGGGGGGCTGGGCATGACAAGGATGGCGAGGGCGGTCTGGTTAGCGTGGGCGATGGCGAGACCTACATTATCCCTGTGGAGGTCTGTGAGACCCGGTACGGCGTGCTGGTGAACCAGTACGGCTTCGACATCTGCGAAGGCGGGGCAGGGCGGCAACGGGGCGGTCGGGGTCTGGTGCGAGACTACCGCATCGTGGCCGACGAGGCCTGGTACACCGGCACCTTTGGGCGAAACAAGTTCAGGCCCTGGCCCATGGAGGGGGGACAAGAGGGCTCGCCGAATTACACCAAGTTCATCTTCACCGACGGCCGCGAGCCGGTCGTCGTCGGCAAGTCAGCCCGCGTGCACCTCAAGAAAGGTGACGTCGCCCGGCTTGTCACCGCCACTGGAGGTGGGTGGGGCAACCCCTACGAGCGGCCTGTGGAGGTAGTGCAGGAGGACGTCAAGAGCGGGTACATCACCGGGGAGATGGCGGAGAAGGACTACGGTGTGATCGTAGATCCCGGGACCGTGGAGATCACCGGGGTCACCAGGGAGCGGGGCTAGGCCCCACTCCGCGGACACGCCCCTGCAGTCCGAGCGTTGCACGCTAGTCGCAGTAAGGTGGGACAGCAGGCATGCCAAGCTCTCAACTGGCATTCGACCACTCGTGACCACGAGAGATACCTACGATGAACGAACAATATGATTACAGCATCAACCTGGACCCGAAGTTTGGCTTTCTAGAGCTAATCGATGTACCGAGCCTCGTTGCCGCCTGTGAGGAGCAATGGTTCAATCAAACCCTTTGCCAGGTGAACGACTGTGTGGTTCGCCTTGGCGTCATGCAAGGAGAATTCCACTGGCACAAGCACGATGAGGAGGACGAGTTCTTCTTGGTTCTGCAGGGCAAGTTTCTCATTGATCTAGAGGGCATGACTGTAACCCTTGAACCCCATCAGGGGTATGCGATTCCCAGAGGGGTGGTGCATCGAACGAGAGCGCCAGTACGTACGGCCATCCTCATGGTAGAACGCAGTTCGGTAAGGCCAACAGGAAACTGAAGTGCGTGCCATTCATAGTAACGGACAACCTCTGCGCACCCACCTTTGCTTCGAAGCAGGGCCCTACCAGGCAGCCCAGGCAGTGCTGACGACGCAGTTTGCGAGAACGTGCACGCCCGTGGGCAATCGCCGGCAGACAGGCGGCGGAAGGGATCGTGCGCGGAGGAGAAGCACCGCCAATGGCGACCCTACGATGGGGGCCATGGTGCCTTTGGAGGCCTGAGGTAATCTCCGGAGTCTGGTCGGCCTGAAGAGGGATAGTAAGAGTGGCGAAACCGAGAGTTGATCCTTTCACCATGGAGATCATCAAGGACGCGCTGGTTGCCATCGGCGACGAGATGTTCGTGGCCCTACAGCGCACCAGCATGAGCACCATCATCTACGAGGTGCTGGACTACGCCTGCGGCCTGACCGACAACAAGGCCCAGCTCATCTCCCAGGGGAACGGTGTGGCCGGGTTCTTGGGTTGTCTGACCTTTGGTGTGCAATCGGTCTTGGACAAGTTCGGTCTTGAAGGGTTGGAACCAGGCGACATCATACTCCAGAACGATCCCTACACTGGCGGGGGTACCCATCTCTCCGACGTGGCACAGATCATGCCCATCTTCTACGACGGGAAAGTCGTAGCGTTCTCGGCCAATAAAGGCCACTGGACCGAGGTAGGTGGCATGGCCGCCGGCTCCTGGACCACAGATTCCACTGAGATCTACCAGGAAGGTTTGCAGTTTCCCTGCATCAAACTATTCAAGGCGGGAGACATTGATCAGAGCCTGGTGGACCTCATCGCCGCCAACGTGCGCACGCCGGAAATGACACTGGGCGACATGTATGCTCAGGCTGCGTCCCTCCGTCTGGGGGCAAAGCGCTTCCAGGAGATGTGTGACCGGTACGGGCTGGAACTGGTGCAGGCGGGCATCGAGGCGCTTCTGGACTATGGCGAGGAGATGACCCGCAAGGAGCTAGCGAAACTGCCCCAGGGGATCTACGAAGCGGTGGATTACATCGACGACGATGGGATAGGCAACGGGCCTTTCGAGGTATGCGTCAAGGTTACCATCACCGAGGGCGAGTTCACCTGCGACTTCACCGGCACCCATCCTCAGGTGCCTGGTCCGGTCAACTGCGGTCGCACCGCCCTTCATGCGGGGGTGCGTTCCATCTTCAAGTCCCTGACCGATCCTGCTATCCCCGCCAACGAGGGATGCTTCCGCCCCTTGAAGGTCATCTGTCCTGACCGGACTGTCTTCACCTGTGAGAAGCCAGCCCCTGTGTCCACTCACTGGGAGACCAGGCTCTACGCGACGGACCTGATCTGGAAAGCTCTGGCCCCCATCGTGCCCGAGAGGCTTCCGGCTGGGCACTTCCTGAGTGTGTGCGGCGTGGTTCTGGCGGGCAACCATCCCGATACCGGCGAGCTGTTCCTGCTGGTGGAACCGCAAGCTGGGGGTTGGGGTGCCGGGCACGACAAAGATGGCGAGGATGGTCTCGTCTGCGTGGGCGACGGGGAGACCTACATCATTCCGGTAGAGGTATGTGAAACCCGCTACGGAGTGCTAGTGGATCAGTATGGTTTTGACATATGCGAAGGCGGGGCAGGACGACAGCGGGGCGGTCGGGGTCTGGTTCGGGACTACCGCATTACCACGGACGAGGCCTGGTACACCGGCACCTTTGGCCGCTTCAAGTTCAAGCCCTGGGCCATGGAGGGCGGCCAGGAGGGCTCGCCGAACTACACCAAGATCATCTTTGCTGATGGCCGCGAGCCTGTTGTCTTTGGGAAGACGGCACGTTTTCACCTCAAGAAGGGTGACGTGGCCCGGCTGATCACTGCCACTGGAGGTGGGTGGGGGGACCCTCTTGAACGGCCTATCGAAGCGGTGCAAGAAGACGTGAGGAACGGCTACGTCACCGCGGAGATGGTGGAGAAGGACTATGGAGTGGTCCTCAATCCTCACACGTTGCAGGTGATCAGCATCAGCGAGGAGCGGCGCGAACTTTCTGGTTGAAGACTCCTCTATCATGTTTCCCTGTCCCAGCAGGCGGTTGGGAGGAGGCTTCGCCCTGCACCCAACCGATTTTGACTTTGAGGGGGTGAGATGACAGTTGAGTACAAGAGATTGGTTATGGCTGGCCCTCTCCGCTGGGTTATGTTGAGCGTGGAGGAGGAGGTGACCACCTTCGCCTTTCTGGTCAAGGTTCACTACACAGTGGAAGGTCAGGGCAACGTTCTCTTCGTCCGAAGTGACCTTTCAGGCGACGGGAAGGACGATGTCTTTGGGGTCTTCACCGACAACCTGGCGTTGGCTCGATATCTGCGGGACGAGATCTTCAACTATACGGTCTTCGCTGGTCCGCCTGGAGAGGGTGCCCCGGCGCCCATCGTTGAGGCTGCCTTCGAGAGCACAGGTCGAGTTCCCCTCGACACGGTGGAGAGGATGAAGGCGACGGATGGGACTACCTTCAGCTTGGCTCTGCAGGAGTTCGACCCTCCCGTGGCCTATGTGCGGAGGGTAAGGGATGACCTGATGGAAGTGGGGGCCCTCGCGACGCC
>CAYGAW010000010.1:0-27911 GCA_964347945.1 uncultured Anaerolineales bacterium
TCGAACTCGCTGGCGGTCTGCTCGCCCAGGGCCAGCATGGCCGCAGCCATGGCAGACACCCGCCGCTCCTCCACGCTCCCAGGCAACTCCGAGGCGATGGCGAAGCCGTCAACACTCACGACTGCAGAACCCATCACTCCAGGGGCTGCTGCCTGGAAACCCCTCAGCACTCCAGTCAATTCCTTGTCTAGATCCTTTGCGGGCATCACGTTGTCTCCTTTCCGTACAACCCTGCTTCGCTTTCATCTCGTAGCACCGGTGATCTAGAGTATGGACACCACATCGCAACAAGACCCCAGGAGTCGAGTACTCCTCTTGGTCTGCGCTGAGGTGAAGTCCCGACAGCCATCCAGACCTTCGCCAACTAGCGTCGATACCCTCGATAGGGAAGGGGGCCAGTCCGCTTTCGGGCAGCGACGGACGTCGATCGCGGCCGTGTCGCAGGTCGCTCACCGTCAGCTCATACCGACTGTTCCTGGGTCACCCTTAACAGGAGCCTATTCACACTTCCGCGATTTCAAAAACGCAAGCCTCTGCGCCCACTGCTGCGCACTCGATCTCGGTCACCTTCTGCGGCTTGCCCATGCCCCACTCAGCCACGGCCTTCATGATGCCAACGTCGTAATAACAAATGGGCTCATCGCTCTGCGTGCCCTCGCAATAGGGGCAGTTGTAGTAGTGCAGGATGAATTTGCCCTTCCCCTCCTCAATCTTGGGTGGCACGCCGGTAATCGCCACGATACCACTCGAAACAATCTTGAATGCGGCCATTCTGCGAAGCCGGCCTGGCATCAGTCTCATAGCCATGGAGAGCGCTTGGCTGGTTAAGGTCGTCAGGCCCACGCGGATCAACTCTTCCCCTGCATAGATGAGCAGAGGCCGGGAACCTTTGTCACCGAAGGCTAACCTGATGCCTCTGTTGGCGGCGCGGTAGTCCACGACGGGAACCCAAGCGTCATCATCCCTAGACGGTGGATTCTCTATGTATTGCTCCAGTCCCGCATGGCGCAGAACCAGCTTTCTCCCCTTTTCGCCAGCCACTTCTTCAATGGAGTCAAGTACCCCGGCCAGTGCCGCAGATTGGATTAGCTTCTCCTCTGACATCCCAATTACCCCCTTTCTGACCAATATGTCAGACCTCTCGGGAGCAAGAGCTTCACCACAGCGCACCAGGGAGAGTCCCTGCGCTATACTCCGATCCCGAAGCGTCGACGAGCGCCGCGATTCCTAGGGGCCGCGCTCGTGCTCACCCTTCACTATTAAGCCATGGCCTCCTTCACCGATTCTGCAGTACGGCCCATTTGCAGAAAGATGAGTCCTAGCTTGGCATCCTTCCCGGCTATCGCCGCCAGCACCGCCTCTGGCCCCGCGGAAGTAACGATGGTATATCCATCTGCTCCCTCCACGAACACCCTCTCCAGACCACCATGCTCGAACTCGTTGGCCGTCTGCTCCCCCAGGGCCAGCATGGCAGCAGCCATGGCAGACACCCGCCGCTCCTCCACGCTCCCGGGTAGCTCCGACGCGATGGTGAAACCATCAACACTCACCACCGCCGAGCCCATCACCCCAGGCGCTGCTCCCTGGAAACCCCTCAACACCTCTGTCAGCGCTTTTCCGATGTCCTTCTCTGCCATCTGCAATCTCTCCTTCCTAGTGTCTTGTCACAAGGGGCCTGTGCCTTGACAGGCCCAAGAGTCTCACAGTGTCCCGCCCCTAAGTTGCCGACAGCCGCTTCCATACCTGCTTGATCTGCTTTAGAGCCCGATTGGTCAGCCGCCGGTACGTCTGATAAGGTGGCGCGATGACCGCCAGTATCAGCTCTTCATCCCCAGCCACCAGATACCGACAGATCAGCCTCATCTTGTCCCCTTGGACTATCGAAACCTCATCTATCTCATCCAACCCGATCTGCTCCCTGGCTTGCTGGATCGTGTTCTTCACCAACGCCACCATCGCCGCGATGGTATCGTTGTCGAACGGAGACGCCACCACCGCCACCGGCAAACCATCAGCGCTCACCAATACCGAGGCCTTGAAATGCCCCTCTTCGTTCATCGCTCGCAGGATCCGAAGCAAGGACGCTTCCTCTCTACTCACAACCCCTTCACCTCTATCATCAATTGTCTAGCAGCCTGCCTTTAATATAGTAGGGTGCTGACTTTCCCCGCTGCCTCCTTCATGGCCACGAATAGCAGCCCCAACACGATCCCCTTCTCTGCAACAGCCGCCAAAACTGCGCTGGGCCCGGCGTTCACCATCGCTATGTAGCTGTCCTTCCCCTCCACCAGAACCCGCTCCACATCGCTGGAACCCAACTCTCCAGTCGCCTCCTGTCCCATGGTCAGCATCGCCATGGCCATCAACGTTACCTTCTTCTCGTAGTTCTCATCTGGTAGCTCCGAGGCCACCACAAAACCATCGGCCGTCACAACCGCTGAACCCACCACATACGGTGAAACCTTTCGTAAACCCCGGAGCGCCTCCTCCAACTGTCGGTCGATTTCCTCAGCCATTACAACACAACTCCTAGTCTCCACGCCCCTACTTCACCCCTCATGTCTCCCCCGGGAACAAGGCATCCAGTTCGCCAGCCAGCGACTCGCCGAACTCAGCGTCTATCAGATCCTCGACGGACTGCTCCATGGCCCGGTCCCGAGCCTCATGGACGATGTCGAGCAGCTCCTTTGTGGCTTCCTGGGCCAGCAGCCTTACCAGCCCAGGCTTGGCGCTGCTCCCGAAGGCAATCGTGAGAAGAAACCCATCACCCACAGCCGAGGTATAGACACTGTGCTCACGCCCTTCAAAGAAGAGTTGTTCGAATGCTCCCGCCTGCCCCAACAACTTGGCCATGGCCACCGTCGCCGCAAAGCTGCCTGCAGCCAACGTCGACAGCGCCATCCTATCCTTGTCAGTCAGCCTCCCTACCTGCCCAAACGGCTGCCCCTCAGCGTTGGCGAACAGTACTGCCACCCCCTTGCTCTTGCTCAGTAGGTTCCCAAGACACTCCTCTATCCTTGTCAGGTGCTCCTCACCAAAACTGACTCTACCCTCAGTCATCTACCCCGACCTCCTCCCTGCGACGCTGCTCTATCTCCTGAGCAATGGTGGCCAGATCCCCCTCCGTGATCTCGGTGAAGGCTACCCCCACACGGCAACTCCCAGAAGCCAGAATCTTGCTGTACACTACCCGCCCCATCGCTTCCAGAATCTGGTCAGCGCTGACCATCTTGATCTCCAGCTGCACTCCCTCGCCCAAAGGATGAGCCATCTCCAACACGAGGCCCCCCTCACTCAGGTCGAGGGTGCGCGCCATTCCCATCTCGTCCGTTTCCCCTCGCTCGTCGACGACCTTATATGAGACCAAGTGCTCAGCGAGGACGCGGGGTGTCTTTCTCCGCTCTTCTTTCATGGTTGTTGCTCCTAGCAGGCAAGTATCCATTTGATAGGCGAAACGCTGCCCACACCAGGCGACGGAATCTGACCGACGCCGTCAATTCATCGTCTTCTCCGATCGGCAACTCCGCTATCGAGGGCAACCGCGCACCTCAGCCTTCAGCGGCAGGCCTCGATTCGAGGTCGTCCTCACCGTTCGGAAAGCCACATCCATTCGTACACCTCAAATCCGCACCACCACAAACGCCGGTGCCTTCCTGCCAAGAGGTCACTTCCCTCCGTTTGCCTCGTCTTCTTCAAGCATCATAGCTTCCCTAAGCTCTTCCGCTTGCTCATCGAGTTGCTCATTGAGGCTCTCCCGATAGACCTCTAACAACAATTCTCTGATCTCCCGTCGAGCTTCGTCAGTGACGAACGGAGGCAGGCTCGCAGCGCTGGCTTGCAGGACGGCCTGGTCCGGGCTCAAGCCATGGTCCAGACCCATCCTGAATAGAGCATCAGCCAGGGCCTTCAGATGCGCAGCTCTATCCACTTCCTCAGCGGTATCAGGAGAGCTACTTACTCGCGTCATATCTTCGGCGGCTTCTGCTTCCCCTTCCTGAACAGCTTTGTTGCCCTCGTGAGCGTGCACCTCCTCCTCTATACTCTCCATGTCCTTGTTTCTTCGTTGTGTGGTCGAGCCCATCTCACTCTCTCCGCTTGCCGGCGGGCTCTCCCACAGTATCTCCTGGTCCTCATGGCCGCCCAGCGCCGCTCTCTCATCAAGTCGCTGCATTCCTTGGAGGAGGAGCTCTGACCATCCAGCGCTTACAGTTCTCTTGGGGGAGGGAACATCCCGCTCCAACTCGAACACCCCATCTTCCCATCCTAGCACTTCCTGTATGACCTGCTCTCCCTCTAGCGACTCCAGACTCATGTGCACAATGTTCCCATCTTGGAAGAATATGATAGCCTCTCTGTCCTCATGTCTGATCACCAACCGAGCCTGGTTCATCTGATTGCAATTGACAGCGATGATGCTGGTCAGATCCATGTCCCTCAAATCGCCCTTGACCACCACGCGATTGTCTCCTGTGCGGGATTGACCGGCTAGAATATCCTACCGACGACTAGATTGATGATCATCTTCAAGGTTTCGAAAACCCCTACCCCTTCCGTCGCCACCGAACCCAAGCAGGGCATGTCGTCCTGCCGAAGGCGACTCCTCAGGTTTTCCGGAGGCAGGGCATCAGGCAGGTCTTGCTTGTTGCACTGCAGGACAATGGGATAGTCGGTCACCCGGTGCCCCATATTTGAGAGATGCGTGGCTAGGCTCCCCATGAGATCTGAGTTGTCGCGGAGCCGGTCAGCTTGTGAGTCGGCCACGAATACGACCCCATCCGCTCCCTCCAACACCAGCTTCCGGCTAGCCGTGTAGATGACCTGCCCGGGGACCGTGTAAAGATTGAACTTTGGCTTGAGTCCCCTGATTCTTCCCAACTCCAACTGCAAGAAGTCGAAGAACAGAGTGCGGTCCCCGTGGGTCTTGAGCGATACCAGTTCGCTCCGAAGCTTGGGATCGATGTTGGCGTGAATGTATTCGAGATTGGTGGTCTTCCCGCTCAGGGAAGGCCCGTAGTAGACTACCTTGAGATTCAGCTCTCCTAGCTTCCGATTGATGAACACCTGGCATCTTCCTCGGTGCAAAGATCCCGCGATGCCCGCGGTCACCTTCTCTGATGGCAGCGTCATTGGCCTTGGATGGGCAACCTGCCCAGCTAGTGCTTCGAACCTGCGACCGGAACAGTCAGCGCGGTACTAATGCCACGATGCGCTTGCGAGTCTATCTCCAACGATCAATCAGCGGCTTTGGCTCACTCCTGCATGCTCGCTACCACTGAGACCCGGCGCCGATAGCTGGCGGTCATTCGCAGGAGATTGGGTCCTCTTTCGTTGCACCCGATCTGCACCTGCAGGCTATCCGGTTGCATTGCTACTCTGAGTCAAGAAGAACCGGCGCTCAACGGTCTCGACACGTCGCCAAACGGCCAATTTCCTTCAACGTCATCCTGGCGTTCCTGTGGTAGAGCCTTCCTCACGCTTGGCCACTCAGAGTCCACAAAAAAAGGACACGTCGCCTGCCGCGCTGGCATGGGAGTGCCCGACCATCACTCCGACGACCCCTCCGACCCCTATCCTCTGGAACCTTGCATCAGGTTTGGCGCCCACCCCGATTGATGATCAAGGATGTGGCGAAGCCCACAGGCACTCAGCATCCTCTCCCGATGTCAAGGGTCCTCAACCGACCCTCAATTATGCGAACTTCCCCATGTTCCCAGAGTGCCCAACCACTGTCAATTATACTTGCAACTGGCGGCCGGGTCAATAGTACTTTGTACCCAATTCAGCAAGATCGTTCCGAGTCACCGGCGAAAATGGGAGATCGATTGGGCCCACCCGCGAGCACTACCCGATGTGACCCCAGCGCAGGAACGTAGCCCGAGGACCCAGAGACGTCCCCAAGACCTGCACTTCGCTTCCTAACCCGAGTCCATCATCGCCTCCTTGGTAGGCTCAGCATTGCGGTCAATTGCGTGCCTGATGGGCTATCCATGGTGCCCGATCGATGCCGGGGAGATGAAAAGAAGCACGGTCGCCATGTTGGCAAAGACACCGCGCATAAAGGCCTCACCGGTCACCGGTACGATCAACCTGAAGAAATGACCCATGATCGCCATGAAGGCCGCTATCACCACGTAGGCTATTGGAGATGCAAAGTAGGCCATTGGCTCTTTCCGAGTGATGCGCATTGTGTTCTTCATCTAGTGCAACTCCTCGTGTCGTTCCTCCCCCCCTTCATGGTCAGTTGCACGAAGATGTTCTCCAGAGTCACGGCAATCGCCCTCAGTTCGAGTAAGCCCCAGCCGCCTTCGACCGCGAGGGCAGATACCTCCGCGAGCCGATCGGCACCCACTTCGCGGGAAATCTCGACTTTGCCATCGCCCATATCCTTCACATCAGCTACACGCTGAAGGGGGCTGAGCACGCTCACTCCGTCAGGGACCAGGCTGTGGAGATGGACGAAAGGGCGCTGGGTCTCCTCCAACTCAGCAGCTAGTATCTCCGCCGAGTCGTCCGCCACGATCCTTCCCTCGCGGATGATCACCACCCTCTCGCAGACCTGCTCAGCTTCAGGCAGGATGTGAGTGCTGAGGATAATGGGATGATCGCCGCTCAGGCCCTTGATCAGCTGCCGTACTTCGCGAATCTGCTTGTGATCTAGGCCTATGGTTGGTTCATCCAACGCCAGCACCTGGGGATCATGTGCCAGCGCCCGGGCCAGACCCACTCGCTGCCGATAGCCCTAGGACGGCTTGCAGATTGAGCATATTGGCATACGGGGCCATGTCGGGTGTATCCACGAGGTCCTTGAGATGAGCGCGGCCTCTCCGGATTCAGCTTCACTTGGTTTGGCCCATAGTCAAGTGCCGCGGCTGAAGAGCGCTGTCGCAGCTGAACTATTGGTGTGTGCTATCCCAAGATTGGCCTCCATCGTGTGTCACCTGCTAACCCACCAATAGAGGTGTGCGACACGATCGCTTTCCCAACCGTTCCCACTCAGTCACAAATCAGCCCCAGCTTCGTCCCTATCGAGAGATACCCCGCAAGTGAATGTCGGCCTGCTCCTGCTGTCGTGCGCCGATCAGGTGTTCTTGGGCAGCTGCCTGTGAGTTCCAGCCATAACGAGTTTGATGATGGCCTTCAACGTATCCAAGACACCGACGCCTTCTGTGGCAACCGATGAGAAGCAGACCGCTCCGCTGTGACCTAGGTCGGCCTGTAGCAGGGCCTCGGGGACCACGTCGGGCAGATCCCGTTTGTTCAACTGAAGAACCAGTGGCAAGCGGGAGGGGTCGACACCGAACTCTCGCAGATTCTGCTCCAGGTTGCGCATGGCAGCGATGTTACTCCGGCGCATCTTCGCCTGGGAATCCGCAACAAAGACCACCCCGTCAGCGCCCCGCAGTACCAACTTGCGGCTGGCCAGATACCGGACTTGTCCGGGCACGGTGTACAGGTTGAAGCGCGGCTTCAGCCCCTCGATCTCCCCCAGTTCCAGCTGTAGGAAATCGAAGTAGATCGTGCGGTCCTCCCGTGTCTTCAGCGAGATCAGGTCCCCCCGTATCTCCGGATTGGTCTTCGAATGGACGTAGATCAGATTCGTCGTCTTACCACTCAAGGGCGGCCCATAGTATACGATCTTGACGTTGACCTCTCGTCGTTTCGGGTTGATGAACATCGAGACCCCTCAGATCAGCGCAGCTGGCCGAACGCATCCTCTAGTTCGTCCGCTAGCGATTCTTCAAAGGACTCGCTGAACGCTCCCCCCGCTTGCTCCAAAGCGGCCTCAAACTCGCTGGTGAGTTGCAGCAACTCCTTGACCGCGCGTTCGGTGAAGAGACGGACCAGTCCGATGGGCACAGTAACAGCGAAGACAACGATAAGAATGAGACTGCTCCCCACAACGGATAGATACAGGTGATGACGTTCCCCTTCGTGAAAGAGAATGTGGAAGGGCTTGGATTCACCTAGCTGCCTAGCCAGCTCGGCCGTGGCGGAGATGTCGCTGGCTGACAAAGCCGACACCGCGCCAGGATCGAGCTGAGATATCTCTCCTGCGGAACCGATCAACTGACCGCTGATGTCGGCCAATAGAACGGACGTTGCCTTCGATTTCTGCAACAGGTGGCACAGGATATACTCGATCTGGTCAATCACCCTGGCGAGTGGTTCGGAGCGACTGCTCATCCCCGTGCTCACTGCCATGGTCAGGGCCCCTTTCCCATGATCTCGCACTGTCTGCTGTGGCGGGGCAGGGCTACGACCCTTCTCCGTGCCCCGCCCTGTGATGTCACTAGCGGAGCCATTTACGTGACGGCCTGGCGCCTCCGCATGCGCTCGATGGCCGCCTTGAGGCTGATCCTCATCCGCTCGATCGATTCGGCCAGAGTCTCCATCTCGTCGCCAGTCTTGAGCTCGATCGATATGTCCAGATCGCCTCGGCTAATGCTGTCGGCCGCCAAGCTGAGCTGGCTGGCTGCCCTGGAGATACCGCGGCTGATGGCGTAGGCAGCCGCCGCACCCGCGATCACGGCAATCACACCGGCTGCAGTCGCCACGGCGACCATCCTATCGACAGAGGCGCGCAAAGACGCCTGGGTCTGTTCCACCCTGGCCTGTTCCTCTTGGCGCAGCAACTCAGTCGCGGGTTCCAGGGTCCTGTAGAAGAAGTCGTCGGCCTCCCCAACCTTGGTCAAGACGGCCGCAAGGTCGTTGGGATTCGCCTCGAAGATTGCGGCAGCCTCCTTCAACAGTTCCCCGTAGAGCTCGTGCTCACGCTCGATAGCGTCCAACATGCTGGCATATTCCTCCCCGCGGTGAGTCTGTACCACCTGCCAAGCGGCGTCGAACTCTGCGCGGATTTCGTCAGCACGAGCTATGTGCTCTGTCTCTCCCCTGCTCCAAACACGCCCAAGTTCCACCCTTTCCCACAGCAAGTACTCCAAGGAGCGATCGAGGCCCTGCATAACAACCTGCGATTCAGTTATCTCCTCGGCAGCGGCGCTTGCCCTATCCAGGCTTACTACGCCCAGTAGGGCGACGGCGACCATGAGCGCCAAGACTACACCGAAAGCTATAGACAGTTTTCTCGCGATTGTGAGTCTCATCTTACTCTCCTCTCCCCTCTGGTATGTTTCGTAGCGTGACGCTCACTCGGGCGGACACTACAATCCCTGGCCGCCAGGCTTCAGAGATTTCTAATTGCCTCCAGCATGATCCCTTGGAACCGAGATCTCTTCTCCGCGTCCTGTATCTCAGCGCTGACACGCTCGACCAGCTGAGCCACCTTGTCACGGGGAAAGGATTCCCGCGTCTCGCCCAGTGAGGCAATCTCGTCGTCGATAATGACGGGGCCCAATGGCCCGATTACTTCGGTGAGCTCGCCGTCTAGTCGACGGAAGAAACCACCGTTGACGCCAGGCCTGAGCGGTGCTTCCGCCTCCTCCCCCACCTCCAGGAGACCCGCCGATACGAGACGATAGAGCACCTTTGCCACCCTGAATTCGTCTTTACCTAAGTCCTGCGCTATTTGGGCCACAGTCCGCACCGCGTTCACGCGGGCCAGAATCTGCCACTCATCGGCCTCGAGATTCACCGCGCCGGATGCGCCGGCGGGAGACAGCTTTAAAACAACATCGGTGGAAGAGATGACTTCCTTGATCTCTCCCCACTCCAGCACCCGCTTTGCCCCCTCCAGTAGCACCCGCTCCATCGGCGTCGTCAACGATTCCTCGGGGGCAGCCACATCGGGAGTGAAGCGAAAATCCCCCTGCAGCCAGCCCATCAGGCTGTATACGGCCTCTTCTGATATGTGCTCGCCGCTCGCCGCGTGCACCACACTGCCCTCCCGCAGGAAAATCTCGCCCTTACTGGCGCCATTGGACAGGGACAGACGTCCTGTCTGTCCCTCAGAACTCAGCAGCTTCAGGATTTCCAGCAACGGCAGGTAGGCCAGATTACCACTCAACACTTCTGGCATTGCTCACCTCCTTTCGCCCAGTGCTTCCAGCAGATGCCAGGATATGTCATCGATGTCATCTCGTAGCACTTCCTTCTCAACGTGCCCGGCGTCAAGCTCGGCCTGTATGTCGCTATGCCCCTTCAGGCTCGCTGTAACCACGTTCACAGTCAGCCTAAGTAGGGAAATGTCGACCATGGGCTCGCAGAGCACAATGAGGACCGCCTTCTCCAGATCGTGGACTACCACTCGCATCCTGGAGTACGCGAAATCCAACTCGCTTTTCGCCTCTCCGATCATCTCCAGGGCCGCCATAGTCTGAGTCACCTCGCGACTGACGCCGTCGAGTGCGGCATCAAGGCCGGTCGCGACAGCATTGACGATCATTTCACCACGACTGTCGCAGACGAACGAGCCGCGTATCCCCGGCACGCCATTGATCTCAGCCAAGACCCCTTCCATCTACCGTCCCCTCTACGCCAGGAGGTCAGGCATGGTCGTCGCCAGAGCGAACTTGTCGACAGCCTCGGCGTGCTGCTCCTTCACCTCCGCCAGCTCGCTCCTTATCGTGGCTGTCAGGTCCACTCCGGCGGTTTCGGCCTCTGCCGCCAGCCTGCTGATCGCCACAGTCAGGCATTCGCCCAGGGCCTGGCTGAAGTTCTTCACCGATGAGCCATGAAACGAGATCTGACCATCCTTGTACTGAAACTCCAGCGCGAACGGGTCCAGGAAGGGATAATCATCGGCTCTCTCGATGAGGATGTCCTTGAAAGTGTTTAAGAAGTGCCCTTTGGCTGAGCGCCCATCGATCGTCTTCTCGACGGAGGCAATGATCTCCTGCCACACCTCCAGCAACTGAGGCAACTCGAGACCAACCATCACCGCTGCGCTCTCGTCAAAAGCCTCCGCCACAGAGGCTCGGTAGACGTTGAAGGCAGCGCCCAGCGAGGAAGCTGTCTCGATTATCCGCGGCAGGACCTGGGCGCCAGAGACAGCATTGCCGTTGGTGGAGAGGATGCTCTCGATGGCCACTCCGTCTTGGAGGAAGATAATCCCAGCTCCCTTCTCGTCTCTCATCGCCACCTCGACATAGCCGGTATGTCCTTCACTCTGCAGCTTGGCGATCAACTGGTCCAGGCTCGTGAACTCTGTGGTTAGATCCCTATGAACTACTTCGCTTCTCACTACGCTGGCCAGCATGGTCACCACGTGCGGCGAGAGACCATAGACGCTGATCGTGCCGCCCTTTTCGTTGATCTTGCCAGTGATGCCATCCACAGCCTCTTGCCCTGTGGTTCTCCCCCGTCCACTCTCCTCAATGGCGTTGACGATGTTCCCGCTGTCTAACAACAAGATGCCCTCGTACTCCCAGAAACTGACCGATATGTAGCCGGTGAAGCCATTCCCTTTCAGATCCAGGAGCAACTCGCTGAAGTTGGTGAATGAGGTGTTGAGATTCTCATACAGCGTTTGCCCTTTGGGAAAGATCATTCTCGTCCTCCCTACCCCTGCCGGTATCTGCGCAAAACCGTCTGGATGCCTTCAGTCACGGATTCAGCGGATGTTCGCTCAACAAGAGACAGGCCAGCGTAGTTCTGTCCATACGGAACGATGATCGTGCTCCGCCCGTCTGACGCCAGAGCGACTTGCCTCAGTTCGTCCCCATGCACAAGAGCACCCAGCGTCTCGGCACGGCGCCCAATGAACGCAGTCAACATCGCCCTCCTGATCGCATCGCCCTCTGTCGCCCGCCCCAGCACCTCGCCGCCTTTTGAACAGATGACCACGCCGTCGATACCCTCCAGCGCCTCCAGGGCCTTGGCGATCCTATCCATGTTCTCTTCTTGCTTGACTTCATCCTCATCCCATCCCAGGTCCCATTCCCCCGCACCTTCATCGATGCGGCGCATGGCCTCCAGCACCAAGCCCGTCCAGTCCGCCTCTATGGTGCGCTTGGGCGGTGGAACGCCCTGCTCCAGTGAGAACCTCCCGTCCTCCCAAGACAACAACTCATAGATGACTCTGTCCCCTTCCTCATCATCAAGTGTCGCGTGGACAATGGTCCCTCCGTCAAAATGGATCGTACCCACCCGACCCTTGCGCCGTACTACCAGCTTTGCTTGGTTCATTTCGTTACAATTAACCGAGATGATGCTGGCCAGCCCCAGGTCGCGTAGATTGCCACGCACAGCCTCATCGGTCTGCTGTTCCAAGACGCTGCGGAGCTTGCCCACCAAGGCATCCATGTCAAAGGGCTTGCTGATGAACTCACGGGCGCCAGTCCTTAAGGCTTCTACGGCGATGTCCACCGTTCCGTAGGCAGTCATTATCACCACCCGGGCTTCAGGGTCGTACTCCATGATGGCTCGCAGCACCCCCATCCCATCCACCCCAGCCACCTTCAGATCGGCGAGCACCAAGTCAAAGTGCTCCCTCTTGTATAGTTCAATCGCCTTGGCACCGTCAGTGACAGCCTGTACCCTGAATCCTTCCTCTACCAACTCATCAACGCATGTCAAGACAACGCTCTCTTCGTCATCAACGACGAGTATGCGCCTATCAGTCATCCATTGCCTCCGACCCTTCGGGTAGCCAGGCTGGACTCCTCGTACAATCGCCGTCACAACTCCCGTGTCTGTCATGGGTAGCTGAACAGCGACACCCAAACCGGAAATAGCACCAGCGACGCAAGGCCATTGACTCCTTGACCTCGGTGATGCAGTAGTGAGCCTTGAACTTCGACGGAGATTTCTCGTGCACGGCTGCGCTGTCACAGGCAAATGATGATCGCCAGCACAACTCAATATCAGGGGTAGTCACAAGTGAAGTCATTCAGGCTGTGTGCGTACTGCTCCCGATTGGAGCGTTCGTCCCACTCACCCCCAAGTGCATCGCCTTCAAGTCGGCATAGGCAATGTCCGCTGCACTCAACATCGGCCCAACCCCAGCAAGCGGTGGGATTCCGACCCTTCTCTTCCACCTATGCTGCTGCCTCCCTGCAATCCGCGGCTCTCCGCGTCGAGCAGCAGTTCTCAGGGTCGACCGACTGCCCATCGCCTTCCCCCCGCTGGTCACTCGTCGTACCGTCCTGACCTTTGACCCACCCTCCCTCGCTATATCCCTACGTACATCTGGCGGTTGCTCAAGTGAACGCCAAATACCGGAGCCGAACCGACAAGGCTCAAGCCCTCTCGGCTCGGCTCTTGTGGCTGAGGAATCGAAGCACGCACATAGACACCAAAGATGCTGCAACTGCACAATCTACGCTTTGCGAGACTTCTGCACTAGCTGTTTACTCTTCCGCAGCCGTCCGCTGACTTCTGTTCTATTGTGCTCTATCTGGTACTATACCGTCCGGTCGCCCAATCAGTCAATAGGCAATTGGTACCACCCGCCAGCTGCAGGTATGGTGGGTTGAAGCTATCTTGATCGAGAAACCCAGGGCCGAGCTGCGCTGCTTTGTCTGCTATACCAGAGAGCATCGTCTCGAATTCTGCCAGAATCCTCACAAGACTGCTCCAGTTTTCTGAGCCATCCCGGGGCGAGCCAGAAATAGGAAAAGGGGCGCTTGACGGCATTAAGACCGTCAAGCGCCCTCCGATCACTCGAGCAGGTGCTACGGCTGCTAGCGGCTCAGTAGTCTGTACCCCCTGCCCCTGACATTGATGATATAATCCCTCCCTTAAGCCACGGCGCTAGGCTTGCGCCGGAGACGCCACGGCTGCGTGCGAGAGCGGTGAGAATGCGCATGGTGGCGGTCTTGCCGGCGGCGTTGGGTTCCAGGAAGCCAAGAATCTCGTCCTCCTCCACCGTGAAGTCGACGTCTTCGATCGCTACCAGGGTGCCATAGTGCTTGGTTAGGTTCCCAACCTCGAACATCCCAGTTCTCGTCAAGCCGTTTGAACAGTGCAAGGCAAGAAAAAGGCACACTGCCCGGCCTCACAACCGTGACAGCGTGCCTGTTCAGACCCGAGATATCATGTTGACTTATCCTAGTACAAGCGCGACCTCTGTCAAGTGCGACGCGAACTCTGGACCGTGACAAACCTGGACGTCGCTACCACTCAACACCGCCGTGCACACCGCTCGTCCTCCCTGATCGTCTCCTGCAGGACGCTGGTGGCCGGCCCCTGGTGGCCGTGGATCTGACGCGTCAACACCCAAGCACCTCGCCTCGGGGCTGGCGCATGGCCTCCTCAGGGCCACCGTCTGGAGATCCCTCCCCGCAGAGCCCTCACGCGGCAGCCTTGTCTCTGAAGAAGGTGAAGAGCGTCTTGATGAGGATCTTTATGTCGAAGAGGATGGACCAGTTCTCTATGTAGTACAGATCGTATTTGGTCCTCTCGACGATGGAGGTGTCGCCCCGCAGGCCGTTCACTTGAGCCCAACCCGTCATACCTGCCTTCTCTTGATGCCTCTCCACGTAGCGGGGGACGATCTGCTTGAACTGCTCCACGAAGACCGGTCGCTCCGGCCTGGGTCCAACCAAGCTCATCTCACCTATGAAGACATTTATCAATTGGGGGAGTTCGTCCAAAGAATAGCGGCGTATGAGCGCCCCTAATCGGGTGCGCCGCGGATCTTCCTTGATAGCCCAAACCGGCCCCGTCTCGTCTTCAGCCCCCTCTCTCATGGACCTGAACTTGATCATCTGGAAAGGCTTCTCATCAAGGCCCATGCGTTCCTGAGTATAGAAAGCCCTGCCTGGGGAATCCAACTTGATGACAACAGCCAAGAGGAGCATGAAGGGAGCGAGAAAGATCAGCCCGACGCCGGTCACCACGACATCCATCGTACGTTTCAGCGTCAGTCTCCAGCCCCGGAGCACGGTGTCACGCACCGTAAGCAGCGGCAATCCGCCCAGGTGCCCGATACTGAGATCGGAAGTGATGAGTTGGAAGACACTCGGATAGACCTTGGTAGCAACCTTCGCCCGATGGCAATCGGAGATGATGGGAAGTATTACGTCGCTGGGAGCCTCTGGGAGTGCGATGATCACCTCATCTATGTTGTGTGCTCTGATAACGGAGGGGAGCTCATCAGTGTTTCCCAGCACGGGAACTCCCAGATCCTGACGCTGAGAATCCTGGCTCACCATACCTGCCACCTCGTACCCCAGACCGGGGGAACGCTGAATGGCATGCAGAATCGTGCGGCCCGTCTCTCCCGTGCCCACGATGAGCACCCGGGCCTGACCCACGCCCCGGCTTTGTAAGACCCACATCAACCTCGCGTAGAGCAGTCGTCCGAGAGTCACCAACACGATAGTCAGTGCCCAGTTGAAAACGATCAAACGGCGGGAGTACTCCGGTCCGTTCCTCAGTATGAAGGAGTTGAAGGCCACTGACATGATGGTGCCCACGGACACAGCGACAAAGATGGTGTAGAACTCGTCAATATGGGACTGTGCTCTTTGCCGATGGTAGAGCTTGGAAAAGAAGAAAATGGTGATCAAGGTCAATATCTGGATGAGTAGGATACCCGCGTAGTCCGAAAGAGGCCCCACATCGGCCGGAGATAGGTGTTCGGTCCACAGGCGAAGGGAATAGGAGAAGACGAAAGCAACGGAAACCATCAGTATGTCTATCGCCACCAGAAAGCCTGCGAAGAGAACCCGGCTCTTGCCCTTCACCGTTCAGCCTCCCTAAGCCGCCTGCTCCCTTTCGGAGCGAACGATCTCTCCCACCATCTCCCTGCCGCCCAGCAGCGCCAGGCCTGCTAGAACAAGATAGTGTAGCCAAGAACGTGTGTCATCAGCGTAGTGCTTATTGTAGAAGATGTACATCGCGCGCCAGAACTCGAACTGGGCCCGCCGCCGATTCTGCTCACTCGCCTGCCTCTTATAGTGAAGCACCGTGACCTCAGGGTAGTAGTAGACTTTCCAACCCGCTTTCTTGGCCCTCAATGCCCAATCGAGATCCTCAGCGTACATGAAGTACTGCTCATCGAGCCCTCCGACCTGCTCGACGACCTCTCTTCTGACCATCAGGAAGGCCCCGACTACCGAGTCCACCTCAGCCATCTCATCAGGGTCCAGGTAGGTCAGGTTATATTGGCCGAAGCGCCTGCTATTTGGAAAGAGGCGGCTCAAGCCAAAGAGCTTGTAGAACGAATTCTCAATCGTAGGAAAGGCACGGCGGCACGCCAGGTCTAGGCTACCATCGGCCATGACCAGCTTGGGGCCTGCCATCCCAACCTCCGGGTGAGCATCCATGAAAGCGACCATCTCCTCCAGGGCATGAGACGGTAGAACGGTGTCGGGGTTGAGGAGAAGATAGTGGCGAGCCTCAAGGCGCTGGAGCCCCAGATTATTCGCACACGCGTAACCCGCGTTCGTGTCGCTCTCAATTAGGTGAACCTGCGGGAACTCCATACGGACCATCTCAGCACTTCCATCGTTGGAGCAGTTGTCCACGACGATGACCTCGAAGGCGAGGTCACCCTCACTTTCATAGACTGAGCGGAGGCAGTCGCGCAACAGATCCCTCGTATTCCAGTTGACGATGATGATAGAGAGATCGAGCATCAGTGGCTGGCAGATTCCTCCTCGGCTTCCAGTCTTCCCAGCGCCATCAGCAGCATCTGGAGCATGACTGGCTCAGGCACCATTCCGTCCACGAACTGTGTTCCGTTGATAACTGTGCGAGGCACTCCTCGCACCTGATAGTTGATGGCTAGCTGAGGAAACTCCGTGGCCTCGACCATGTCAGCCTTGATGTGCTCGTTCTCCACCGCCATCTTGTGTGTTAGCACGACCGTGCCGGGACAGTATGGTCAAGTGGGAGTGACGAATACCTGGAAATGCACGGGCTCGTCTATTCCGGCCAATGCCTCTTTGGTGGCGTCAGACAGGCCAGATTGCCCCGAGGACACGGTCTTGATGGCCTCTATCAACGCGGCGAACTCGTATCCGGCAGGGATTCCATAAAGGCGAACGCCGTGGTCCTTCTCACCGACGACAGCGATGGCCGGTATCTTGTCTACGCCATACTCTTCGGCCTTGTCCCCGTCGGTGATGAAGTTGTAGATCACGGCATCCACCTTGTCGGAGAGAGAAGCTACCTCCTCCACCAACTCGCGTGTCTCCTCGCAGAACTCGCACTCGATTGTCTGGGTGAACATCACCAACCGCACCGAGGTTGCGAGTCCTTCGAGTTGCTTGCGAACTTCTTCCCTATCCCCGTCTTTCAGCATGGTCATGGCCATCGTTCCTTCTCCGAGAGGTTCAGTCCGCTAGGCCGTCTGCGGCCTCGCCTTCCTCCCCAGCGCCCAGAAGTTGGGCATGAAGACGAGGCGCTCTCCGGCCTGCAAGGCTCTCCACGCCTTCTCCCGATACTCCTCAAGCTGCGATTCGCTGGCCACGTCTCCGAGCGTCCTGAAGATGAAATCCCACTCCGCTGTGAATTCCTCCAACAGCTGCCGGTCATCCCAAATCGAGGGAATCACCCCCGTCTGCGCATCCAGGCCTGCTGCTGAGAACAGAGCCTTCAGGCGCCGTCCTATGCGGGGATGCGCGCCTTCCAGGCGGAGGGACTCCTCCATCAATGGCTGGAGCGCGACGTCTTCGGGATAGTCCAAACGTCCGCCGTAGTCGGGCTCTGTGGTAGCCAGGACCACTCCATCTTCCTTTGCCACCCGTGCCATCTCCTCAACAGCGAGGGCCGGGCTCTCTGTCCACATCAGGACGAAATTGCAGAGCACCAGATCGAAGGTGCCCTCCAGGAATGGCAGATAGTGGGCGTCTCCCACCAACCACTGCACATCCTCGTCTACGTCCGACGCGAACTCGATCATTGCCGGGTCCAAGTCCAGGCCTGTCACCCGGCCCCGGGTATTCCTCGCCAACTCCTCGGTGATGGCTCCTGTGCCGCACCCCACGTCGAGAATCGCTTCGGCGCTTCTCAACCCTGCCTGACGGTAGAGGCGGGTCCGGAGGCCCCACGTCCAGCGCGCCTGGCGCAGGAATTGCGAATGCCATTCCTCTACTGAGAGGCTCACCAGTGATGCTCCGTGGGGCCGCTGCGGACACCAGTGTGGCGGTACTCCATCCTTGAGGTATCCTAGACTGCGGTGGAGGTGCTCTCAATGCAAAGGGTACCCTCGTTCTCCAGATACAGAGGACAGCCGCCTCCACACAGAGGCAGGTCATCGCACGTCTGGCATTTCTCCATCACCCAATCTCGGTTCCTGATGGCCTCCGCCGTCGGATGATTCCAGATAGACTGCCAATCTTCGCGGAGCATATTCCCCAGACTCGAGTAGTAGCTCTGGCAGGGAATCACGTCGCCATTGGGCTCAACACACATGTTGTACCTGGCGGCGGTGCAGAACTTGGCACCCAACTCCAACTGCAGTGGGTGGAATTCGCAATACTGGGTGGGGGTGTACCAGATCAGTCTCATGCCCTCAGCCATCGCCTTGTCCCGTACCCTGACCATGAGACCCTCCAACTCCTCCTCCGGAATCCCAATGCCGCTGGACGGCCCCTTGCCTGTGTAGATCAGGCTGTTGCAGGCGAAGGTCTGGATGCCGAGGTCGGCCAGGAAATCTATCGTCTGCTCGATGTCAGGGGCATTCAGGGTGGTCAGCGTGGTGTTGGTGATGGTGTAGACATCCGTGGCCACGGCGTTTTTGATGCCTTGCACCGTCTTCTTCCAGGCATCGGCACCGACCATTTGGTTGTGGACCTTCTCATCGTGGGACTCCAGCGTGATCTGGATGTGATCCAAGCCCGCGTCGACCAGCCCTCGAAGGTAGTCCTCATCGGCGAGCTTGATACCATTGGTCAGGACGCCGCTGACCAGGCCCACGTCCTCAGCATGCCGAATCAGTGCTACCAGATCAGGGTACAGAGTAGCCTCGCCGCCGGTGAAGACCACGTGGGGTATGCCTATATCCCACAGCTTGTCGATGACTCGCTTCCACTCTTCCGTACTCAGGCTCTCCATGTCCCTCGGGCGACCCACGTAGCAGTGCCCGCAGTCGGCATTGCACCGATAGGTCAACGCCAGATCCATACGATATGGCGCCGAGACCGGCGTATCGAAGGGCTCGATGCGCTGCACATCCAGATACGAGATGGGGCAGACGTCATCGGTGACCGCTAGACAGAGGATGGTGTCCCTCAGATGCTCTTGATCCTCTCGAGCCCGGCCCTCCGACACCTTGTAGCGGTGCTTTATCTCCTTGACCGCCGTATCGACGTCCTTGCCCTCCAGTATCAACTTGGCGTGCTCCGTGGCGGTCTGATTGAGGTGCAAGACCTTCGCCGCGTTGATGACCAGAATGCCTTCGCCATCGTCCTCCACGCGGAGATGAAGCCGATATCTATCCTCAGCCCCGTCGGGGGTCATATAGTGAAACATCCCCTTGTGGAGAGGTTCGGGTCGCGTCGGGAAGAAGGTTTCCTTGAAAGACTGCCATACGCTCATCGCACTACTCCTGCATCGCTTGACGTCAACCTGCCTGCGCCAGTTCCTCGCAGGCCCAAGTTCTTATCCAAGTATACCATAGCTGTGTTCTGAGGGAAAAGGCGCCACCTCGCCGTGCCTTGGCATTCAGGTCTTTGTGGCCATCACTCAGGAGGATCAGTGAAGGCAGAGCACTCCGCAAAGGCACATCGACCCGGCGAGTTACCATGACCGCGTCGATCGAACTCCGCAATTCGTACAAACATACGCCGAGCCGAAACAGCTGATGACCCAGCAGTAGATCGGCATCGGTACGCCTACGGGGACGGCCAACTGGGTACAGATCGATCTCTACTTGTACGATCAGTGCTTCAAGCGCTGCCAGTTCTTGAGAGACAGGTGATAGAGAATACGAGGAAGAGACTTGCCAAAGAAAAGCGATGCTCTGCAGTCAGCCGCTGGCTACAAGGTCGAAGGCGGCCAGCTCTACATCCTCAATGACACCCGCCAGGTAGTTATCGTGTTCAACCCGCAGTAGATGGCCCGATTGGGCTTGCTCTTACGGCTTCAAGAATGACGCCGGCGCACGCTGGCCGATCCAAGGGGAACCTCTGGCTGGTGAGTCGGATACTGAGACCCACGCAAAGGAGACCGCGCCCTTCTCAAGCGACGCGGTCTCCTGCTGTCTGTGTCGGCAGTTGAAGTAGAGAGCCCTACTTAGCGGATGTCGTAGGTGACCTGCACCTGCACCCTCACCTCCAGCTGCCCTGGGGACACGGGCACAACGCCCCCTGCCTCCGCAGGTGCTGCGTACACGCGCTCCATGTAGAAGGGCACCGGCTCCACGAACGATTCGCTAATCATCCGCGGCTTGCCCAGCCCCACACCTGCCAGACTGGCCAGAGCCTGAGCCTTGCTTTGCGCCTCGCCCATCGCCTCGGCTCTAGCTGCTTCCCGCAGCTCCGAGGGATCATCGAACGTGAACTGGATGCCGTAGATGTTGTTGGCGCCAGCATCGGTCACCGCGTCCAACACATCCCCCACTTGATCCACGTCGCGGATCTTCACCGATACGGAGTTGGACACAACATAACCGAGAATCCGCCGCTCGTCATCATCCCAGTCTATTTCCGCCCGGATGCTATAGTCAACGGTCCGGATGTCCTCGTCCGCTATCTCCCTCCGCTGCAACGCATCCATGACCTGTGCCATACGTTCGCTGTTCTCTTCGGCCGCCCCGTCGGCTGTGGCCGCCCTGGTCTCCACACCTATCGTGATCACGGTCAGGTCGGGTTCAGCGGACGCCTTACCCTCTCCCATGACCATAATGCCTCGTTCCTCAGTGCCAGCACGGGCGCCACCCAGTCCGGGCACAACCATCGCCAACTGCAGCACGAGCACGAGGGCCAGCAGTAACAGTCCCACTGCTCCCATTATCTTCGCCGTCTTGGACATCGTATCTCAACCTCCCGATCGTTTTCGCTTCCTGGGGTCACAGCGACCCGCTTTCCTTCATATAGACGATTTGTTGCCCCAAATGGTTCCCGCCACACTCCCTCCTCAATCAGAGTTCGAGCGCGCCACCTGCGGCAATACAGAAAACGCCTCGACCGATGTCGAGGCTCCTATGCCGAGAAAGGGACTCGAACCCTTACGGGGTTGCCCCCACTGCGCCCTGAACGCAGCGCGTCTACCTGTTCCGCCATCTCGGCTCTCAAGCTTAGTATATGTGCCGCTGGCGGACTTGTCAAGTCACTCCTCAGCCACCTGGCTCACCATTACCCGGCGCGTCTTGACGTACCACTGAGCGATGCTTCGAAAGCGATCGCTGGCATCCATCATGAGACTAAGTTGTACGCCTTTGACCATATCGTCGACGGCGTAGTTGTACACGGGGTAGTACAGCAACAGCGATGGCACCTCTCGGGCGAACAGGTCCTGAAAGTCCCGGTAAAGCTCCGCCCTTTCGTCCTGGTCGGTGGTCTGGCGTCCCCGTTCCAGCAATTGGTCGATGTCCACATTGTTGAGTCCGGCGTAGTTCTGCCCGTCACCATCTATCTGGATGGAATGCCACATCAGGTACGGATCCGGGTCTGTGGGCAAGTTGCCCCAACTATAGAGCAACGCATCGAAATTGCGGGGCCGCAACGCCTCGTTCACGACCCACGAACTGTCTTCCACGATCGGCACGACCTTGACACCGACCTCCCAGAGTTGGCGCGCCACCTCCTCGATCATCTGACGCCGTACTGGATCCTTGTTGGTAAGGAGGGTGAACTCCAGTCTCATACCCTCCTTCTCCCGCACCCCATCACGATCATCGTCCACCCAACCAGCGTCCGCAAGAAGTTCCTCGGCCTTGTCAGGGTCGTACTCGTACGCAAGTACGTCCTGGTTGTACGCCCAGGACCCCGGCATGATCGGGCTATGGGCCACCACACCTTGCCCATCCAGTATCTGGTCTATGATCCGCTGTCGATCGATACCCCAGAGAAGTGCTTGACGCACCTCCTGCTCCTCGAAGATAGGCAGATCAAGATTGAGGAAGATCAGGACGTATCCCGACAGCCGGGCCGAGTACAGATTTAGATACTCCTCCCTGCGAACGCGCGGCAGGTCTTCAGGTAGCACCTCACTTATGCCCTGTACGTCACCCTGCTGATAAGCGGCGAAGACGCTCTGATAGTCGGGGTAGAACTTGAACTCTATCTTTGACAGGAGGGGTTTCTCTCCCCAGAAGTCAGGGTTGGCCTCCAAGACCAGGTACTCGCCGCTCACCTCTCCGATCTCGAACGCGCCAGTGCCCACGGGGCGGACGCTGAACTGGTCATGTGGCAGTTCGCTGGCGGGGATGTCAGCAAGCAGATGTAGTGGCAGAATCCCGACGGTGGTGAAGTCCAAGAATGTGGCCAAAGGAGCCTGCAAGGTGAAGCTGACGGTGTAGTCATTGATCTTCTCTGCCATGACCGTTCGCCACAGTTTCGCCAACTCGGCCGAGCCCTGATAGTCCTGATGCTGCATTGCTTCCACGGTGAAGAGCACGTCATCAGCAGTGAACGGTTCGCGGTCGTGCCACACCACATCGCGTCGGAGATAGAAGGTGTAGACAAGCCCATCGTCGGAGACGTCCCAATCCCTGGCCAAGGAGGGCACTATGTCCCCTCGCTCGTTGATATCGGTCAAGCCAGAGAATATGAGGGAAACCAGATCGTTGTCCACTTGGTTGTACTGGCAGAGAATGGGGTTGATGTAGCTTGGACGTCCAGCGAGACCTTCCACGTAGGTACCGCCTTCATCCGGAATAATCACGGTCGTGGTGGTAAGGGCGATGTAGCCCAAGAGCACCACGACCAGAATCACTCCCAAAACGGCGACAATGGCCTGCCAGCGAATATATCCTGTCAAAGGTGGAAAACGTCTCCTTTCGCGGACATGTCCTCCGGGCTGCTGGCTCCCGGGGGATTAGCCTTGTAGAAGCACTGCGGCCATGGAGAAAAGGAAGAAAAGAACCACCAGCACAATGGTGAGGTTGAACAGAGTCCTCTCCGCACCACGACGGGTCTTGTAGATGCCGCTGTCACGACCTCCGAAGATGCCCCCCAGACCCTGTCCCTTGACCTGGAGAAGAATGGCTGCGATCAGACAGGCAGAAATGATGAGCTGCACAATCTGCAGGTAAACGATCACGTCGATACCTCCCAACTGCAACCATTATAACATCCCGCTCCGGCCATTGTCAAGCGGTCAAGGTCGTTTCGCTTCGGCCCATAATCAAGTATAATCGAAAGAAATGGAAGAAGCGATCACGAAGCTGTCTCGCAAAGCCTAGGGTCACTCAAGAATGGATCAAGATCGCATTCGGAATTTCAGCATTATCGCTCACATAGATCATGGCAAATCCACCCTGGCGGACCGCCTCTTGGAGTACACTGGCACGATTTCTCCTCGTGAGATGGCGGACCAGGTGCTCGATCAGATGGACCTGGAACGGGAAAAGGGGGTGACCATCAAGGCCTCTGCGGTGCGCATGCTGTACCAGGCCGACGATGGCAGAGAGTACGAACTCAACCTCATCGACACCCCTGGTCACGTGGATTTCACTTATGAGGTCTCCCGCGCTTTGGCGGCGTGCGAGGGAGCTGTACTGGTCGTCGATGCGTCGCAGGGCGTAGAAGCACAGACCCTCGCCAACTTGTACCTGGCCCTGGATAACGGACTATCAATCATCCCTGTGGCCAACAAGATCGATTTGCAGAGAGCCCGCCCCGATGAAGTCGCCCGCGAGATGGAGGATGTGCTCGGCATCCCCGCCGAGGAAGTGCTGCACACTTCCGCCCGCGAAGGTATCGGCACGAAGGAGGTCCTGGAAGCCATCGTCAATCTCCTTCCTCCGCCGCAGGGAGACGCACAGGGTCCGTTGCGCGCGCTGATCTTCGATTCCCACTACGACCCCTACAAAGGAGTGGTAGCCTACATACGCGTCGTGGACGGCAGGCTAACCGGGCGAGAGAAGCTGAAGCTGATGTCGAACGAGAGGGCGTTCGAACCTCTGGAAATCGGCATCTTCACCCCTCAGATGGCCCCTGTCGATGAACTTGTCACTGCCGAGGTGGGCTACGTGGCCACCGGCCTGAAAAACGTTCGCGACTGCCGGGTGGGTGACACCATCACCACGGCCGCCCAACCTGCCCGAGACCCTCTGCCCGGCTATCGACCCATCAAGCCCATGGTCTTCGCTGGGCTGTATCCAGTGGACGCCGAGGACTATCATCTTCTCAAAGATGCCCTCGACAAGCTACATCTGAACGATGCCTCCCTCGTGTACGAGCCGGAGGATTCGCAGGCTCTTGGATTTGGCTTCCGCTGCGGCTTTCTGGGACTCTTTCACATGGAAATCATCCAGGAAAGGCTGGAGAGGGAGTATGATCTGGAGTTGTTGGCCACAGCACCCAGTGTGGAATATCACGTGCTGACCAACCAGGGTGAGGTGGTCAAGGTCGACCGACCCGCGGACTTGCCACCATCCGTGGACATCGAGGAGATCGAAGAGCCTTGGGTGAAACTCAGTATCTTCAGTCCGGACGACTACATAGGCCCCATCATGGACCTCGTGCTCTCCCGCCGAGGGGAGTATGAGGCCACCGAATACGTTGACCCCCAGCGGGTTCTGCTCACGTATCGGATGCCCCTGGGAGAGTTGATCGTCGAGTTCTACGATCGGTTGAAGTCGCGCACACGAGGCTACGCCTCCCTCGACTACCAGTTCGTCGGCTACCGTCCCGGTGACCTGGTGAGACTCGATGTCCTGGTCAATCGCCAGCCCGTGGATGCGCTATCCCTCATCGTGCACAGAGACCAGGCCTATGCTAAGGGCAGCACGTTGGTCAAGAGACTCAAGGAGGTCATCCCCCGCCAGTTGTTCCCCGTACCTATTCAGGCAGGGATAGGCAGCCAAATCATCGCCCGAGAGACGGTAAAAGCGCTGCGCAAGAACGTGCTATCCAAGTGTTACGGCGGTGACGTGACTCGCAAGCGGAAGCTCCTGGAGAGGCAGAAGGAAGGCAGAAAGAGGATGAAGAGAATAGGCCAGGTGAACATCCCCCAGGAGGCGTTCATGGCCGTGCTGAAGCTCTCCGAGGAGTGAGGCGACAGAGTGGCTGAGCATGCCGTCAGATAGCACCTCACTGACCATTCTCCACACCAACGATCTCCACGCACGCCTCGAGCAACTCCCCTTCATCAGCGCCATGGTCAAGCGGATCCGCGCCGAGGTAGCGAGCCAAGGCGGTCATACGCTGCTCTGGGATGCAGGCGACGCCGAGGATCGTGTCCTGCTGGAGAGCGATGTGACCAAGGGTGCTGCCGTCGTCGCTATCATGAATGCCGTGGGCTACGACGCCATGGCTGCTGGCAATACGGCAGTCGTGACGTACGGGCCGGAAAACCTGACCCGCCTGGCAGAGGTGTCCAGGTTCCCCATTATGGCCTCCAATCTCTCGTGGTCCGAGACGGGACAGCTCGTAGAAGGAGCGGTGCCCTATCAGCTATTCGAACTTGGGCAAGTCAAGCTGGGAGTGATCGGCCTCACGGTCCCCTCCAACGCCTTTACCGTCTTCGGCGCGCGCAGCCACGAGGCAGCACCCATCGTCAGAGAGTTGGCGGGGCATCTGCGGGAGCAAGGAGCCAGCATCATCGCCGTGCTGTCTCATCTGGGTCTCGAGCAGGACCAGGCCTTGGCCAGGGGCGTCGATGGTCTCCACCTCATCATCGGGGGACACACCCACGACGCACTGGAAGAGCCTTTGATGGTGAACGAGACCCTGATCGCTCACGCTGGGGCCTACGGTCATCACTTGGGCCGCATCGATCTGGAGGTGGACCATTCCACTGACCGTATCGTGAGAAGGGAAGCTCGCTTGATGCCCGTCGCTACGTCGGAGGCTGATGCTCAGGTCGTTGAAGCCATCGAAGAGCAGGTGCAGCGAGTGCAGGGACTGCTCGCTCGGCCGGTGGGCCAGACGGCCTCCTTTCTCGACCTCAACTACTTCCAGGAGTGTGCACTGGGCAATTTCCTGGCCGACGTCCTGCGGGAGAGGACGGAAACAGATCTGGCCTTTGTTGTGACCGGCGCGCTCGACGAGGCCATCATGGCAGGCATGGTGACCTTTGGGGATCTCTGCCGGGCCTCGTCTTCGACCGCCAATGCTGGCCGAGCCGAATTGACGGGCGGAGAGATACTGAGTGCCCTGAACTACGGCCTCCGACCGGAGGTGATGCAGGAACGCCCGCCGTCCTTGAGGGGTAATCCCCAGGGCGTCCTGCAGGTCTCGGGCCTCAAGGTGACCTACGACCCGTATGGCGACCCTCACCAGCAGGTGATAGAGGTGCTGGTCGGAACAGAGCCTCTCGATTTGGACCGGCGTTACTCGGTCGCGGCCACCGATTGGGAGCTAGGAGAACTGACCGAATACACACACCTGGACCAGAGGGATGTAGCCTACGACGTGCCCACGATCCTGCGCGAGGCGATGGAGGAGTATCTGCTGGAGCACTCCCCTTTGTCCGTCACGGTGGAGGGGAGAATCCAGCCCCCATGAGATACAAGACGCTCCCAGGTGGCTACCCCCTGACCTTCTACCTGGCTTTCCTCGCCAATGTCCTCTTCTTCTCCAGCATGCATCTGCTGATCACTCCGTTGCCCCTGTACGTCGAGGAGATAGGAGGCGGAGATGCTGAGGTGGGCCTGGCCACGACCACCTTCGCCCTCGCTGCCATCGCGGCCCGTCCCCTGATGGGGCGGTTAGCTGACACCTGGGGTCGCAAGCCAATCTTGCTCATCGGCGCCGGCGCGTTCGCCCTCGCCCCTCTCTCCTACATGTTGGCCCGCTCGGTGCCGGCGCTGCTTGCGGCGCGCACGCTTCACGGTGCCGGTATCGCCGCTTTCACAACCGCCTACTTCGCCCTGGTCGCCGATGTGACGCCCCGGGCCCGTTGGGGAGAGGCAATAGGAGTGGCAGGTATCGCTCCCTCGATCTCTCTGATCCTTGCGTCACCGCTGGGGACTGGGCTCATCCAACGTACAAGCTTCCCCATCGTCTTCCTTGGCGCTGCCCTGGCCGCCCTCCTGAGCTTTTTCATCGCCCTTCTGATCCAAGAACCGGAGAGGCAGAACACCGCCTATGAGACTACTAATCCGAGGATCCCTGGCCTGCTAGATGTGGCAAGACTGCGAGGTGTGTTTGCACCATCCCTGGCCACCGTGACCCTGGGGCTGAGCTACGGAGCAGTCTTTACTTTCTTGCCCCTCTTTGGACGCGATCGGAGCCTGGGAAATGTCGGTTTCTTCTTCTCCGCTTCGGGCATCACGATCATGCTGTCCCGCTCCGTTGCAGGCCGTCTGTCCGACAAGGTGGGGAGAGTAGCGATCATACTGCCCATGTTCTTCGTGCTGGCGATCAGCACCGCAGGTCTCAATTGGACCTACGGTCTCGCCGTGCTCATCGTGATGGCCATCATCTATGGGATAGGCTTCGGAGGTACTCGCGCGGGCCTCGACGCGATGGTGGTCGACAGCGCTCCGGGCAGAGCAAGGGGAACAGCTCTGGGGCTGCTCTACCTGTGCCTCGATAGCGGCGTCGCCATCGGCGGCATGGCGATGGGAGTCCTGGCTGACCTGGCGGGGTACGGTGAAATCTACCTGCTGCTGGCTGCTGTGTGCGTCCTGACCGCCGTTTTGTTTGGGCTGGCAATGCGGAACCACGAGGCTAAGTAGGCAGGTTCCCAGCGCGGCCGCTCCCCACCTCTTTCAGGACCCTGAGCACCTCCGCCGCCGTCGTCCTCCAATCGAAGTGCCGCAAACGCTCATAACCCCGGTTGACGAGCTTATCCCTGAGCTTGCGGTCGCTGAGTACTTGGGAGATGCCGTCCGCGATCTGGTCAACATCGAGAGGATCGACCAGCACCGCCGCCTCGCCGGCCACCTCCGACAAGGAGGAACCACGCGAGGTGACCACCGGGGTCCCGTGCCCGGCGGCCTCCAGGATGGG
>CAYGAW010000011.1:0-3380 GCA_964347945.1 uncultured Anaerolineales bacterium
CGCTCGTCCACGGAGAGGGCTTGCTTACAGAGGGCGATGACGTCCTCGTCCTTCCTTTCTTCAAGCAGAATGTTGGCCATACTGATCAGGGCGGGAATATTCTCAGGATCCTCTTTCAAGAGGAGATCAAGTTTGGCTTTCGCTTCTTCCGTCCTCCCCAGTTCCACATAACATGTCGACAGGACGAGCAGTGCTTGGGGGATCATCGGCTCTTCTTGGATTGCAGACTCAAGCTTTACGACGGCCTCAGAATACTTTTTTTCCAAAACCATTGAGCCGGCCGCTGTGACGGCCTGGAAAACCGGAAACTTGTCCTTGGGGTCGGCCAGGGGCCCCGCTTCAGCGGACCCTTTCTTGGTCGCGACGGGAGCTCCGATATAACCCAACGCGGATAGCTTTTCTATTGTTTCTTTGTCCAGATTGGCTGCCTGAGGGGTCGGCGCACCCCAGCTTGTTTCCTCCATGAGACGGTCCAACTTATCTTTCATTTCGCGGGCAATATCCGGATATTTCCGCAAGAGGTTCGTTTGCTCGTCGGGATCCCGAGTGAGGTCATAGAGCTCTGCTTTTGGAGTATCGATATATTTGTATCGTGTCGTTTGTAGAGAGTGGATAGAGCTCCAGCCGAACTGAATATTGGGAGACATGGATTCCGCATAGGCGAATCCTTCCTTTTCCTTCTGCGATCGGAACATCAGCGGAAGCAGCGAGCGGCCGTGCGTTTGGACAGGAGAGGTGACTGCAGCTATTTCCATGAGCGTCGGGAAAATGTCGACGATCCGGACCTGTGAGGTAGAACGTTCTCCCTGAAGTTCCGGAAACGGCGCAATAATAAGCAAGGGAACATGGACAGCATATTCATAGATAAAATATCCATGCGTCCCCTCGCCATGGCTGCCCAGCCCTTCTCCGTGATCACCGATGAGGATAATCATAGTATTTTTGCTCAGGTCATTCTTCTTCAGCCAGGATAAGCACCGTCCGATCTGTTCATCCATGAAGGCGATCTCGCCGTCATAAAGGCCGCTTAGGCCCCGATGACTATATTCTGAATAATAAGGTTCCGGCGGCTCATAAGGAGTATGCGGGTCGTAAAGATGGATCCAGGCGAAGAAGGGATTCCCTTTTTGCTCTTCCAGCCAAGCTAAAGCGGCATCCATGACTTGATTCCCGGGCCTTTGTACTGCGCCTAAATCAATGTGCTTGTATTTTCTAAGGTCGAACTTATCATCATAGTGATGGAAACCTTGTTTAAGGCCCCATCTTCCGTCAAGGACAAAGGCAGCGATAAAGGCCCCGCACTGATAGCCCTGTCCGGAAAGCACCTCAGCAATTGTCGTCTGTTCATCACTCAGGGCGGTATTCCCGTTGATTCTGACACTATGGTAAGTGGCGTACATGCCTGTCATCATTGAGGCATGAGATGGCAAAGTTAAAGGAGAAGAGGCTGTGCAATGCTCGAACACAATTCCCTGTCTGGCTAGCGAATCCAGATGAGGTGTCTTCACACCAGAATAGCCATAGCATGGTAAATGATCCGCTCTAGTCGTATCCAATGTGATGAGAACAATATTAAGCTTCTCTATTTTCTGAGAAGCCAACAACTCCTGGAATCTCTGGGCTGAATCTTCTTTTTTCACGAGTAAGAAATAGAAACCAGCAACAATAATAATAATGGACATAACAATTCCGCCCAAGAGTAATATCTTCGATTTTTTCATTTTTTATGAAGTTGCTTCGTCGCTATGTCCCTCGCCAAGACGCCTATTACTTATCCTCTTCTATGATAACATATCATACTAACTCTGTAACTGAAAGCTCTGTATTCTTGCTTTATTCTCTTACTTTTTCTCTAATTAAGGTTGCTTTCCTAAACCAGGCTCTCTCTTTTTAGCCAATGACTCCAACACAGCCCAGATGGCTCCTGGACGCATGTATTTCATGGCGCGGAATAGCTTATCTCCATATTTGGTCTCGGGTTTATTCCATATTCCCTCTTCCGGATTACAATAAGCCTCAGGGGTTTTGAAAAAGTAACCTTGCCCATAGGGGCTATAGACCACATAATATTCACCATAAGCGGTATGCATCCCTTCTTCTATCAAGCCATGAAGAATGCAGTTAGAAGCATAAGCGTATGTTGTTCCTGTCCATACCTCATCGCCCTGTTGGCTGAAGAGCTGTTTTCCTTCTGATGTCCGGCCGTTCACAGCTCCCATTAATCCCTTTCCAAACCCGAGGACATTCTTTTGGTAGATCGTTTGCAAAGTTCTTTTCGCCTGTTCGAGAGGAATAATCCGGTCGCTCTGTTTTTCTTCCAAGCCTAAAAGCTTGGCATACCAGAGTCCGAAGAGTTGATCAGTCATGATATCATCGGTGTGAGCATCAATGTTAAAGTATCCCCTATCTTCGTTCCAAAGCTTTTGTAAAGTCTTCCTCCCAGCATTGAACCAAAATCTATATTTTTCTGCAGTCTTGTTAACAGCAATTCCATCAATTTCTGAAATTCCCTGATCCAACAAAATTTGACCCATTTGAGCAGCCGTCTTTAAAGCTGCCAGCCAAAGAACACTCACATAAGCGCTTTCTCCTTTCATTTTCCATGTGTCATAAGTCTGGTCAGGAATTCCTTCGTTTAAGGGAATATGGCTCTCAGGATCAGCAAACCTCTTCTCCAAGGTATCCAGGGCAATCACAGAAGTTTTAAACGCCCTTCTCAGAAAATCTAGATCTTTAGAGCCGGTGTATAGATAATCCCGGTAGGCACGTAGAGGGAATTTTGGGTTCAAATCTTTCCAGACGTTGGCGTTTTGCCAGTCAAAAGCATTGAGAATTATCCAGGGACGGCTTCGAGGCGAACCGATATCGTGGGGAATCATCCCATAGACTTTGTTCGTATTCCAGTAGTAGTGCATTTTATCTTCAGGAACTTCATTGGGCATAGCTGCTGCGTACATATATGCTTTGTAGGTGGGATCTTCCCAATCCACAGTCTTTGCAAAAAATCTCATATTATTGAGTTCTAGTTCTGGCCATAATTTCAGAAGATGCCAGGAAGAATAGGCATCCACATCAAAGGTACCGTACATCAGGTAATCCACACTCTCTAAATAAGTATGGAGGTTGGCTAGGGCGTCCCAGATACTTGTTTCAACCAAAACATAAAGCTCATTGAAAAGGGCCTGTTTAAACCAATCGGGAAGGCGAGGATTCTGGACAATACCTTCCTGCCAATCATCTATAGCTCGCTCCCATTCCTGATATTTATCAAGAGCTTCACTGGCAATAGCAAAAGCATTAATGCCTTTCGCCCCGAAAAATTCTGTATATTTTTTTCTGTATTTCACACCTTTTTCAAACTCATAAAAAGGGAAATCCCA
>CAYGAW010000012.1:0-11806 GCA_964347945.1 uncultured Anaerolineales bacterium
GAACGTGAACCCACACACTGGATGAAGGCCACCGTGTCTGGAATCTGCATATCACTTGGTTTAATCAAACGGCCCCCAGAAGGGCCCCCGGCGTTTATAAGCCTCTCAAACTCGAGTGAAGTTATTACGTTTGAATACTTTGTGTACCCGTAGTGCACCAGTGAAGCAGGATCGTATACGTCTGCGCCTGTCGCCACAATGATCGTGCCAACGTCCAACTCTACGGTCTCAGGGGTCATGTCGAAGTTGATTGCACCCCTTTCGCATGCCTTTATGCACTTATCGCAGGTGATCATGTTGTCTTTGTTGAGGCACAGGCTTCGATCGATGATAAACGTGGACGGAACAGCCTGGGCAAAAGGCGTGTAGATTGCATGCCTTGTGGCTAGACCTACATCGAACTCGTTGGGCGTGGCTATCGGACAAACTGGTGTGCAGTCGCCGCAGGCGGTGCAGTCATCTGTAACGTATCTTGGCTTCTTCAGGACCTTTGCTTTGAAGTTGCCAATGTATCCTTGGACATCTTGAACTTCGCTATTTGTCAATAGTTGAATGTTGGGGTGTCTCCCAGCATCTGACATTTTGGGCGCGAGAATGCAGATAGAACAGTCCATTGTCGGAAAGGTCTTGTCTATTTGCGCCATCCTTCCTCCTATGCTCGGCTGCTTCTCCACCAGATACACTTTGTACCCAGTATCCGCCAAGTCGAGTGCTGCTTGGATGCCGGCAACTCCACCGCCGATGATCAAAGCCTTCCTCGCTATAGGTACTTCGCTCTCAACTTGAGGTTGAAGGCGGGCGACTTTGGCAACCGCCATTCGGACTAGATCTTTCGCTTTTTCTGTAGCTTTGTCTTTTTCGTGAAGGTGGACCCAGCTACAGTGTTCTCTTATGTTTGCCATTTCGAAGAGGTACTTGTTTAGCCCGGCTTCTTCGAGTGTTCTTCTGAAGGTGGGTTCGTGAAGGCGCGGAGAACAGGAGGCTACGACGATCCGGTTGAGGTTATGCTCTTTGATGTCGTTTTTGATGATTTCTTGACCTTGGTCGGAGCAGGTGTAGAGGGTGTCTTTCGAGATTACCACTTGGGGAAGCGTAGCTGCGAATTCTGCAACTTCCTCACAGTTGACCGTTCCGGCTATGTTGAGTCCACAGTGGCAAACGTAGACGCCTTTTCGGGTTTCGAAATCCGGCGCAGATTCACGTGGTTGTGATGATGTTTCTTTGGATGTTTGTGGATCCGTCATTTGCCGCGTGCCTCCTTTAGAATCAGCATTTTTTCTCCAGTCTTTATGTCTCGGCCTTTCAGGTAGCGGTCGATAGAGACTGCAGCTCGTTTTCCCGCAACAATCGCTTCGATGACAGTCGCTGGTCCTAAGACGACATCGCCGCCTGCAAACACTCCGGGCATACTCGTTTCTAGGGTGAAAGGATCAACACTGATAGTGTTCTTTTCAGTCACCTCGATCTCTTTAGGCAAGAAGAACAGGTCTGGCGATTCGCCGATGGCTAGTATTAACGTGTCTATTTCCTTCTGGAATTCTGATCCTTCAATTGGAACCGGGCGCCGTCTCCCCGTTTCATCCAGTTCTCCCAACTTCACGTTGACGCATTCAAGAGCTGAGACTCGTCCATTTTTGCCAAGTACTCTCTTTGGCGATACTAAGAGCTGGGGCTTCACCCCTTCCTTTTCCGCCTCTTCAACCTCCCAAGGGTTAGCCGGCATCTCCTCCCTCGACCTCCGATACAAAATGCTAACTTCCTTGACTCCAAGGCGGCGTGCGGTTCTCGCAGCATCAACTGCGACATTACCACCTCCAACTACTGCGACCTTGTTTCCAAGCTTCGGCTTCTTCTCAGAGTTGACTTTCCACAAGAAATCCAGCGCGTCGATGACGCCTTCCAGATTCGCACCCTCAATGTTGAGTTTTCTACTCTTGTGGGCTCCGGTTGCGATGAACACCGCCTTGAACTGACCTTGCAGAAGTTCTTCATTTGTCAAATCCTTACCAACAGTTGTGCCCGTTTTGACTTGGACTCCGAGACTCGTCAGATGCTCAATCTCGGCATCAAGTACCCATTGCGGTAACCGGTACTTGGGCATGCACTTTCTCAGCATCCCCCCCGGCTCTGATGAGGACTCGAAAATTGTGACTGCGTATCCTTTCTGCAGCAGTTCAGTGGCTGCTGTGAGTCCAGCTGGACCAGAACCGACGATGGCTACTTTCTTCTGATCCCGGCTGGATCTGGGGGGTGCATTTCCTCTGGTTTTGTAATCATTAACAGCTTGTCTCAGAGCCCTGACGACTTCCGGCTTCTCGATTTCGCCGCGGTCGTGATGAAAGCAGACCCAGCAGACAACGGCGAACAAGGGAATCTCTTTCTTGATCGTTTCCAAGGCCTTCCTGAATCCTGCTAAACTCCCCTGTTTTGCAGCTAGATCTCTTATGAAGAGGAGAATCTCTGGTACTTTCAGTTTTTGAGGGCATCTTCTGTAGCATCGGTAGCACCAAGCGCAGAGCCATGGTTGAGCTTCTTGGGAGACTCCAATTATGTCTCTGGGGAGTCTCTCCAAAAGGCTTCTTGGATGATAATGTTCTGGAATCAATTCGACGATTGGACAGCTTGCGGTGCAGATGCCACAATCGAAACAGTACTTCAGCTTCTCGGTGTCTAGTATCTTGTCTAGAAGCTGTGTGGAGATAGTTTCGGCTTCTGCCAAGGACTAACCCTCTGTAGTCTAGGGCTTTGTCTCCGATATAAAGTTTACAAACGTAAAGGTCCTCCAATTCTCGCAGGCAAACCTAAGCTGTAACACGTACGCATGCTCATCTTGACCCAAGCGAACTGACTTCGGCGCCCGCTATCGAGTTCACATAGCTTTGCAGAACGAATTTTCTGAGCGTGTCCAGAGCAAAGAAACAGACAACCAGCAAAGCTTTACACGCCAAACGCGCATATCAGACATACCAGACGTCAAAAAGAGGACTGTGCATGAAGAAAATCAGACTAGTCCTATACGGAGTTGGAGCTGTAGGCAGTCGCATAGCTAGATTCCTGCTACGAAAAAGGGGCGTGGAAATTGTTGGCGCAATCGACGTTGCCGAGGACAAGGTCGGAGAGGATTTGGGCCAGGTCTTGGGGTTAGACGAGAATGTAGGGGTCACTGTCTCTGATGATCCTGACGCCGTGTTTTCTAAGGTCAAAGCTGACGTGGTTGTGCACGCAACGACGTCTTTTCTGCAACAGACATATCCGCAAATTGCCCAGGCGCTGGAACATGGACTAAACGTGGTGTCAACCTGCGAAGAGCTATCCTATCCGTACATAGTAGACCCAAATTTGACTAGGAAACTTCACGAGTTGGCGAGAGAGAATGGAGCAACCGTCTTGGGCACGGGCATAAATCCAGGGTTCCTAATGGATACCCTTGTTATCACCCTAACAGGCGTCTGCCAAAAGATTCGAAAGATCGAAATCAAGAGAGTCATGAACGCGGCCACACGCCGGGTTCCTTTCCAAAAGAAGATAGGAGCAGGACTCTCACTGAGAGAGTTCAACGACAAGATGAAGAGCAAAACCATAACAGGACATGTCGGACTTGCACAATCAATGTCGATGGTAGCGAGTGCGCTTGGATGGAGACTCGACGAAATCCAAATCGACAAAGTGGAGCCCATAGTGGCCAAAAAACACGTGGAGAGTGACGCGATCAAAGTGGAGTCCGGTCGAGCAGCTGGTCTGCGACAGTGTGCAAGGGGCATGAGCAGTGGAAAGGAGGTAATTCGCCTCGAGTTTCAGGCTTATATCGGGGCAGAGGAGGAATACGACTCCATCACCATCGAAGGAGTACCAAACATACACCAGAAAATAACACCCTGTGCCCACGGTGACCTTGGAACTGTAGCCATAATCGCCAACTCCATACCGAAAGTAATCAATGCACCGCCCGGCCTAGTCACCATGAAAGACCTTCCAATCCCTTCTGCAACGCTTGAAGACATGAGAACCTACGTAGAAGGATAGTTCTACACATAGAAACTCCTTGACAGCCTTCAGGCGCTATGCAGTCTGTTATCTCTCCCTTTCAGGTGAATGTGTTGGGTCAGGACATCGAGAGGAAAGCCTATCTAATGGACCAGGTGATGACGCTGGACCTACCAATGCGCAGAGTAGCGCGCAGACTCTATGATGCAGCCGCCGCAAAAACCGGTACACCATTATGCCTAGCTTCCGCCGAAAGAATCGCCTCAACGTCGGACCGGGGTGACAAGGTTTTCATAATCACAGGGTTTCCAGTACTGCCTAAGTGCGTGGCCGAGACCGACGGACCACCTGGTGCCGCTCTTTTGGCTGACGCTTTGGAAAACGCTGGGCTTCAGCCCATTTTTGTAACCGACGAGTTGTGTGGTGAAGTTGTTAAAACAAGTAGGCCCAAAACACCAGTTGAAAGGCTCCCGGTTGACGGAGATGCAGCTCGTAGTATGGCGGATAGATTACTATCTAAGCATAACCCCTCAATCTTGATATCGATCGAAAGACCAGGATGGAACAGTGAGCAACAGTATCACACCATGCGAGGACTGAGCATTTCCAGCTTAGTCGGTAAAACTGACTACCTATTCCAATCAGCTCAGAACCGAGGGATCACCACAATCGCTGTTGGAGACGGCGGAAATGAACTTGGATGTGGAACTATTCTGGGTACAGTTCGAAAGCACGTTCCGTACGGGGCAAAGTGCCAATGCCCGTGCGGTGGCGGAATAGCCGCGGCAACTCCCTCCGATGTCCTTGTCATTGCAGCGGTCTCAAACTGGGGCGGATATGGAATAGCAGCTTGCTTCAGCCTGTTGAAAGGTCTTGAGTACAAGCATAACACAGAGAGGGAGTCTGAATTGCTGAATCGGATAATTCGTGGGGGTGCAATAGACAGCGTCACGACGAAAGCTGAGCCCTTTGTTGACGGGGTCTCCCCATCTATCAACCATATTATCGTAGGCCTTATTCGTACCATTCTTGACGCTTAGACTTTGGCTGCTTCTTCTAGGTCATTTCCAGAAGCGTCCCGAACCCTTCAATCCTGGTCGCAGCGTCGCCTTTCTTAAGCATAGCCCATAGGGTAGCCGTGTTGCTGGATACAACACTCTTCTGCGTAACATGCTCTAACGTCTTTATGATCGCAGCTGTCGGAAAGTTGGTGCAACTCATGAATATACCGTCAGCATCAGCGTATTCCAGACCCATAACCAGTCTGTGCGCAACCTTACTATCCAATCTTCCGATCTTGAGGTTTTCTTTGATGCCTAACCCCTTCAAATCAACCACTTGGAATCCACTTGATGAAAGGAACTTCTCTTCTAACTCGTTGATCTGGTTGCTGTAGGGGGTGGCTACACTGACTTTCCTTATGTCCAACGTTTTCAAGGCGTCAATTACGGCTCCAGCGGTGGCAACTGCTGGAATTCCTGTCGCTCTTGCGATTCTTTCCTCGATTCTTTTGTCGTGCCCTAGACCCTTGTATAGACTCCCGCTTGTACACCCGTACCCGATTACACCAACTTCCGCGTCACCCAATTTGACAGCGGCGTCTTCAACTCGCTCTTCCATGAGCGCCAGCTGCTCGACGGTAATCTCAGTGAGCCTGACGCGCGTAGTGTGGAGAGAGCAGCCTTCAGGAAGCATGTTGTGAAATTCCGATTCCATTGTTGTGTTGGAGGAAGGAACAATCAATCCTATTCTGGTCATGCTGTTCACACCCTTGGAATCAATCGAGCTTTCTATTCACGGGTATAAAACTTTAGAAGACCGGTTCCTCATAGGCGAGTTGGGTGTCACGATTGACCAGTCATGCCTGTATTCATGAAAAGGCAACGATCACTCTTCCCGTACTATTGGAAAACATCAAGAGTAATCCGAATTTCGCCAAGGCAGGGGCGGTCGGTATCTTTGCCGGTGTCGTTCGAGGAGAAACCGTCGAGAAAAATGTTGTTCAGAAACTGGAGCTGGAGGCGTATGAAGAAAAGGCCAACGAGGTCCTCGATGAGATTTGCAGTGAATTGAAGAAACGAGACGGTGTAGTAGACGTGCAGATTCATCACCTGATAGGAGAGTTTGGCGTTAGTGAGGATGTAGTTTACGTGATCGTTGCCGGTGTTCATAGGCACGATGTTTTTCCAGTCTTGGAAGAGGCAGTGGAGCGGTATAAGAAGGAGGCTCCGATCTTCAAAAAGGAGTATATCGCTGACGAAGAGGGGAAGTCCAAGTCTTACTGGGTCAGTGAGCGAGAAAAGCGGTGAATTCGAGAAAGGGTCTTTCTGTGCTTGAAGCAGATTTCGAAAGACTGATTTGGGTCACTGCGAGAGTTCTAGACAGAAATGATGGATGAATGCCCACTGTGCGGTAGGGAGCTACCATCCAGCTCTCTTGTACGCTGTTTCAGATGCCGGAAACTACACTGTAGAAGCTGTGTTACCTATACTTGGTACCGAAACGTTTTGAGATACGTCCCTCTATGTCTGAATTGCGCACGAAGACTGGTCTCCCCAACAAAGGTCAGAAGGCGTGACTCCAAATACAGTCCACTCCGTAGGTATCTTGCGCGAAGACCAGAATACACCAAGTATGTCACCCTCACTTTCACTGAACTGGAGAAGATGATCGAAGACAAACTTCCTACTTCCGCGTTCCAAAATCGATATTGGTGGAGTAATGCTGATAGCAGCACCCAAGCTCAATCATGGCTTTATGCAGGATGGAACGTGAAAGATGTAAATCTGCCCGACAAGACTGTGGTTTTCCAGAAAGTCAAAGCTGCCAAAAAAGTGACCAAAAAGAAGAAACACTCTCGAGCCTCGGCAAAGAAGGCCTTTCACCCACCAGCCCCGAGAGTGCCAAGAAGAAAGATACCCTCAAAGACTAGGGTAGCAATGGCTATAGGGCGGCTCAGAAACATTGAAAGCAGGAAGTCGTCTATGCGACACTACCGCGGCAAATTTAAACCACGCTCAGCATTTGCAAAGCGCCTCTACAAGCCAGACGCCAAACCCAAGAAAATCTATCGCAATCACAGAGATTCTGAGGAATGACCTAGCTACTAATGCTTCTCGTTGCCTTTGAAGACCTGGCAGATCTGACCGATACAGAAAGTGAATATTCTGAGTAGGTCGATAAAGGGATAGATGATGACTCGTCCATAGCGGTTATTCTTTGTCGCTTTGTAAGCGTAGAATGCCATCGTCACTAGTAGCGGAAGAAGCGTAATTCCAAACAGTGATATGGCGAACACATACCAACCAGTTGTGAATGTTAGGAAGGCGAACAATCCAGTTAGAAAGATCCACGCTATGAAGCCTAGAAAGTTTAGAAAGGCAAATCTGGCAAATCTCTCTCGTTTCCGCTTCTTCTTGAGCAAAATCCCGCTTCCTTTCCCATACTTGAAATGCTGCTTCAGGAGCTCTTTGAGGGTTGTTCTATGTCTATGCTGAATTGTGATGTTCGGATCAGAGACCATCTTGTAGCCGGATTCACAGATTCTCTCTACAAACTCGATGTCGTCAAACCCGTATCTTATGTCCTCATCGAAGCCCCCCATTTTTTCGACCGCCTCACGTCGAAAGGCCATGTTGCACCCAGCCGGGTGTTGGAAGAGCTCTAGCCTGCTTGATCGGCTTCGGGTTTTGAAGGATGGCATTACAGGGACTATGCTATTGTCGGCGTATTCGGAAAAGAAGTTGTTGTGGTATCCTTTGACATTCCCTGCAACGCAACCGACTTGAGGATCGTTGAAGTCTTGGGCGATGTTCTTTACCCAATCGTTTGATACGACACAGTCGGAGTCGGTGAAGGCAATTATGTTGCCGCTGCTGGTTCTTATCCCAGTATTCCTTGCGACGTTCAACCCATCTCTTTTCTCGACAACCATCTGGAAGGGGTACTTCTTGACGATTTCTCTGGTTCTGTCTGTTGAGTCTCCATCAACGATGATCACTTCAAGCTTTTCTTTGTCGTAATCCAACTTCGAAAGAGAGTCCAGCAGCGCCTCTATTGTGGCTTCTCCGTTTCGCACTGGAACCACTATGGAGACGGTTGGGTCGGGCTCTCGGTCCTGCATTAGAGTTTCGCTATACGGTTTCGAAAGATTTCTTGATAAACTTTGCTAAGATGAGTGGCCATTCCTAATTGCATTGGTGATCCGCCTTTCCTATGCTTGGGCACACATCAAAGTGCCTTTTTCAATACATCCTGCAGTGTGGGGTACACATCTCGCCGCAAGAATCCTTGTTCGAACAGCCGATCATCTTCAATGTTGCGAAGTGTTTGAATCCGCAACCTCTTTTTCCAGATCGCCCGAAAATTCATGATGGGATAGGCTAGTGCTCTGAACAAAGCATGTGCGTGCTTGGGCTTCAGTAGAAGTTCAAAGACAACGGCGCAGAGTACAAGGAGGATGTAGTAAGTGAATGCCCTAGGCCAAAGATTCTCGAGTTCATAGTTCTTTAGCATTGTACAAACCCGGTTCTTCGCTGAGTGGTAAAGCCTCTTCGGATGCATTCCCTTCTTGATTTCTCCCGCGTGGTGCACTCTTGCGGATGGGACAAAAACCACTTTGTAGCCAAGCAATCTTGTTCTCCAACAGAAATCCGTGTCATCGTCATAGATGAAAAAGTCTTCATCAAAGCCTCCCACCTTGTCGAAGACCTCCCGCCTTGTTGTGCAAGCCGCAGAAGACGCAACGAAAATCTCAAAAACGTGGCTGAAATCTTCTGCTCTCATGCCAAACGTAGTGTTCCATGTACCCAGAGCATCTACAGCCAGTCCAGTGTGGTCGAGGCAATCTTCTTCGTCCATCTTCAATATCTTCGCTTGAGCGACTCCGATTTCTTCGTCGGCCTCTAGGATTTCTGTCAGTTGCTTTAGGCATGCTGGTTCGACGATTGTATCGTTGTCGAGGAAAGCGATGTATTTGCTTTCAGGGTCCGCTTTCTCTACGCCCACGTTGTGCGAAGCCGAGGGGCCAATATCGCGTGCAAAGTGGATTACCTTGACGTTCTTGAAGCGTGAAGCAGTCCATTTCTCTATTTGTGGGGTTTGGCAGTCAACAACTAGGATTTCATGGGCTGGGTAGTCCGTTTCGATGAGGGACTCGAGGCATCTCTGAAGCTTTTCGGTGCCTCTCACGTTGATGATGACAACGCTGACTTTCGGATAGCTCTTGCCCATTATTCTTGGAGCCTCGTTTCTCACGTAGCAGCTAAGAAAGCTTGTCCAGCGCGTCTACCCAGATTCTCATTTTCTCAGTCTGTAGTTTCAGAAACTTCCTAGGGACCGGGTCCGTAAATCGTTTCGTGATGTTATTGCTAAGATGTTCAGCGAGTTCCAGATAGCTGTCTGCGTAGCTTTTCGATGAGAGTTCGACTTCGTCAACTAGGCGCCAGAGCTTCTCATTTATCGCTATTCCTTCTAGCTCTTTGCCCAAGTCTTTGAAAACATTCCTGCGTCTCTTGGAGTGAATTCCCAGCGGGTTTCCCAAGCAGACTTTGTCCCCGAGGTGGTCGGCGACTTTCTTCCAGAATATTCCAGACCATATGTCGTCAAATCGGTCTATGCCCATTGTATTCATGTACAGTTGATAGAATGCCGGTACAATCTGGGTTTTGAAGAGTGTGTTCATGCTACAGAGCGCGAAGTATGTTCCTTCTCCCACGACTACCTTCTGTCTTTTGCACCCTTGGCTCTCTATGGCGCATGTTCCATCCAGCCCTCCGTAGTGGGCGAGAGTCAGTGCGCTTAGGTCTGGGCATTTGAGCCAGAGTCCCATGTTCAAAACACACTCTTCTCGACCTGGTACCCATGAATAGTCATTTCTCCTCGTCTCAGGATCGTAGGGGTGTCCTCTTGGGTAGTCTAGAAAATCAACATTCAAGATGAGGTTCTCCATGGTGTTGTACCACTTTCCCTCGGCGTGAACAGTCACTCCCTTGCTGTCTGTGAGGTTTGCTGCATGGTCTTTCACGAAATCCCTTGTGATATACACGTCATCGTCGATTTCCAACACCACATCAGCTTGCTCTTCACTTGCCAGAAGGAATCCGAAACTCGTCTCGGCATGGCACCTTTCTGGTATAAGGCTGACGTATTTTCTGTAGGTTGAACCAAACCTCTGTTTGAACCATTCGTCCCTCTCTTTGGGGCCGTAGTGTTCGTGTGGGACGCCATCAAGGTGCCCATCGTTTATTGTGCGGATTTTCTTGTTTCCTTCATCTATGATGATGACCTTTATCGCTTCTTCATCGTAGGCCACGAGAGGATCCAGATTTTCGATCTCATTTATAGACGCCGTAACGATGTAGGTAGGCATTCGATGTTCAGTGTCCTTTAGAATGTGGTTATCTTAAAAAGCTTAACAACTTGGTGCCTATCTCACTCCAGAGGAAAATCATCACAGTGCATTCCTTCTTGTTTCGGCACGTGCGCGCTTGAGTCTAGTCTGCTTATTTAGGCGACAGAATATACAAAGTGTAGGAATGAGATATGAGCTTCCTGCCAGGCAAAGTACCGACGGAAATCTTGCAAGAAGTGGTATTCAGAAGCCTTGGGGCGAAGAGGAACGATGTTGTGCTTGGTCCTAGCGTCGGTGAAGACGCAGCGATAGTCCGAGTTGGCGCAGAGACCGCCGTAATAGCGACAGATCCAGTAACAGGAGCTGAGGAATGGCTAGGATGGTTGGCCGTAAATGTAAGCGCAAACGATGTTGCGACCTGTGGAGTCGAACCTCGTTGGTTCAGCTCCTGCCTGCTTTTGCCAAGACACGCAGAAAAGCAACTCATCGCGAAGATTTGCAGCCAGATGAACAAGGCCACTCAACAACTGAACGTAGCCATCATTGGTGGTCATTGCGAGATTACCCCCGGCATCGAACATCCTATAGTTGTGGGGTGTTCGATAGGCATCGCTGACAACGGACAGTACGTGACTTCCGGTGGAGCAAAAGTGGGAAACAAGATAATCATGACAAAAGGGGCAGGACTCGAAGGAACCGCCATACTAGCCACCGATCGAAGGAGCGGCCTTCAGAAAGCCTTTGGAGAACGCTTTCTGCAAAGGGCTGAGAATTTCTTCACAAAAATAAGCGTTGTCAAAGACGCCCTTACCGCCTTCAACGTTGGTGGCGTGTCAGCGATGCATGACCCTACTGAGGGCGGAGTCGCAGGGGGCTTACACGAGCTAGCCGATGCTGCAAACATTGACTTTCGAGTCCACGAAGAGGAAATCCCAATTCCTGTGGAAACTGAGAAAATTTGTGCACACTTTGGAATAGATCCTCTTCAACTCATAAGCTCTGGATCGCTTCTCGTCACGGCCGAAGAAGAAAGAGCGATGGAAATCGTGAGCAGACTGTCACAGAACGGTATTGATGCCTCGCTAGTAGGTGAGATGACGAAACCTGGTTCAAGAAGAATCTTGGTTACGAAAGAAGGGAAAAAGATCGCCCTAGTTAGGCCAGTCAGTGACCATTTATGGATAGCCCTTGCAAAACAATCTCTTGGGCAAGGCAAAAGGTAAAATGAAGAGCGCTTCGCTATTTGAGAATCTCAGGCAGCCTTCTTCGCAAAACCAAGGCTATGGGTATTCCAATGATCCCTCCGATGACGATCTGAGCGACGTTGCCTGGAACTTCTGCTAATGCGCCGCCCAGTCCCCAGTCAAGCGGATACAACTCCACCAGAAAGTAGCCGATTATCATTTCACTTCCAGCCACAACTACCGCGAGCACATCACGGAGGACTCCTTTCTTGTCGGTAACCAGGCC
>CAYGAW010000013.1:0-3174 GCA_964347945.1 uncultured Anaerolineales bacterium
AGACTACACCACACGCGGGCATGTCTGATGAGAGGAGTTCCGAGACTCGAAGTCGGCTGCGCTGCGCAGTTTTCGCCAGCTGTTGCGCAGTACCTTCGTGACCGTCCGGCTGCTATTCGGCGAGACCCAACTTGCACCTTAGGGCGACCTTGGGTCCGCGAGCCGCGTGAGACGAAGTATGCAAATAATATTGCAGCACGGTCGCGCATACTTGACAACGACCAGATCATGCTGTATACTATGGATGATGGTTCACTATTAGGTAGAGCAACATCGGACATATTCGGTCGCTGAAGATTCTGGTTTGGCAGTCTCTAGCAAAAGCTCGCAGCCTCGAACAAAGGAAGCACCGAAGGTATGGAAGCGCCCATCATTCTCACTTGAGCAGGAGACGATGGGCTCGTTTGGTTGGTAGAGAGGATCAGAATCCCGGCGGCGATGAACTGAGGGCTGTATGCTGGTCACTTGGCCCTCAGGAAGCCAATAGTGAAACCGGCCGGATGCACGGCCGGTTTTTTCGTTGAAGCACAGAGTGGTCTCGGCCGGGTGCAGCCGACCGAGACCGTGCACTCCAGGCGCGAGCGGCACCCCTTGTGCATGTTTGTTGTAGCACAGGCGCTCGCTGGGCGCAAGCCGGCGAGCCCCAATGCCTCTTGGAGGGAGGTGATACCTAGCGAGAGTTTGCTCCTTCAACCGTCAGTGTCTTGCAGCTGTAAGGCCCCCTCACTCAGGAGGTGAGAGAAATGAGTCGGACAAGATCGAAGGCGCGGATACGATACTATGTCCTGGCGATCCTCTGCGTAGCCATGTTGATCGCCCCTGGTAGCGTGATGGCTCGCCCGCTGGCGGCGCCACCAACCGAAGGCCCTTGGTGGGAAACCGTCCCAGAAGCGGAAGTCCCGTCGCCTGGCTATGATTCCATTCTGTACTCGGAAATCGCGCCCAAGCTGCGTGAGATTGAAGTGAACAGCAATCGGGTCAAAGTTGAGGTGATGGGTCAATCAGCCGGGGGACGAAACCTGTTCCTGGTAACTGTTTCGGCTCCCGAGGCGATGGGACGCCTGGGTCAGTACCAGGCCATCCGCCAGACAATGCTGAAGGATCCTGAAAGAGCCCAGGAGATGGTCGACGAATTCGGCGATTTCAAGGTTCCCTTCTATATCCATGGGAGCGTTCACGGGGACGAATATCCTGGAGTTGACGCCGCCATACGATTGATCGAGACCCTGGCCTACGACGATAGCGAAGAAGTGCAGATGATCCTGGACAACGTGATTCTGCTGGTCAACGTCGTTGCCAATCCCGACGGACGCGTGATGGGCATACGGCACAACGCCAATGGGTTCGACCTGAACCGGGACTTCATTACCCTGTCCCAACCCGAAACCCGGGCTACTGTGCGCGTATTCACCGAGTGGAACCCCATGGTCGTGCTGGACCTGCACGGATTCATAGATCCGATGCTGATCGAACCATGCACGCCGCCCCACAACCCCAACTACGAGTACGATCTGTACATCCAGTGGGCGTACGACCAGGCCCTGGCTATGGAAGCCGAACTGTTTGCTCAAGAAGGGCTTGAGGCGCTGATCCCCATCCGAGATTGGCCGGACGGATGGGATGACTGGCCGCCGATCTTCACGCCCATGTACGCTATGTATCACGGGGCCTACGGCCATACGCTGGAAACGCCGCTCGACACTGATACCGGTGTGGCCGCGCACTATGCAGCGGTCTGGGGAGCGCTCAAGTTTGTCTCGGAGAACAGGGCATGGATGATCCGAGATCAAATCGAGATCTTCAGACGAGGGTTCCTCGACCTCCCGCAGCTGGCCATTCCTCAAGAGATATTGGACGAGATTGAGTGGGATCAGTACAACCACCTGACGACCATAGACTTTCCCACTGCCTACGTCATTCCTGCAGAGGCGCCCTTGCAGCAGAGCCCCAACGAAGCCGCCAGGCTGGTTGACCTGTTGATCTTCAACGATGTCCAGGTGGAACGAGCCGACCGGGCCTTCACACTGGATGGAGTTGATTATCCGCGAGGAACCTACATCGTGTGGATGGATCAACCCAAGCGGGGGCTGGCCAACACCATTCTCTGGGCCGGCTGGGATATATCGTACGATCCGGGGCTCACGATGTATGACATCTCCGGATGGAGCCATCCATTGCTGTGGGGCGTTTCCCAGGCGGTCATGGAAGAGAGGATGGACGTGAGGACGCACCCTGTCACTGGGGCGGACGAACCTCAGGGTTCCGTTGTGGGCCAGAGAATGCGCGCTTACGCCTATCTACCGACCAGCAACGCGGCGATCAAGGCCACCAATGACCTGCTGGCGCGGGGCATTGAAGTATATCGGGCAGAGGAGCCCTTCACAGCTTCAGGCCACGAGTTCGGCGTGGGCACGTTCATCTTGCAAGCGGGTCAAGGCCAGGCGATGTCCATCGCCAACGAATTGGCGAGCCAGTATGGCTTGGATGTTTTTGCGGTGGACGGTCCACCGGAGGGAGCGACTCTGATGTACGAGCAGCAGATCGCCCTCTTCGACACCGGACCGGGTGTTGGATTCGCACTGAAGGAGCTCGGGTTCGATTGCGACATGCTGTACAAGTCGGACCTTGACGAGGGCATGGATCTTACGGGATACGACGTGTTCATCGACGACTGGTGGTGGTGGGAGGACCTCGGCCCAGAAGGACAGGCGTCGTTTGAGGCGTTCCTGGATGGAGGCGGTGACTACATAGGGATTGGGCCGGAGGGCATCTACTTCGCATACGGAGCCAATTTGCTGGACTTCGACTATGAAATCGGTCACCCGTGGTATTACTGGTCACACAATGGCGTGCTGAACATCGACTACGATCCGACCGACCTCGTGGCAGCCCAGTACCCTGCTGATAGTCACGGTTTCATTTACGGCTCGGTGTGGTTCACCAGCTTGGGGCCAGGCATAGACGTCTCCGCGTCCATCGATGGAGGCGCGTTCTTCGTCTCTGGCTACTGGCCCGGCTGGGATACGATCGGCGCTGCTGGGCAACCGATCGTCGTCCACGGAACCGTAGATTCGTCGGAAGTGACCTTGATGGGCATTAACCCCACTTTCCGCGCCCATCCAGAGCACACGTTCAGAATCCTGGCCAACGCGATCTACAACGGCCTGGAATGAG
>CAYGAW010000014.1:0-10097 GCA_964347945.1 uncultured Anaerolineales bacterium
CGTGGCTCATACTACCTCCTCTACCTGCTGATTGACGACCTTGTCGACTACTGTTTCCCCATTCTGGACAAAGCGAACCACAACATCGAAGGCATCGAGGAAAGGATCTTCGATGCCAACGCCAAGGAGATTGTGAAGGAGATCTCCGTCGTCAGACGGAACCTGATCAACTTCCGGCGTACTATCAAACCCCAGATGAAAGTGATCGCCAGCCTAGAACGGAAAGACTGGGAGTTCCTAAGGGGGGATCTAGATGTCTATTGGGGAGACGTCTCCGACCACATAGTGCAGATATGGGAGCGCCTGGAGGATCTGTGGGACGTGATCGAGGGACTCAGCGAGACGGTGGACTCGCTCACGTCCCACCGCATCAATGAAGTAATGAAGATCCTGACCATCTTCTCGGTGATTATGCTGCCCCTCTCGGTTGTCTCTGGTATCTACGGCATGAACCTCAGCCGACTTCCGCTGGCTAGCCACCCGATGTCTTTCATTATCATTATGGCTATCATGACTGCAATCGTGATCGGCATGCTGGCCTACTTTAGACGAGAGGGCTGGCTGTAGGTGGAGACCTCCGCCAATAGAGCGCCAACCGACAGCGAGGAGCTGGAGGCACCCCTAAGAGTAGACTATAAGAAGCTCCTCTTCATGCTCGTCGTCGGAGTTGGCGTAGCCCTCCTCCTGGTCCGGTTGGTTGGAGAGCGAGAGGCGCTGGAGCTCTTGGTCACGGCGAAGACCGAGTTCGTCATCCTGGCCATTGTGGCTGAAGGCTTGCGCTACCTCACCGTCGCTCTGTACACGCAGAAACTGCTGCACTTCCTCGGACACCATATACCGTTATGGCCTTTCGCGGAACTGATGTTCGCGGGCGGAGCAGCCAATCGTATCGTCTCAGCGGGAGGCGCCGCCGGCATCTATGTCCGCTACCGTTTCTTCGACCGGCACGGGCTCTCTCTGGGCAGCCTAGCCATAGTCCTCGCCTTGCAGAACTTGATGACCGGCGTCATTCTGCTGAGCACGCTTCTTCTTGGTCTGCTCTACATGCTGAGCCATCGCATGATGGGCACGGGTCAGCTGTTGGTTGCCGTGGGCATGCTGTGCGTGATGCTGGGGCTACTAGGCTCCTTCGTGGTGTTGTATAGACACCCCCGGAGACTGAAGCGCTTGCTGGCCGGCCTAGCCAAAGTCATTGACGCACCTATCAGGAGGATCAGCAACAGCAGCGCGTACAATCCCAAAGCGCTACTAGCCAGTGTCAACAACCTCTATCAGGCTGTCGATGTGGCTCGAAACAAGCCATCGGAGACGGCGAAGGCGCTTGGTTACGGGGTCATGACCCTCTTTTCGGATATCTTATGCCTTTTCTTTGTCTATGACGCGCTGGGTTTCCCAATCAAGCTGGACGTCTTGGTAGTAGGATACGTCATCACCAACTACATAATCAGCCTTCTGCTGATGCCCGAGGGCATTGGAGTAACTGAGGTTTCGCTGACCGCCGTGTACGCCAGCATGGGAGTGCCAGGAAACGTCGTGGTGGTGGCGACCTTGCTGTTCCGTTTCATTGCCTTTTGGCTACCAATTGGCGTGGGTCTGTTGGCCATGTGGGACCTACGCCGCAAATCCTTGCTCTGATGCAGCCACAGATCAGCGAAGTGATCAGATATCGTTGAATCAATAGCGGCGGACGCCCGAATTAGCGATGTCCCTGCTCTGCACAACAAGACTCCATTTGGAACCCTCTCTAGCCATGCCTCGTCGATCTTATGGTATAATTATGGGGGAGCGTGGCATCACTACAGGCGTGGAGGAGAGTGTAACATGAGGAAATCTCTTATCGGCCTGGGTATCGCCCTGGGCGCGGTGGCGGCATGCTTGCTCGCACTCGTGGCCGGGGCCCTCGCTGGAGGCGCGGTCGCCTTCCTCGCCGCTCGCCCAACACCTGATGTGCCCATGCCAAGATTCTTGCAAGAGGAACGTACGCCAGCGCCCCGTGTTCCGGAGCCTTGGGAAATTCCGCCTGCTGAGATGCTTCAGCCCTTCGGCTGGCAGCTCAGCGGAGCCGTGATCTCCGAGATAGATCCCGGTGACCCAGCCGATGAGGCAGGCGTGAAGGAGGGCGACATCATCCTTGCCGTGGGCGGCAGGGCGTTAGATGAGCGACACGACCTCGCCACGTTGATCCATGAGTACCAACCGGGAGACGAGGTCGTATTCACGGTCCTGCGGCGTGGCGATCCGAGTGAGATCATGGAAGTGGAAGCAACCTTGGGCCGCGATCGGAACGAGGAAGGCGAGGTAGTTCCGCATCTGGGTGTTCGATACAGAACCGTAAGGACCGGACTCTGCCTTTCGTCCCCTGAAAGAGTGCCGTGGGACTGAGCCTCTCTCTGGACCAAAGGGAGAGTGCACACCTATCCTAAGGTGCGAGGGTGAGTTAGATGCACGAGACCAATCGTCGGCTTGGGTTCACGGTTGTTGTCCTGGCGGTGGTGCTCTCCGTCTTGTGTAGCACAGTAGGCGGCGCGTTCGTTGGAGGGCTGGCGGGGTATGTGGTGGCTAGCTCTGCGGCACCCTCCCCGTCTCCCACAGCCCCGGTGGCTACCAAGACCGAGGTTGCCCACCTGACCCTCACCGAGGAGTCAGCGATCACCTCGGCAGTGGCGAAGGTGGAGCCTGCTGTCGTCACGGTCATCAACACCATGCCGACCCAAGTAGGGTTATTTGGCCAGATCCTAGAGCCTCAAGCTTCCGGCTCAGGGGTAGTCATCAGCGAAGAAGGATATCTAGTCACGAACAATCACGTGGTGGAGAACAGTCAAAGCCTCGATGTCATCTTTGCCGATGACACCAAGGTTCCAGCCTCTCTTGTCGGTGCCGACCCTTTCTCCGACCTGGCGGTGTTGCGCGTTGAGGGTGAGGTGCCGGGAGCGGCAGAGTTGGGAGATTCCGCAGCGCTGAAACCGGGGGAACCCGTGATCGCCATCGGCAGTCCCTTGGGCGACTTCAAGGGCACGGTCACGGTCGGTGTGGTCAGCGCTCTCGATCGCCGGCTTGAGGTCGGAGCGGGGCTAACAATGGAAGGGCTGATTCAGACGGATGCAGCCATCAATCAAGGCAACAGCGGAGGGCCGCTGGTCAACACTCTGGGGCAGGTGATAGGCATCAATACCGCCATTGTGAGAGGCAGCGGAGCCGGCGGTCCGGTAGCAGAGGGACTCGGCTTCGCCATCCCGAGCAGCACGGTCAGAGAGGTGACCGGGCAGCTGATCCAATATGGTGAAGTGAGGCGTCCCTATCTGGGGATCGACTGGGTCGCCATCACGCCTCGCATAGCATCTGCGTACAACCTGCCCGTGCAGTTTGGAGCCTACATACAGGCTGTACAGCCGGGCGGCCCCGCCGACAAGGCAGGTTTGCGCGAGGGGGACATCATCACCGCCATCGATGATCAGGTCATTGATGAGCAGAACAACCTGGTCACAGTCCTGATGCGCTTCGATCCGGACGAAGACGTCCAAGTCACCTTCTTCAGGCAGGAAGACGAGATCACCGCCCAAGTGACCCTCGGTACGCGCTAGTCCGCCAAGATCCATATGCGCGGCCCAGGGTCATCTCCTCCCCTCATCATTCCCCAATCGTCAGTTCATGGGATCATAGGGACCGGCAAGAAGAACGCAAGGACCAGGATGAGGTAGACCGCCAAGAGCTGCGCCCCCTCCAACCAATTGGACTCTCCGTCCAAAGAGATGAAGGCGGCGATAAACACAGCGGCGGCCAATGCCAGCAGTTCGAACTCGTTGAAGATCAGCGTCAGAGGGTTGCCCATGGCCAAGCTGATGAAGACCAGCACTGGCGCAACGAAGAGGGCGATTTGCATGCTGGACCCGACGGAGATGGCCAGGCTCAAATCCATCTCGTTCTTCCAAGCGGCTTGTACAGCAACCAGATGCTCAGCCACGTTGCCCACCAGGGGGATGATGATCACCCCTAGGAAGAACTCCGTGATGCCCAAAGTCTCGACCACAGGCCCGACGGCGGAGACAAGAATCTCACTCAGCCAAGCCACGAAGACCGTAGCCAGCAGGAGGATCAGCACTGCTCTGCGCACCGACCAGTTGGTCACGGCGTGCTCATCCGCCATTGTCCCCCGCCCCCCCACGAGGAAGGAATAGCTCACGCTGAGCACATAGATCACGATCATCACCACGGCCACACCAAGGCTGAGCCACTCCACTGCCGCTTCCCTGATCTCTGCTGGGATGCGGAGTCCGAAGATGGAGGGGATCAGCAAGGCGATCACGGCCAGCGTCATGCTCGTGGCGTTGAGGCCAGCTTCACTACGATCAAAGTGCTGCACGCCGTTTCGCAGTCCTCCCAGTAGCACGCTCAGCCCCAAGACCAGCAGGATATTGCCCAGGATCGAACCGGTTATGGAAGCCTTGACCAAGTCCAGAAGTCCCTCGCGGATAGCGAAGATGGCGATGATCAACTCCGCCGCATTGCCCAATGTGGCGTTGAGGAGCCCCCCCACCCGGGGACCAGTGTGGGCAGCTAGCTCCTCAGTAGCTTTGCCCAGGATCCAGGCCAACGGCACTATGCCCAGCGCCGAAGACAAAAAGACAACCCGTTGATCCCAGCCGAGGAGACTGGCAAAAATGCTGATGGGGACAAAAATCAGAAGGGTGCTTATGTACCTCATTCCAAGACCGTGCTATGCCTTCATCAGCCGCAGGAGCTTGGTGACCGCTGAGTCCAGATCCTTGCTGGTGTCGACGACCACGTAATTGCGGCCAATTGGCTCTGCACCACGTGCCATGCGTCGCCGGACCCGCCAATCTGCATCAGAGATGTTATCATTGTCACCGCTGTTCCCGTGCCTCGTGCTCAAGCGTTCTGCTGCGACCTCCTCGGACGCCACAACCTTGACGATGACCAACTTAACACCTTCACGATCAGCGATCTGATACACCAGCTCGCGATGGCGCTCGTAGAGATTGGTGGCGTCATAAATGACACGCACACCTTTCTTCAGAAGCTTGGTCATCAGAGCGTGACAGGTGCGGTGCACCCACCGGCTTTCCCTCCCTGTGTACTTGCATTCTGGAAACAGTGTCTTGCGCACCTGATCACTCTCGATGATAACGAAGGGTAGTATCTCGGTCAGGCCTCGCGCGAGGTAGGACTTACCGCTCCCCGGAAGCCCGGTGAGCATGATGAGGACTGGATGGGCAGTGGTCTCATCAGTGTTCCGCAGTCGCTCCTCGACCTTGGCAACGTATTGGTCCAATGTGTCAGCCATTAGGCACACATCCCGGAAGATTATACCAGATGTGCCCTCGCCGACAACACCGGGGCCAGACAAGTATTGACAGCCAAGCGGGACTGGGATAAAATGGGAGAGACCACGTACACCCTAATTCTGCTGAGGACGAGAAATGGTCGAGAGCCTATTGAAAGGACGTTATCGCCACCTGGCGGAGATCGGTCGAGAGAAGAGGTCAGTTTCCTACAAAGGCCACGACACTCTCTTGAATCGCGCCGTTGTCGTGAAAGTCCTCCGAGAGCCCTACGCTGCAGAGCAGGATGCCGTAGATCACTTCCACAATGCGGCACAGGCCATCGCGGGTCTGTCCCATCCCCATATTGTCTCCGTCCACGATATCGGCAGTGACAGGGATCTTCACTATGTCGTGACTGAGTACGTCGAGGCACAGGACCTGGAGTCCGTGCTGGCGTCCGAGGCTCCATTGACACCAGAGCAAGCGCTCGACATAGGGATCCAGGTCTGCAGCGCCCTGGGTGCCGCCCATCAAGAAGGCTACATCCATGGCCAAGTCACGCCACGCAACATCCTCTTGAGCGAAGACCGAAGAGTGAAGGTATCCGATTTCCAGGTGATGGAATGGCCACCTTCTGCCCCGCGGCGCGAAGAATCGCCCTCCCTCCGCGTCGCCCTCTACCTTTCCCCAGAGCAAGCCATGGGGCGGAGGCCGAGCGCAGCTTCGGATGTCTACAGCCTCGGAGTCATATTGTATGAGGCACTCGCGGGACGACCGCCCTTCCTGGGTGACACCTTTGCTGAGATAGCGGAGAAGCACATCCGCGCAGCGCCCGAACGTCTTGACTCGGTCAATCCACAGGTGCCAAGCCCCTTGAGTGCCGTGATACACAGAGCCCTGGCAAAGAGCTCGGTGGATCGATACCGAACTGGCAACGATCTGAAAGAGGCTCTGGCGGAGTATCGTCGCGAGAGCAGCAAGCTCGAATTCCTTGAGCTGGTCGAGGTAGAGGAGCGAGCAGCGGCCCTGGAGCGAGAGGCCACGGCGAGGGAAGTCGAAGCCTATCCGGCAGAGCAGCCAGCAGGCCCCGACTGGGTCGGCTGTCTAATCGGAGTCGTGGCCTTAGTGGCCTCCCTCGGTCTGATCCCACTGTGGGTGACCGTATTCTTGCGCTACTTCGCCTAGATCCAGAGAAACCGAAAACAGGCTCCAGCGAATGTGCCGCCAAGCGGCCACTGGACTTCTTCCCCGTGACTCAGATGAGGCCGCGGCCCGTGGAGATCACCTTTGCACCGTTTGCGGCACCCGGGTAGCATCGTCAACGCTGCTAGCTTTTTCCGCGATTCTCTGGTATAATAACAGTAGTCGAGGTTCGCGTGAACGAAGGCCTTGGCGAAGTTGTAGTTCTGGGTATGAGCGCGAACCACGTCGCATGGAGGATCCAGAGTGAGTTCGAGATGGATTAGAAATGGGCTGATGTACTTGATCATCGTGGTGATCGCTGTCGCCCTTTTCTACAACGTGTATAGTGCATCGACCGGGCTGGCCCAGGTTGCCATAACGTCGGTGGCCGAGGACATCAGGGAAGGCAGGATCAGCAAGATCGTAGTCTCTGGCGACGAACTGAGAATCACCCGCACCAATGGCGTGGAGGTTGTGTCACGCAATTTGCCCGGTGCGGATTTGACCGAAGCACTCACCAACCTTGGTGTTACTCAGGAGATGCTCAACGGCATAGTCATAGAAGTGGAGACGCCAAGCGAATGGGGTAGCTGGCTTGCCATCCTGTCGTCGTTCCTGCCTCTGATCCTCATCGGCGGCCTACTACTGTTCATGATGCGACAGGCTCAAACAGGGAATAGCCAGGCCCTGTCCTTCGGGAAGAGTCGTGCTCGCATGTTTACCGGAGATCAACCCACGGTCACTTTCGACGACGTTGCTGGGGTTGCCGAGGCCAAGCAGGAACTAGAAGAGGTTGTCGAGTTCCTGAAAGAGCCAGCCAAGTTCAGTGCCCTGGGAGCGCGCATCCCCAAGGGAGTGCTGATGGTGGGTCCGCCAGGCTGTGGTAAGACCCTGATGGCCCGAGCGGTGGCCGGCGAGGCCGAGGTACCGTTCTTCACCATCAGTGGTTCCGAGTTTGTGGAGATGTTCGTGGGTGTAGGCGCCTCGCGTGTGCGCGACCTCTTCGATCAGGCCAAGCGAAACTCGCCATGCATAGTCTTCGTGGACGAGATAGACGCGGTGGGACGTCACCGTGGAGCAGGGCTGGGCGGAAGTCACGACGAGCGAGAGCAAACGCTCAACCAGATACTCGTCGAGATGGACGGCTTCGACACCGACACGAACGTCATCGTCATGGCCGCCACCAACCGCCCTGACATCCTGGACCCGGCGCTGCTGAGGCCGGGGCGTTTCGACCGTAGGGTAGTCTTGGATCTTCCCGACATGAACGGTCGCAAGGCTATCTTGGACATTCACGCCAAGGGCAAGCCCCTGGCTGAGGAGGTCGACTTGGCGGTCATAGCCAAGCAGACTCCGGGCTTCTCAGGAGCTGACATCGAGAACCTGCTAAACGAAGCGGCGATCCTCACTGCGCGACGGGACAAGAATGCCGTTGGCATGGAGGAGTTGCAGGAAGCCGTCGAAAGAGTCATCGCCGGCCCCGAGAGGAAGAGTCGCCTTATCAGCAACGAAGAGAAAGAGATCATAGCGCATCACGAGGCCGGACATGCCCTGGTCATGAATTCACTGCCCGGCTGTGACCCGGTACACAAGGTCTCCATCGTGTCGCGAGGGATGGCTCTTGGCTACACTATGCCGCTGCCTGAGGATGATCGCTACCTGATGCAGCGCTCGAAGTTCCAGGACGAGTTGGCTGGCTTGCTGGGAGGCCGAGCCGCCGAGGAATTGATCTTCGAAGATGTAACCACAGGGGCGAGCAACGACCTTGAGCGGGCCACACGATTGGCCAGAAAGATGGTCACCGAGTATGGCATGAGCGAGAAGCTCGGACCATTGACCTTTGGCCACAAAGAGGAATTGGTCTTCCTCGGCAAGGAGATCGGGGAACAACGGAACTACAGCGAAGATGTCGCCCGGGCCATAGACGAAGAAGTGCGCCGCTTGATCACCGAGGCCCACGAGAAGGCCCTCCGCGTACTGCGTGAGAACAAGGACAAGCTCGTCGGTCTGGCGGCGCGGCTGATTGAAGTAGAGACCATCGAAGGCCCCGACTTGGAGGCTATGTTCGCTTAGTACAGTCGCGCGCCCCCTGCGCAAGACAGAGTCAAAGCCCCCACACAGCTGGCAACTGCGTACTAGACCACGATTTTCTTGAGGAACTCCGCGAGCTTCTCGGGGATGACGGCAGGCTGTCCGCCCAGGAGGCGACACGTAACCACGGTACGAGCCGCGAACTCCAGCTGTTGGGCTCTGTTGGCCGCTTCGCGCAAGTCCTTACCCACCGTCACCAAGCCATGATTCTGCAACAGCGCGGCGGAGCCCGTACCCAGGGCGTCGACCACCGATTGGCACTGTTCTCTGGTCCCCGAGAGGAGGAATGGCACCACCGGAGCTTCTCCGAGAGCTATGGCCTCGATAGTCAGCGGTGGTACGGGATCCTCGAAAAGGCCGACTATCGTGGCCATCGGTGCGTGCGTATGGATCACAGCGCCAACATCCTCTCTGGTTCGGTAGATCGACAGGTGCATCGGCAGCTCCACCGATGGTCTGTCCCGCCCCTCAAGCTTCTTGCCTTGCAAGTTCACCCTGATCAGCGTTTCCTCAGTCAACCCACCCTTGTAGAGTTGCGTGGGTGTGATCCAGAGCTCATCGCGGTCAGGGATGCGCGCGCTCACGTTTCCCCCTTTCGGGGTGATCAAGTCCGCATCGTAGAGTTCGTCGACAACGGAGATTAGCTCATTCTTGATGTCTCGAGCCATGAACCGACCTCTTCTCTAACAAACGTCCAAACATATCGGCTGCAATCTCGAATCCTGCGGCCGCAAGCGTGGCCTACCGGTGCAAGAGCTTATCGTATGTCCTGACCCATCGCTTGTACAGAGTCCGATACTTGCTTCGTATGACGCGGTCAGGCTCAAGGGTCTCTTTCGGGCTAGCCATGCTTCCCACTGCCGCCGACAGATCATCATAGATGCCAGCTCCCACCGCAGCGCACATCGCCGCTCCCAACGCGGACGCCTCTCTGACCTCGAGAACCCGCACCGGTATCTGACAAACGTCGGCCACGATGCGATTGAAGAGTAGCGCTCTCGTAAGTCCCCCACACACAGTGACAGATTCCACCGCTCTGCCCGAGACCTCCTCCAGTTGGGAAAGGTTGCCCAACAATGCAAAAGCGATATTCTCCAGGACTGCCCTGGCCATTCTAGGCCTCGTCAGCGGCGATTCGAGCTTCATGGGAAAAGGAGCCAGAAAGCCCACTTGTGATGGGACGTGCAACCGCCCGTGGTCAGCGACCCAGGGGCCCATGAAGGCCATAGCCGCGCCGGGCGGTTCCCTCTCCGCCTCAGCATTCAGCACAACGTAGCCGTTATCTCCTCCCTCTCTGGTTCCGAAGGCCTCCCACAGCCACCGATACACAACGCCTGCCAAACCTGCACTGGATTCAAGGCTCCAGAGATGAGAGAGTGCGTGTGCTCCCGTCCACGTCCGATGCCGCTCGTCCAGTACCGGTTGCGCCACGGTCATCTGGACAGGCATCGTCGTGCCAGCGATGGCCACTGTGTCGCCGTCGTTGACGGCGCCGCTAGCCAGACACGCCGCCTGGCTGTCACCGAGTCCCACCACGACAGG
>CAYGAW010000015.1:0-4186 GCA_964347945.1 uncultured Anaerolineales bacterium
GCTCTGGATCCTTCCAAGCCTTTTGAAAGTCTGGCGAGGAAATATCTTCCGAACTTTGCGAACTGCGTCATCGAGAGGAGACTCGATCTTATGCTCAATCTCGCGAAGGAGTTCAGAGCTGACGGAATAATCATCCCGACGAACTGGGGTTGCAGAATGATGTCGATAGGCATGTCCGTTGTGAAAGACATCGTTCAAAAGGAACTGGGTGTGCCAAGCCTGATAATCGATGTTGATTCGTCGGATTGGAGAACCTGCGACAAGAACCAGGTTAGGACCAAACTCGAGGGCTTTTTGGAGATGCTTGGCTAAACGCATAATAGGGATTTCTCTACTGTAGAAGATATGGGAACTGAGCGCGTACAGTGGCTCAGACACGTCGGCGCTGCGACGGAACGACTACGCGGAAACGAACACTGGAAATATAAGAATTCGTCGATGAGCTAAAAGCGGAGGATGAAAAGTGGCGAATTGCGAGAGATGTGGAGCCGGACTGCCCGATGAGGCACGATTCTGTCCTAGCTGTGGGACTCGAGTGGGCAAGGTGATAACAGAGGAGTTTTCAGTCTCTGCCGATGATCTTGTCAGCAAAGTCAAGGAGTTGATCCGTGAAGGAAACGTTACGAGGATTGTCATAAGAGATGAAAGAGGCAAGACTCTTCTGGACATGCCTGTTACGGTTGGAGCAATAGGGGTTGTGTTGGCGCCTTGGCTTGCAGCCTTGGGGGCAATAGCCGCTTTGGCTGCCAGATGCACCATCGCAGTAGAAAGAAGAGAATGACATGCCAACTGGAAGGTCCTCTGAACCTTCAGCAGCAGGATCATTCATTTCGTATTCTTGCTGATACAGAAAATCCTAGTTGTCTTTGGCCCAGGTTCGTTGAAGGTGAAACAATCATAGAAATTAACAGGGAGAAGTCCAGCGTCTACTAGTGCCTTTCGAATCTCGTTCACTGTGTAGCCCCGTTGTGCGTGCTCTTCAACGATTCTCTCAAAGATCTCCTGTCTTTTTCTCACAAAGAAGTTGAACCTCTTGGTCGTCGTCTTTTTCTTGGAATCATGAAGGTTACTCTCTACTACAAAAATATGGTCAGTGGCCCAAAACACTCGAAAGCTGTTATCCCATCGGTATTTTAGGAAGTATGGAGTATTCAGGTCAAACATGAAAACGCCGTTCTCATTCAAGTTCGCTTTCACTCTGGCGAACACATGAACGATTTCTTTTGGATTGGTGATGTAATTTAACGAATCAAATAACGACAACGCAAGATCCACTTTTTCCGGAAGAGAGAACTTCCTCATGTCGGAGAAGATGAATTCGACGGGGACTCTCGCCTTCGACGCTTTATTCTTAGCTACTTCCAGCATATGCGGGGATCCGTCAACCCCATAGACTTTCCATCCCTTTCTTGCGAGGAGAACAGCTGCGGTCCCAGTACCGCAAGCAAGATCCAAGACACTTCGGGGTGCAAAGTCGAGGCGTTCCAGATTCTGATCGATATAAGGCATCATTCGTTCGCTGAACGCGGAAAACCCTGCCTGGTCATAGACTTCGGCAAATCCCTTGCCATAGGTAGTGACGGCCACAATACCTTTCACCGTTGCAGACCACATGGATAACGAGCGGAAAAATCTAATTCGCCTAACATTAAGCGGTAGCCTTGTTATTGAGCATATCGCTCTCGCAGTTTTCTGTGCAGGATTTTTCCGGTGGTGGTCCTTGGCATTTCAGAGTCAGCGATGAAATCGACAGACTTGGGCTTCTTAAATCCAGCCATCTTCCCTCGGCACCATTCGATAATCTCGTCTTCCTTCGCGGTCTCACCCTCCTTCAAAACTACGACGGCCTTCACTGCCTCGCCCCACTTGTCATCCAGCACCCCGATCACAGCAACGTCGAAGACTTTGGGATGTCTAGAGATGATCTCTTCGACCTCCGAGGGATAGACATGCTCCCCACCAGTGATGATCATGTTGTCCTTCCTGTCAACGATGTAGTAGTACCCCTCTTCGTCTCGTTTCACCATATCTCTGGCTGTGAAGAGCTTCCCCTTGAAGGATTTCTTGGTCTTCTCAGGAAGCTTATAGTATTCATCAAACATCATGGGACCGCAGGAATACAATTCGCCTACTTCGCCCACAGGCACCTCCCTGCCATCCTCACCAAGAAGCTTAATCACGTCAGTCCCGAGACACTCCCGCCCCATGGACCCCAGCTTCTTCAGCTGGTCCTCAGGTTTGAGGATGGTGACAAGTCCTGCTTCCGTGGATCCGTAGGCTTCATATAACTCAACATTTGGAAAACATGCGAGAATCCCCTTCTTGATGTGGCTCCTAACGGGCGCAGAGGAACACAGAAGCTTCTGCAAGGACTTCACATCGTACTTCTTCCGCTCCTCCTCGGGAACATTCAGTATCAAATTATAGTGCGTCGGTATCAGCGAAGTGAAAGTCACCTTCTCCTCACTGATCACGCGCAAGAGTTCGACGGGATCAAACCCTTTGTCCCGCCCAACGTACAGAGACGCCCCGAGGTACAAGAACAAGGGACCGTAAAAGGTCGAGTTCACATGATACAACGGCATGACGATCATCCCGTAATCCTTCTCAGAAAAGCCAAACTCCACAGCGTTGATTAGGTAGAACGCTACGTAGGACTCGTGGGATCTAACAACCCCTTTTGGTATCCCCGTGGTCCCAGAAGTGTATATTTGAGTCCACGTGTCCTCGGAGTCAACCTGCAGATCGGGTTTGCCACATGAGCCCTTAGCTAAAAGCGCCTCATAGTTGACGTACCCTTCAGGAATCGCACTCCCGATGACGATATAGCGTTGAGGCTCAAGCTCCTGTAGGTTGGAGCGAATCGGATCTACAACGTCAACGAACTCTTCGCCCGCTAGGATTGCCTTCGCGTCAGAATTGTTAACTACGTACTCAATCTCCCTGCCAATATACCGCCAATTGAGTGGAACCGCTACCAAACCAATCTTCGCAAAGGCACAATAGATCTCCACGAATTCGGCGCAGTTGTGGAGCAAGACCGCAACTCGGTCGCCCTTGGACAGACCTAGATGCAACAATCCGTTTGCCAACCCGTTCGTTCGCAACTCTAATTCCTGATAAGTCAGCTGCTTCCCACGCCAATCTTTCAACGCGATTTTGTTTGGAGACTTCCTTCCATGCGTCTCCAAGATCTGCCCCATGTTCAACCAGACCATGCGCTTCTCCTCCGACCTTAACTACTGCTCACCAGAAGTATGATCCAGTTTTTAAAACGTTTACTTCCAAGCAATCCCGCGTTCGATTGGCTTCGCTTTAGAAGCGCCCTCAGAAATTATATATTCCCTACGCTGTCTAATCAGAGCAAAGAGGTGCAAATGTTGAAGGAGCTAAGGAAAATCGCGGTTCTCGGGGCTGGATTGATGGGTCACGGAATCGCTCAAGTTGCGGCACAAGTTGCCAAGTGCGAAGTACATCTAAGAGATATAAAACAAGAGTTTCTCGACAACGGGATGCAAATGATAAAGGGGAGCCTTCAAAGATTCCTGAAAAAAGGAACAATCTCAGAATCAGAGATGTCACAGATCCTAGGCAGAATCCACCCTACACTAGATATGAAAGAAGCCGTGGCAGACGCCGACCTAATAATCGAAGCTGTTCCTGAAAACGTCCAAATAAAAAAGAGCGTCCTCAAAGAAGCAGCTGAGCTTGTCAGAGAGGACGCCCTGATAGCCTCCAACACATCCTCGATCAGCATCACCGATCTGGCATCAGCAATACGGAGACCTGAAAGATTCTGTGGCATGCATTTCTTCAATCCCGTACAATTGATGCGCTTAGTAGAGATCATTCGCGGAGCCAAAACGTCAGATGAGACCATCGCAGATATAGCCGCCTTCTCTAAGAAGATGGGGAAAGAGACGGTGATCGTTAAGAAAGACTCCGCCGGCTTTATCGTGAATAGAATCCTTGTCCCCGCGCTGAACGAAGCCCTTTACCTCCTTTGGGAAGGCATCGCGGACAGAGATGATATCGACAAAGCCATCACACTTGGTCTGAACTGGCCAATGGGCCCGCTAAAACTCATGGACTATCTCGGCTTAGACACAACATTATCCATCACAGAAGTTCTGGAAAGAGAAATCGCCTCAAAATACAAATCCTGCCCACTCCTGAGACAGATGAC
>CAYGAW010000016.1:0-6960 GCA_964347945.1 uncultured Anaerolineales bacterium
AGGAGAAACCACATGGACAGGCTAGCAGCTGCAAGTGGAGGAACCAGCCACCCTGGCGGGACTTCTCTTCGCCCCCGAGATATCGCGGGGCTACGTTGCCCGTGCCATTACTCAACCCCGCTCCGGGCTTTGAGTACTCCCACCGGGTTGCTCATCCGAACGCGTTGTGATCAATGCTTGCACCAAACGGAAGAACGTGGTATACTAGTTGCACAACCCCACACAGAGAAAGGCCTCACTCGGTTGTGCGGGACCAGTGAGGCCATAGCCAAGGCGCGGGACGGGCACCTCGGCCGCGCGTTACTGTACCACATGCGCCCGCCTGTCGCAACCAGGCGGGCTTCTGCATTTGTGCCCATGCGTTGCACAGACTCGAGATGGGAGGAGGAACCACGAGCTGTGGAGAGCGCTGATCACAACCGCTAGTCGGTCGGGTGGTCAGCGCTTCTTCTGTTGCTGAGACACGACACTCCTGGAACAGGTGTTCTCGGGCAAGTCTCGGCCGTGAAGTGGCGGTCTATGGAGTGTCTGCCCTCGAGGAGAAGCATGTTGAACCAGAAAGGATCAAGCCATGATTGAAGAGATTCGAGGGAGCTTCTGGCGCTCAGGGCTGGCGGCGCTGCTAGGGCTCGTGGCATTCGTGGTCATCATCCGTCTGCTTCCCCAGGATCGCCTTCAGGGCGAGTGGCTTCTAGCAGCAGGCATCGTCTTGGCCCTGGTGCCGGCGCTCCTATGGCTCAGCTTCTTCTACCAACAGGACCGCAGAGAGCCAGAACCCAAGCGGATCGTATTCAGAGTATTCCTGGCTGCTGCCGTCCTTGCCAGCGGCGCTGGCCTTCCCATCATCAGGGACCTGTTCCGCGTTGAAGAGTGGGCGACGGGAGACCTCTGGCTCCGACTGGCCGGCATGATCCTTGCCGTGGGATTCACTCAGGAACTCTTGAAGTATGCCGCCATCCGCTACTTGGTCTTTCCCACCAGTGACTTCCGCACTCGGGTGGATGGCATCCTCTATGGAGTCGCCGCCGGTCTCGGGTATGCCACCGTTCTAAACCTGGAGTACGTCCTCTTCCACCAGGGTGTCATCCTCTTCGTGGGAGCCATTCACATGGTGAATACCGCGCTAGCCCAAGCTGGCTTCGCAGCGGTCACCGGGTACTTCCTGGCCGGTGCCAAATACGGTGACCGACCTATCTGGTGGGTCCCGGTGGGGCTGATCACGGCCGCCACTTTGAACGGTGTATTTGCCGTCTTGCGCCAGGAGGTCAGCGTTCGCGGCCTGAGCTACGAACCCTTGAGCGCCCTAATGCTAACCATCGCTTTCGTGGCGGTGGCTCTGGGCATCCTCTTCGCCATGCTCCGCCGCGCCCAGTGGCGGACTATCAGTGAGTCTAAGGAGTAGGAAGTCGATGGAAAGTCACACGAACTCTAGAGAGACTCCCTGGGAGACCTCGCTACGATATGATGCTCCGGTGATCGCCTTGGCCGCCCTTGCCTTCGTGGGTATCGTGGGCCTTCGATCGCTGGTGCTTGGTCAGCGTGCCGTCTTCACCGATCCGGACGCTCGTCTATCAGTCCAGTATCCAGCATCTTGGACACCCGGTGTGGAAAAGGGCTCTCTGTTGTCTGTCCAAGATCTGCGGAGCAAGGGAGCCTTCAAGGCCACCTTCTCGATCGTGGTCAAGGAACTGGATTCACAACGTCCCATTCGACCGGTTCAGGAGTTGGTCGTGCCGTTCACCGTGGAAAGGGGTCGTGAACTCAGGCAGTACGGCGTTCTGGACATAGCTGTGACCCAAGTCGACACATTGGACGCGGCCAGAATCACCTATACCTATGTTGACTACCCCAGCGGGAGCCCCCTGCAATCAGCGCTGCCCGTGGTAGTAAAAGCAGTGGACATCCTGGTCATTCATGGGGACAACCTCTACATTCTCAGCTTCGCCGCACCGGCGGCCACTTTTGCCCAGCACTCCGGCACTCTCGACGCCATTCTCAATAGCGTGGATCTTGACCTGTCCAGTTAGGGGGAGACGATGCAGCGTTCAATATGTGCCTTCTCACTCGCCCTGGCCCTCATTCTGGCAGGGTGCGGACAAGCGGCCACACCGACACCTTCGCCATCCCCGACGCCGGCCGCTGCAACTCAGCCATCCCCAACGGCGACCCGTACCCCCAGGCCTACACCCGCGCCCACACCCCCACGGGAGCTGACGGGTGAGCAGATCGAGTCCATCGCCTTGGGCTCAGTCCTAGTCGAGGCGCTGGTCGAGGAACAGGGAGAGTTGGTCAGCTCTTGGTGGGGGTCAGGCACCATTCTCGCTTCAAACGGGCTAATCCTGACCAACGCCCACGTCGTCCTAGGGGCAGATGCCCTCGTCATCAGCCTGATAACCCGAACCGATCGGCCACCCATTCCCTCCTACTATGCCGAGCCTGTAGAGGTCAACAACGTCCTGGATCTAGCCCTCATCCAGATCACGACCGATTTGGACGGCAATCCCGTCGCGCGAAGCGAGCTGCGCCTACCGGAGGTGGTGCGCGGCAATTCGGATACCGTCGATTTGGGGCAGGACATTTGTGTCTTCGGCTATCCGGGCGTAGGAGGTGAGACCCTGACCCTTACCAAGGGTGCGGTGAGTGGTTTTGAAAGCGAGGACCTGGGTGGCGGCCAAATAGAGCGCGTCTGGATCAAGACCGATGCGGAAATCGCTCCCGGAAACAGCGGCGGAACGGTCGTCGATGAGCGCGGCCTGCTGGTGGGCATCCCCACCCTGGTTCTCACAGATGAGACCGCCGGAAGGATCAGCCGCCTACGCCCCGTCAACCTGGTCAACTATCTGACCAGTCAGCCGCCAAGAAGAGTCGCTGAAGCCTCGATCTACGAGCCGAATGACGATCCCTCCACAGCCTACGGTCCCTTGGAGCCCGGAACTGTCTATACCGCGTATATCCACCAAGGGGACCTCGATATCTACTTCATCGAGGTGGAGACTCTGGGGCCAATCGAGGTCGACTTGACCGATATCGCTCCCGACGTCGACTATGACCTAGGCCTCTTCAGTGCCGACTTCATCCTATTGCGCGTCTCTGAGGGCGAAACCACGAGCGAACACATCGATTTCCAGCCCCGCTCTACCGGCACCTACTACATCGTGGTTGCCCCATGGCTGGGGTACAGCCTTGAAGATCCCTACACACTCCAGGCGGTGTTCAATGACGAGATCACGCCTCCGGTCCTTCCTGAGCCCGGGGGCGTAACGGTGCAGGGACGGCTAGTGGACGCGAACACAGGCCAGGGAATCGTGGGGGCGACCATGGCGCTTCTCCTTCCCGGGGTTACAGGAGAGGAATTCATGGCAGAGAATCTGAGCCAGGACTTGGTCCAGGTCTCCTCAACCACGGATGAGGAGGGAGTTTTCATACTGAACGATGTGCCTCGCGGGCAAGTCTACACAGGCGTGGTCGTGACCGAGAACGACGTCTTCTGGGAGAACGCCTGGCTTCTTGTTGATGAAGGCGCACCCGCGATCCTTTACGTTGGCGACATTATGGTAGGTACGTCCTAGGGCTGGCACAAGTAGCGAGCCGCGAATTCTATTGAACGGAGACCAGATTCGGCGATGAGGGTAGGAGTTCTCGAGTTACTGAGCGCTGGACGCAGCGGGGATTGGACTCAGAGGGTATCCGGGCACCTGCTTCTCAAGCAATTCGCCAGCATCATGCCCCAGGCTGTGAGCGTGTGGTGCCGTGACCTCGGCCACCAGGTGTTCTATGCGACTTATTACGGCCAGAAGGACCCCAAGCATCTCCTACCCAACGATCTGGATCTGGTCTTCATCTCAGGCCACACACAGGCGAGCGCATTGGCGTACGCCCTGGCGAAGCTCTACCGGCAGGAGAAGACGGTAACTGTCATTGGCGGCCCCCACGCCAGGCAATTCTCCAATGACTGCCTGCGCTTCTTTGACGTGGTAGTGCGCGATTGCGACAGAGCTCTGATCGCCGAAATCCTGGATGCAGCCCCTCTGGGAGAGATCGTGACCAGTGGCCGCACTCTACAAAGTATCCCCAGCGTGCAAGAGCGAATGCCGGAAATCCGGGCATCTACGTTTTGGCGAGGTAGGCCCTACCCCTTCGCTTCCATTTCACTGGTGACGAGCATGGGTTGTCCGTACAGTTGTGACTTCTGCGTGGACTGGAACAAGCCCTACGTCCTTCTTCCCCTGGAGCGGCTGGAAGCAGATCTGCGCTTCATCTTGGACAGCTTTCCACGAGTGATCGTTGGCTTCCATGATGCCAACTTTGCCGTCAAGTTTGATGAAGTGTTGGCCGTACTAGAGAAAGTACCACAGGACGGGCGCAAACGGTACATCATGGAGAGTTCCCTCTCCGTTCTGCGGAGGTCTAGACTCGAGCGACTCCAGAACGTCGGTTGTTTATACATGATACCAGGGGTCGAATCGTGGGCGGCCTATTCGGACAAAGCGGCCGCAGGGCCAGCACTGAGCGGCCGAGAGAAGCTGGACCGGGTGGTAGAGCATTTCGAGCTCATTCACGCGTACATACCTGGATTACAGGCCGGGCTCATGTTTGGGCTTGATGTGGACGAAGGCGATGAACCTGTAGAGCTGACGAAGGAGTTCATGACTCGAGCTCCCTTCGTCTGGCCCATCGTCGGTGTTCCAACTCCTTTCGGGGAGACTCCTTTCTATGATCGCTATTTGGCCGAAGGCCGCATCTTGACCTCTATGCCATTCGCCTTCTACTACGGGCCATACCTGGTCACCACGTTGAAGAACTATGGCCCTGTTGCCTACTATGAGAAACTAGTCGAGATGTTCTCCCACATGACATCTGGGAACATGCTGTTCAAGAGACTACAGACCACGTCCGGCAGAATCCGCTTGGCACATGTGGCACGAACCGTCGGGTTCCGTCGGATGCTCGGGACATTGCGGCACTTTGCAGAGTTGATGAAGACTGATCGGCAGTTCAGAGCCTTTCATGAGGGGGAATCTCCGACTCTGCCTGAGTTCTATCATCGGCAATATGAGCGCTCGCTTGGACGCTATGCTGCCCTCATGTCCCGTGAGGATCGTCAGCCGGTACACAACAGACCAGGGCATGCTTGAGAACGCTTCAACTTCGAAAGGAGACGCGAAATGAGAACACCTATTCTCTGTGCATTGGTGATAGCCATCGCTCTGACCTTACCGCTCGCGGCGTGCGGCCCACCCCCGCCGCCACCACCAACGCCGACCCCCATCCCACCTACAGAGCCTGCAGTGCCCCCGACGGAGACCTCGGAGCCGCCTACACCAACACCGGTACCCCCGACTCCAACGTCGACGCCAGTACCTCCAACACCGACCCCCGTCCCGCCCACCCCAACACCGGTACCCCCGACACCTACGCCGACGCCGGCACCTCCAACACCGACCCGCGTCCCGCCCACCCCAACACCGGTACCCCCGACTCCGACGGCCCCGCCGCCTCCCCCGAGGCCGTCAACGGCGTTGCTGGTGGTTATCAACTACTGCGGAACACCGTTCTACTTCACGATAGCGGACATGATGTACGAGGTGCCAGGCAACGGGTCAGTGGATATTCAGCTCCAGCCTGGCGAACACTCATACACCGTTAGCAAGCCTGGTTTCTCGGACATCCACGGGACGATTTACGTCGAAGCCGGGGTAATGTACTCGTACCCGATCACCTGCCCGGTCACGTGACTTAGAAGTGTGCTGCACAAGTGCAGGGTGCGGACCATGAAGACAGCTAAAAAGGAGGTGGTACAGTGGCTAAGAGGATAGCGCTTCTAGTGGTCATCCCGTTGCTTCTCGCAGTCTTAGGATTCGCAGCACAGAAGGTGATGGAGCGCAGCTGGGATGCACTGGTCGACTACCGGCCTCCCTGGCTTCCTTGGGTCCCTCTCGCCTCAGGTCAGGGAGGAGAACCGGCAACCGATCAAGTGGTCATCGTCCTGCAAGATGGCCTGCGCTTCGATACCTCACAGGAACTGGAAGCGTGGAACGAGCTCCGCGCTGAGGGCGCCGACCTCGCCGTCCGGGTGGGGCAGCCATCCCTCTCCATCCCCTCATTCTCGGTCATCAATTCCGGTACCTATCAGGAGATGAGTGGCGTCACCACCAACTGGTACAAGGGCCCCATCCCTCCCGTGGACAGCATCTATTGCCAGGCGCAGGCGGAGGGCTTGACCACGGCCATGGTGCAGGAGGCCGGTGGACCCAAACTCTTCGAGCCCTGCTTGGATTCTCACATATTTCCCGAGATTCCAAAGGATGACCGCAGGGCAGCCGATGACATCATTCTGGAAGAGAGCTTGGCCGCTTTGGAGGAGGAGCCCAACTTGCTCTGGATCCACTTCTCCGGCTCCGACTGGTCTGGCCATCACTACGGAGGGGCCAGCGAAGAGTATCGCCAGTTCGCGAGGGAGATCGACGCGCGTGTCGCCAAGATCGCTGACGCGATGGATCTCGACTCCTCGGTGCTGATCGTCAACTCAGACCATGGACACATCGACACAGGGGGACACGGGGGTTGGGAGGAGGAGGTGATAGTTGCGCCGCTGGTGATCGTGGGCGAGGGTGTCAAACCTGGCTCCTACGGCGAGGTTGAACAGGCGAAGATCGCCCCCACCGTGGCCGCACTCCTGGGCATAGCCATGCCCGCCCACAACCAAGGCCAGCCCCTCTTCGACCTGTTGGACATGCCGACACAGGCCAAGGCCGAAAGGGCGGTGGATGTGGCCAGCCAGCACCAGGACTTCTACGGCCACTACCTGACCGTGATTGGGGCCGATGCCTACGCCGGCAACGAGTTGGCGGAGGCCGAGCAAGCGTTGGCCACGGCCGACTATCAAACCGCCTACGAGCGCGGCACGGAGTTCGCCGAGGGAATCCGCCAGTACGCGGAGGGTGCCAGGCAGAGCAGGCT
>CAYGAW010000017.1:0-3738 GCA_964347945.1 uncultured Anaerolineales bacterium
TCCTCGGCTAATTTATCCGAAATAAAATTCTTCCAGTCAATATAATCCGTGTAAGTGAGAATCGTTCCAAATCGGGGCGGATCCACCTCTTCCCATTTTCCAAATGTACGATACCAGGCTTTATTTAAATTATCTATAGTATGATATTTTTTCTTAAGCCATTCACGGAAGCGGGCAATAGTAGAATGACAGTAACAAAATTGCATATACTCAGCATTTCCCAGATGATAAACCTCAGCCCAATTGATGATATGGGGCTCACTCCATAAATCCCACCCATAAAAAGCAGGTTTATCTTTTACAGCTTTTGCAGCTTCAGAAAAAAAACTTAAAATTTTCTCCCGTACCTTGAGATGATCAAAACAAAATCCAGGGGAAGCTTGCGATTCAACAGCCAGTCCGCTGCTGGCAACGAATTTTGCATCAGGATATTTAAGTCCAACCCAATCAGGAGCCGAATCAATGTAGACCTGGATAATGACCTTTAAACCAATCTCGCCCGCTAAGTCCACCAATTTCTCAAGAGCACTAAAATCGTATTTTCCCTCTTCTGGTTCATTATTGGTCCATTCAACCCAGCAGCGAACAGTGTTAAAACCTAAGTCTTTAATCTGCTGCAAATCTTTCTTCCATAAATGGACCTTTTCTGGAGAGATTTTCTCAAGCATAGGTGCCCGGGCTTTTCCGCCCGCATACCAAACAGAAACTGGAAAATAGCCTTTATGCTTTTCAAAGGAAATACTATCTGTTACATATAATCCCAAAAAAATAAAAAGCCCTACGAACGGAAAAATCCCTGAATATTTATTTTTTATAATTTTCATCATATTTTTCCTCCATGAACGAAATATTCTTTGCCTTGAAATAAATCTTGTTGATATCCGAATAGACTTCTCTCCTACCTACGAGTAACTGAATCGCAGCTGTCCCTATGGTCTTAAAAAAAGACATCAATCCCGCTTAAATTCTTTACCTATCACCTCTAACAATACAGAAGAATCTTGGTAATAATCCTGGCTTAATTCCCAAATGATAACACCAGAAATGCCATTCTCTTTTATGTATTTGCACTTTAGGTCAATTGATCGGCGATCATCGAAGGAAACTATTTCTGTCTTATCTCGATTTTGAATACAAGGAACTTCAGAACAATCATCCCAGGTATATGACCAGCCAGAGTTTAAGAAATTCATTATCTCAGAATATCCATAGTAGTTACTTTTTTCAAACTTTTGGTACAGTCCGCTGCAATCGAATGACTTTCCAAAAAATGGAATCCCTAATAATAACTTCTTTAAGGGGACTTGACGCTTAAGGAAGTACAAATGACTATCATTCATAGAACCACAGAAATCATTGTTGCAGGTGTAAAGAGGAGAGTTATGGCCAGAGTGAGTAGACCACTCACCGTGATATTCGTAGGTCATACAGCTTATATAGTCAAAATAATCAACCACTTCTTCATAGTTTATCCATCTTCCCCAAAAATTGCCTGAAGGAGCTGCCATGGTTAGAAGCAGGGGAGGATTTTGAGCCTTAAGAGAAACAGAAAGTTCTTTAATGAAGAACACAAAATTTTTTTGCTCCTCAGGATTTGAAACAAACTCCCAATCTATGTCAACTCCATCATAATTATTGTTCTTGGAGAATTCCAGAACCTGGTCGATGAATCTTTCTCTATTCTCTGCCGAAGAGGACATCCCTGGAAATCCTTCGCAATTTCCCCATCCCCCTATACTCATTATGACTTTGACATTATTTTCATGAGCTGTTTGATTTAATTCAGGATATAAATAATCTTCATTGACGATTAAATTGCCTTTAGAATCTGGTTTGGTGAAAGCGTGGGCTATGTGGGTTAAATATTTGTATTGTATTTTGTTGTGATCAAATTCATTTTTTTTCCAGGAAGCATAATATCCTATAACGACTTTCGACAAATTATTTTCTGCAGGATATTCGTGGATTGTAAGACACTCCCAACTCATAATACAGGCTATTAAAATTAATCCAAACCTCATTATTGATTGACATTCATTAAGCACTCTCCGCTCCTTTTTTTTATATTTCATGGCTTAAAATTTAAACTGCTTCTTTTTGCCACGAGAACTAAGCCATTTATTATTTTAATCAACTGATTTTCTCTATTGCTTATATAACAGGGAAAAATTTAGGTCAAATGCAAAAAAAGATGCTATTTCAAGTTTGAACTGTCGCCTTTGTATTCTATTATTGATAAAATTCATAGTCTATTCTTAGGTGTGTCTTTGTATCTTTCTTCCCTAACTTTATGGCGGCATCAAAAAGTTTTATTCTCTTCACCGGGGGCAGAGAGATTCGATTTAGATAATGATGAACAACACTTGTTTCACACAACTCAGAAAAGGAATGCTAAATTCTGGTTTCTGGAGAAGTCCCTGCCGGAATCAGAAGACGAGAGGAAGTGCCTTTAACCGACTATTTCAGTGCTATGAATTTAACGTGATTGGGCATCATAGTACAGGGCGGCAGCCCCCAGTATCGCTATCTGCGGCTGATCGGTTTTTTCAATTATGATGCTTTCAAGAGCGCGTTTATAGGGAAACGTTTTCATTCTTTCTCGCATCGACTTTTCAAAGAAGGAAAAAGCCTGGGAGACGGCGCCGCCAATTATGATGGCTTCTGGATCCACTGCAAACATAATGATCTTCATAGCATCGCCGAAGTGGACGCCGAACTGCTCGAAGATTTTTATAGCTGTCTTATCGCCCTTCTTTGCTCTGGCATAGACTTGGTCTCCTCTGATTCCGTATTCACCCGTGAAAAACTGCCCGCTGCAGTAGTACTCCAAGATGGATTTTTTATAGGGGATGATACCGAACTCACCCGCGCCGCAGTTGGGGCCGCAGTAAAGCCGGTCGTTAATGATGATCCCTGCTCCCAGTCCAGTGCCGATGGTTACTCCCACAAAATTACTGTATTTTTTTCCTTTGCCAAAATATTTTTCTCCCACCGCAAAACAATTGGCATCATTGTTGACATAAACCGGTTTATGGAAATGGTTTTCCAATATTTCCTTTAAGGGGACTTTTTGCCAGGAAGCAATATTCTGTACCTCGTAGACAATCCCTTTTTCCACATCCACCACGCTGGGCACCCCCACCCCGACGGCGGCAACGCCAGGGTCGAATAATTCTTCGGTCGTCTGAATGATTTCGTTGAGAATTTGTTTTTCAGATCCTTCAGTAGATATATTGGAAGATGCGTGTTTTACAATCCTGTTTTTTTCTACTTTGCCTATCCTGACCTTGCTTGCGCCAAGGTCGATGCCGATTATTACTTCCTTGGTCATGGTGATCACCTTTCTGCTTTTTTCCTTCTCAGGCTGATGGTGACATTGGTGATCAGGGGCTTAGACCAGAATCCTATGCTTAAAATGTAACCAAGGGTAACATAAAGAAACATCATGCCGAAGCGCAACCCGAATAGATCGCCCAGCCAACCAATAACCAGCGGCACCACCGCCCCACCTATAATAGCCGTGCACAAAATTCCAGAGAAAGTGCCGTGATGTTTTTCCACAGAGTTAAGCGCTAACGAGAAAATGACTGACCACATTACCGAAGCGAAAAAGCCCACTAGGGGAAAAGCATACAACGCCACTTTTCCCGATCCTAACAGGGCTAAAGTCAAACTAATGAGCGCTGCAGTCGTAAATCCGATCAGCACCTTGCGGCTGTCGAAGAGCTTCAGGACGAT
>CAYGAW010000018.1:0-5093 GCA_964347945.1 uncultured Anaerolineales bacterium
ACAGTGCAGCCGAGGAGGGGTTATTCCTAACCCAGTTCGCCTCGGATCTGACGATGCTGGTGCGCGGCGACGCCCTTTCAGCCACAAGGACTCTGGCGGAAAAGATCCTGGATCACGACACGATCGACATCCTCTGGAATACCGAGGTGATCCAGTTCCAAGGTAAAGACGGCCTGGAATCGGTGCTCGTGCGGAATAACCAGACAGGCGAGCAGCGAGAGATCGAGGCCTCAGGCGTCTTCCTGTTCATCGGGATGACGCCCAACAGCGACCTAGTCAAGGATCTTGTGGACGTGACGGAGCACGGCTACGTGGTCACTGGCCACGACCTGCGCCACCGCCCCCAGCCACTGCCTTTCACACCGCGCATGATGGAGACCAGCATCGCCGGCGTATTTGCAGCCGGCGATGTGAGGCTGGGCAGCACCCAGCAGATTACGTCTGCGGCGGGAGAGGGCACAGCTGCCGCCCTCTCCATCCGTGACTACTTGAAGACCGTCTAGAGTGTGCACGCCCGCGTGTCCGGTGCACTCCACACGAAGGCACTGGAGATGCATTGACAGGGGAAGTTCGTTGTGCTACAGCCTCTCCATGGATGAGCAGGACACTCGCGCAATTCCCGGCCGTACTAACCAGGAATGGCTAGATGCACTGCGCGGTCCCGGGCGCGACGAAGCGCTGGCTGACCTGCGCGCCATCCTGGTGCGCGGTCTCCACTACGCTCTGGCAAGCCAGCTCGACGTTGACGAAGCACTGCTAGAGGACTTCGCGCAAGAGGCGATCCTCAAGACACTCGCCGCACTCGACTCCTTCCGGGGAGAGAGCCGCTTCACTACCTGGGCACAGAAGATTGCCGTTCGCGAAGCCCTCACGGATCTGCGTCGGCACCGCTGGCGCGACGTTTCCCTCGAAGAGATAACCGGGGGCTCAGACAGTGATTTCATCCCCACGACTCTGGCAGATCCGTCAGCCGGACCGGAGCGGCAAGCGATTCAGAGGGAACTGCTCGAGACTCTGGGGCGCATGATATCGGAGAAATTGACCGACAGACAACGCACGGCGATGACCGCCGTCTACCTGCACAAGGTGCCTTTGGAGGAGGTGGCCCGAGTCATGGGCACCAACCGTAACGCTCTCTACAAGCTATTGCACGATGCACGCCAGCGTCTCCAGCAGGAGATACTGGCCGAAGGCTATTCAGGTCAGGATGTGCTGGACGCCTTCGGGCCCTAGGCACGGGTAAGAAGTTCCCACTACATCGCGTCCAAGATTGGAGACAATGACGACGGAACTTAGTTTGGATTCTCTCAAGCGGATCGTTCGCGACATAATGACCACTCGTCCAGACGAGATTGGCTGCGATGAATGCGTCGAAGAGCTCGATCGCTTCGTCGAGCTGGAGTTGGCGGGCAAGAACGCAGCCGAGGCATTGTCTCTGATACAGGATCATCTGGACCGGTGCGGCGATTGCCATGAAGAATTCGAGGCCCTTCTCGCGGCACTTCGGGCCATCACCTAGTCCTGTGGTAACCCGCATGCCGGTTCAAGCGGGTGCAATCGTCTAGCTGTTTCAAATTGAACGAAGGTCACTCTGTTCACGCCGAATAGATCGCCCACCGGCGAAGCTAACGATGATACAACCATCAAATGAAACTCAGAAACGGAGGTGAATGATGGCAGAACTTAGCGTCAAATGTCCGCAGTGTGGCCAGGAGATCACAGGGGCCACCGACCTTGAGGTAGCAGAGCGCGCGAGAGAGCACATGAAGGAGGTACACTCTACGGAGGTGCCCATAGAAGAAGCGCATAAGATGGTCAAGGAGATGCTGCAGGGCCAGTAGAGGGCAGACTCGGTCGGGCAAGGTCGCCCCTCCCGCTGGGTGAAGGATCAACTCGTAAGCCGACCATGGCACTACGTTAGCTTCGCCTAGACAGAGTAGGAGTCTATGCGCTGACGATGTTTCCTGCAGCGGGAGGGGTGACTACTCACACAAGCTGACTAGGCCCTGTGAGTGTTTCCCGGCTTCTCCACTCATAGGCGGCAAGCCAGGGCCACCCGATGGGGTTTGTGTCCGCGTGATATTCTGGTGCACGATGGTTCAGCGCTGGTCAACTTTGACCACAACCGTCAACTGCCTCGGCTCCATTGGCCCCACGCGGGCCAGGAATACCAGCGCGCCGCTATGCGTCAGGCCCGTCAGCGCCAGCCACGTCACGCTGGAGAAGACCATACGACAGTACGTGGCTCGGCGGGGAAGGTTAGGCGAGCAAGTCAGCGCTAGAGAAACCTCGAGAACACAAAGTTAGGAGGCAATCCGGTGAAGTGCATACCTTGGATGGTTCCGATTCTGAGTCTGGCCCTGATGCTGACAGCTTGTGGCAACCAAGCTCCGGCCGGGGCTCGGATCCTGCCGCTGGAAGAGATGCCGGGCGGGTTTGAGGGCCCGAACGTACTAGAGAATGAAGGTACCTCGGTGGTGATTGAGTTCGAAAGCGGTGTGCCTACGGTGTGCAATGTGGCGTACGGAACTGACACGTCCTATGGCGCTCTGGCTACCATGCTGATGATGGCGGGCGCCGTCCGCGATCACTCCGTTGTCCTCCGCGGATTGACGCCCAACACGACGTACCACTACCGCACAACCTTGACCGACGAACAGACCCTCGTCTACCAGTCCGAGGACTTCACCTTCACCACCACTGCCGCTGAGCCGTCTCCACCAGCAGCGCGACCTGAGGGAGACAACGTAGCCTCCTTGGCAGCTGGCGCCACGGTCCTCGCCGTGTCCAGTAACTTCGGCGGCGCAGACAACGACGGTGCCTTTGGCGCCAACAGCGCGATCGACGGACAGCCCAGCACCGAATGGTCATCCAACGGGGATGGTGACGACGCCTGGATTGAGGTTGAACTGGATCAGACCTACGACGTGCACACCATTGGGTTCTGGACTCGCACCATGCCCAACGAAACAGCGCAGATCTTCAGCTTCACCGTGACCACCGATGATGGCGAAACCTATGGGCCCTTTGACTTGCCCGACGCCGGTCAAATCTACTACTTTCCTGTGGAGTTTGCGGCGCGTATCCTTCGCTTCGATGCAGTGGAGACCAACACAGGAAACACTGGCGCCGTGGAGATAGAGGCCTATGGCACACCGCCCGGGCAGTGAGAGAGAGGAATGGTCCAAGAGGAGATCATACTAGCGGGTGACATCGGCGGAACGAAGACGAGTCTAGCCCTTTTCTCGTCCGACAATGGGCCTCGATCGCCGTTAGCGCAGGCGACGTTCGCGAGCGACAACTATCCCAGCCTGGAAGCCCTGGTGCGCGAGTTCCTGGCCCAGGTCGACGTGTCCCCTGATCGAGCGAGCTTCGGAGCCGCTGGTCCTGTAGTGGGAGGCCAAACCCAGATCACCAATCTGCCTTGGCTGCTGGATGAGATAGGGTTGGCGGAAGCCCTGGCACTCACCACCGTCCGGCTGCTGAACGACCTGGACGCCCTCGCCTACGCGCTACCAATCCTGGAGGGGGATGACCTTCACACGTTGAACGAAGGGCGGCCGGAGGTCGACGGTGCCCTGGCCATCATTGCACCAGGCACCGGACTAGGCGAGGCGTTCCTGACATGGGACGGTTCGCGCTATGTCCCCCACGCCTCCGAGGGCGGGCATGCCGACTTCGCACCCACCAACGCTCTGGAACTGGGACTGCTCCAGTATCTGCTGGACCGCTTTGAGCACGTCAGCTATGAGCGGGTGTGCTCAGGCCGCGGTCTGCCCAACATCTACGCCTATCTGAGGGATAGCGGCTATGCTGAGGAGCCGCCCTCGCTGGCGGAGGAATTGGCCACGGCAGAGGATCCGACGCCAGTCATAGTGAAATATGCACTGGATGAGAGCCCGCAGCACGAGCTTTGCGTCGCCACTCTGAACACCTTCGTCTCCATCCTGGGAGCGGAGGCGGGGAACCTGGCTCTCAGGGTGGTCGCCACTGGCGGCGTGTACTTGGGCGGGGGTATCCCGCCTCGCATCCTGCCTGTCTTGACGAATAGAGAATTCATGCACGCCTTCCAGAGCAAGGGCCGCCTGTCAGAGTTGATGGCCCGAATCCCAGTACATGTGATCCTCAATCCCAAGGCGGCGCTGATGGGTGCCGCCTTGCATGGCCTGGAGCAAGTGCATAGTTGACTTGCGGCGTGAAGTGGTTTTCCGTACCGAAGACGGTCTCCGGGTGCCGGCCGTCACTGCTGACCAGATGCGGGAGGTGGACCGCATCGCGGTGGAGGAATTAGGTCTCAGCATCCTGCAGATGATGGAGAACGCGGGGCGAAGTCTTGCGCAGACCGCAATCAACATCCTCCATGGCACGAAGAGTGAGGTGACCGTCTTGGCAGGTTCAGGGGGCAACGGCGGCGGAGGCCTCTGCTGCGCGCGACACCTCGACAACCGGGGCTTCAGAGTAAGGATTGTGCTGCACGGCACAGACGCGAACCTGACGCCGGCGGCCCGCAATCAACTCAAGATTCTTCGGGCCGCGGGCTTGCAGCCGACGGATCTCTCTCACGCCAGCGAGCTGCTGGGCAGGTCACAACTCGTCGTTGATGCCCTCATCGGGTACGGTCTGCGTGGGGCCCCACAGGGAAGGACGGCACAACTCATCGATTTGTGCAACGACCATGGCACGCGGATATTGGCCCTTGACGTTCCGTCAGGTCTAGACGCCACGACGGGCGGGACTCCAGGCTCCGTGGTACGCCCAGATACGACGCTAACCCTCGCCCTGCCCAAGGCTGGCCTGCACAGTCTGCCTGGGGAAGTGTACCTGGCCGACATCGGCATACCGCCCCAGGTCTTCCACGAGCTCGGGCTGGATTTCGACCCGCCCTTCAACGACAGCTACTGGGTGCGCATATTCTGCTTGTCAGAGGGGGATACCTCTCAGGCTGCTGGACGCGATGATTGAGATGGGCAGAGGAGAGAGAAAGTGAGCGGCCAGCCTGCTATGCACCAACAGTGCATCGATACCAACCGGTTGCTCGCTGCGGACGCCGTCCAGAAGGCCCAGTCCGTCCACCCCGGCACCTCTACGGGCGC
>CAYGAW010000019.1:0-38900 GCA_964347945.1 uncultured Anaerolineales bacterium
CGCATGCAATACCTGGAGAACGTATCTGCCCTGGCAACCCTGACCATCAATCTCACCCCTGAAGAGGAGGTGGAGCCGGTCGTCGAGCCGGGGTGGGAGCCCCTGCGCCAGGCAAGGGATGCCCTCCGGAGTTTGGTGACCGCACTTCAGGGTTTGGTGGAGGTGCTTATCTGGGTGGCCTTCTTCTTCTTGCCGCTGGTGGCCCTTCTCGCGCTACCTTTCGTATTGGCGTGGGTGGGCTGGTACCTCTGGAGGCGCAGGAGACGACGGTCCAAAGCAAGCTAGGCAAGAACAGAGGCGTGGCCACGACCACGCCTCTGTTACTACTTGAGTGGGTGTAGTGCCTAGTCTCGGGGTTCATCCACTCGATTTCCTTCCTCCTCAGACAGGTCGGCGTATGTAGCGAACCAGTCGAGGAGTTCGTGGGCTCTCCTCTCTCTTTGCCGCTCTCTTTCTCTCTCCCGGAAGGCGTTCATGCGCGCGAACACTTCTTCCTGGACTCGACGCGGCTGGTGCACCCATGAGAAGGTGAACGCCGCTTCCCTGCCCGCGGTCTCGATGACGACATGCCCGTAGTCGAGCAGATTGGCCACGATGCCGGGAATCTCATATCCGATGTCTTGGATCATGGCTAGGCTGGCCTCCCTCCGCTCCTCGCGGAGACCTAGAGGCAGCCTGTCGAGGTCTATGATGCGCTCATCGGTCAGTTGGTAGACGTCGTTGCGCCAGTCTTCATATCTGTACCAAACCAGGAAGAGCCCGACTGCGAGCCCAACCAGCAGTGCGCCCCAGAACCAGTCTTCATAGCCCGCAGGCGGGCGAAGTAGATCAACAAAGACCGCTATTGCCAGTTGGACCAGGATGAGCACCAGGAGGAAGGATGCAGCAATCCTTTCGATGAGCCTGAACCAATGCTTCCGCCAGGTGACGACCCCGTTCTTCTCAAGCCGCATCTCGGGCACGACATAGCTGCGGAATGCCCGAAGCAGACCGGCGACTGCGGACCCGGGGCGCGGAGTGAGGGGAGGAATTCCAGATTCTGCTGCGGCGGTCACCCGATCACGCTCGGTCTGCAAAGGGATTTGGCCCTCGGCGAGGCCCAACTCCACCCTCAGCTTGCGGCGAATCGCGTCTCTGTCCTCCCCCTTCCCCTCCTCCTCCATGCGCTCCAATTGCTCGAATATCCGGTCTCTGATCCAGGATGCATTGCCTATGGTCTTGAAGACCACTTGTCCCTTTGCTCCGGCCGTCTGGATGCTCAGATCGTTGAAGTCGAGCATCCTGCCCAGGATGCTGGGCATCAGGATGTAAATGTCTTGGATGCTCTCCAGTGGCGCCTCATCCCGCGATTCTTGCAGCAGAACGGTCTTCTCCACATGCGCCACTCGCTTGTTGGTGACTACGTAGTAGTCATTCCGCCAGTCAACGTACAGCCAGGCGACAAGGCCAACCGCACTGGCTCCAGCAAGTGCCAAGAAGACATAGAAGGAGAGTCCGGCCCAGTCGAAGGTGAGCGCCACTGCCAAAGTGGCCCCCAGGGCAAGCAGGGGAAGGACAAGGAGCCACAGGCGGCGAATGAAGGCGTACTTGTGCTTGTGCGATAGTGCAAGGAGCACCTCCCCTTCGCCCTGCCAGGGGAAGCGTTGGCTCAGCGTCACGTCGCGCGCGCGTGCCTCCATGTTGAGAGCCCGGACGGCGGACGGGATACACCTCAGGACTTTGTCGAAGTCTCTCTTGTACAGGTAGAAGAGGCTCGTGTCCTCCAGCGCTTGCACGCTTGTGTCTCTGGGCTCCGCCCTCAAGAGGGAACGCCCGCCGAAGAAGTCCCCGGCGCTGAGATTGGCGATGAGCATTTCCTCTCCTGTTTCTTGCCTGGCGAGCACGGCCACGCTGCCGGATTGGATGATGAAGAGGGTGTCAGACACTTCACCTTGCCGGCAGATCATGCTTCCACGGCGGTATCGAGTCCGTCCGATGGCGGCAGCGATGCGGTGCAAGTCTTCGTTGGGGAGATCCTCGAAGAGGGGCACCATGGCCAGGCTCTGCAGTGTGCGAAAGGATAGTGCCTCTCGCAGGTGGGGGTGCTGCTCCAAGAGGCTATCGAAGTCCTTTTTCTCGATGCAGAGCAGTTCTGCGGCTTGCTCCACGTCGACGGTTACATCTCGCCGGTCGCCGGTCAACAAGGAATGCTCACCGAAGGAATCCCCGGCCTCAAGATAGTTCAGGACTTGCTCACTCCCCCGCTCATCTCGAGCCGAGACCCTCAGTCGGCCGGAGAGTACTACGTAGAGGGTGGTGTCCAGCTGGCCTTGGCGATAGAGTGTGCTCCTGGGGTGGACTGACCTTCCCTTTGCCAGCTCAGCGATCCGAAGGATGTCTTCTTGAGGGAGGGCACTGAACAAAGGGACTCTTGCCAGTTGGCCCATCCTCTCCTCCATCGTACTCTCCTACAGGTATTCCTGCACCCTCCGAGCCATGGTCTTGTTCATACCTTGTACTGCGGCCAGCTCTTCGACGGAAGCATTCTGTATGGCCCCCACCGAGCCGAAACGCTTCAGCAAGGCCTGCCTACGCTTGGGCCCGATGCCGGGGATCTCCTCCAAGACGGAACTCAACCCCTCTTGGCGCCGCAACCGCTGATGGTAGGAGATGGCAAAGCGGTGAGCCTCGTCGCGCATATGCTGCATCAACTGGAGCGCCGGAGAGTCCAGCGGTAGACTCACAGGCTCGCGCTCTCCGGGCATGAAGATCTCTTCTCGCGCCTTGGCGAGCCCGACGATAGGCATATCCTCCAGGCCGTACTCCGCCCTCACCTCCAGGGCAGCATTGAGTTGACCTTTGCCGCCGTCGATGACGACCAGGTCCGGCAACTGTGCCCAAGTGTTCTCTGCCACTGCTTCCCTGACGATTGCTCGGCGGAATCGGCGTCGCAGGATCTCCTGCATCATGGCGTAGTCGTCGGCTCTGTGCACCGTCCGTATCCTGAACCGTCGGTATTGACTCTTCAGCGGCGCGCCCTCAACGAAGACCACCATGCTTCCCGTGGCCGCAGTCCCTTGGATATTGGAGATATCGTAGGCCTCTATCCGTGAGGGCACGGTACTGAGACCGAGTTGGGCCTGCAGATCGCCGAGGGCAGTTTCAGCCCTCTCCTTCTCAAGTTGCTCTCTAGCCATCAAGTGGCTGAGGGTCTGAGTGGCATTCTCCACCACCATGTCCACCAAAGCTCGCTTCGCTCCCCTCCGCGGGACGCGCAACAGCACCCTGGTGCCGCGCTTGTCGCGCAGCCATTGCTCGATGAGGCGCGCCTCATCAACCGGGGCGGGCAGCAATACCTCTGGTGGCACATACGCCGCATGATCGTAGAACTGCTTGATGAACGAAGCCAGTATCTCCTGTGGCTCTACATCTTCGGCGCCATCCATCAGGAAGTACTCGCGGCCAACGAGCTTGCCGCCACGCACAAAGAAGACTTGGACGCAGGTCTCGCCGTCCCGGCGAGCGAAGGCGACGGCATCCTGATCGCTCATGGAGGAGGAGACCACTCTCTGACGCTCAGTGACCTGTTCGATAGCCTCGATCTGGTCCCTCAGGCTCGCCGCCCGCTCGAATGCCATCGCTTCGGCGGCTGATTCCATCTGACCCTTCAAGGAGGAGACGATCTCTTCCCCTTTGCCCTGGAGGAAAAGGCAGACCTGATTCATCATCTCACGGTACTCTTCTTTGGAGACGGCGCCGATGCAGGGGCCCAAACAGCGTTTGATATGATAGTACAAGCAAGCGCGATCATCGGTGCCCGTTATCTTCCTGTTGCAGGTGAGGTAGGGGAAGATCCGACGCAGAAGCTCCAGGGTCTGGCGCATGGCGGAACTGGAGGTGTAGGGACCGAAGTACCGTGCTCCGTCACTTGTCACGCGACGTACGACTTCGATGCGGGGAAAGTCCTCCTGCCACGTTACTTTGACGTAAGGGTATCGCTTGTCATCCTTGAGGCGAACATTGAAGTGAGGACGGTACCTCTTTATCAGGTTGCATTCCAGGATGAGGGCTTCCAGCTCCGAATCTGTGACTATGAAGTCCACGTCAGCGACGCTCCAGACGAGGTGCTGCAGCTTGGGAGGATGGGTGACCGAGGCATGGAAATAGGACCGCACGCGACTCCGCAGGTTGATCGCCTTGCCTATGTAGAGGACGTCGCCGTTCTCTCCCTTCAGCAAGTAGACACCGGGCTGAGTGGGTATAGAACTGAGTCTCTCCTTGATTGCAGAAGTGACCATCTTTGTGTGGTTTGCTGGGCTGGGGGCGCTACCTTGCTGCGCGGTAACAGGCTCCACTTCAATTGTATATAACAACGGGCACGTGTGTCAACCCTATGTTCCTGACGTGCAACTGCTCACGGTTGAGTTTGCGACATGGGTGTGGTATGATAAGTAGTGGTTCTGGTCAATTGTTCGCCTCATGGCGTTTCTTGTCGGGAGGTCATCGAACCTTGTCGACCACGGTGATCGAAGCTGGAGAAGACGACGCTGGTCAGGCACATCGCGCGCTGGCCACACTGGAGGCTATCGGCAGCTTGGCCGGCGAATCACCGGACTTGGGAGAGATACTCAGCCTCGCCCTGGACAAGGTGTCGGAGATTCTGGACGTTGAGATCGCCTACATCTCTTTGATCGACCAGGAAGCCGGGGAATTGGAACCTCTCGCATTTGGGACAGCACGCGAAGAGGCCTCCCGCCAGGCTAGCGAGGTACAACTGTGCCGGGAACTTTCGGAGCGAGTGGCACTGGCGGGACAGTTGGTGGTGGAGGACGTGTCGGTCGATTCCCAGTTGGCCCGACGCTTGGCTGAAGGATCCCTGGTACGAAGCTACGCTGGTTTACCCCTGCAATCAAGGGGCAGAGTGTTGGGTGTGATAAGCGTGGCAAGTGGCGAACCTCACCGATTCACTTCAGCCGATCTAGCCTTTCTGTCGGCGCTGGCTGGTCAACTGGGAGGGGCCGTCGAGAACTCGCTGCTGCACGAGCAGCTCGATAGCTCTCAGGCCCGGCTCCGGGAGCGAGTCAAGGAGATTCGGGCCCTATATGACGTCACGAGGGAGGCGTTGATCGCATCGGACATCGACGCCTTTCTTTCGTTCGTCACTCAGAGGCTGCCTGCATCAATGCAGCACCAAGAAGCGGATGCGGTCATCTGGTGCCTCGTCGGCGATAAAGGTCATTTGGCTTGGTCGGACAACGTTGACCGAAAGAGGGCTGGGAAGCTGCGTGTAGTGCCGGGCGAAGGCTCGGTGGGCGAGCGGATCGCAAGAAGGGAGCCCGTGGTTGAGTACGGGCTCAAGGCAGCGAACCAGTTCGGCGCGGACTCGGGCGTTAGCTCTCTCATCGCAGTTCCCATCGTCGTTGACGATAGGGTGACGGGTTCAGTCACAGTCTTCTACCCCAATGACGAGTGGCGTTTTCTGGAGGAGGAGAAGCAACTCCTCTATGGCATCTCGGAGCAAATCGCGCAGTTCATAGCCAGGGATGCGATCGGCCGAGAGAGCCGGCAACGCACTCAAGAGATCTCGACGCTCTTCGAGGTATCGAAGGCCCTAGCTTCCGTGGTTGAGCTTGAAGATTTGCTGCCGGTCATAGAGGACACCCTTGTGGAGACGCTCCGGCCTGCGGAGGCAGGGGTGCTTCTGCTATTCGATGAAGGCACCGGGATGCTGACCGTGGAGTCGGCGTTTGGGTACGACATCAACCCCCTGCGGAGAACAAGCCTCCAGGTTGGTGAATCCATTTCAGGGAAGGTCTTCGAGTCCGGCAGACCCAGGGTGTGGGCGACGCCAGAGGAAGCCGCGAGAGGCATGGCCAACATGACGGAGCACAACCGGGCGTTCTTCCGTCAGGCCTCCGGCGGATTGGACTATCCCAACAGTGCCATAGGGGTTCCTCTGGAGTACAGGGAGGGTAAGATCGGCGTCGTCACGTTGGAGACTCTCCGAAGCGAGAACGGACTGTCTGTGTCAGATCTCCCGTTCCTCCAGGCGCTGGCGGAGTTGATAGTTGTCAACGTGGACAAGATCTGGCTGCTGAGGCAAACTGAGCAGACCAAGGCAGTCGAGGAAGCCAACAGGTTGAAATCGGAACTCATTGCCGCTCTTGCGCATGATATGCGCACACCTTTGGCCTCGATCAAGGGGTATGCCTCCGCGCTGCTGCTGGATGACGTTGAATGGGACGACGAGGCCAGAGCCGAGCATCTGAGCATCATCGATGAGGAGGCCGACGAACTGCAAATCATGATCCAAGATTTGCTGGAATCGTCCATCATCGACGCTGGGCTCCTGCAGATTGAGAAGGAACCCATCTTGATGCCTCGTCTGGTTGAGCAGATCATTGGCGAGATGAGCCGCCGTACAGCCAAGCATCAATTCGTGACCAGCTTTGGGGCTGACTTCCCCATCGTGAGCGCCGACCCTCGCCGTATCATGCAGGTGCTGCGCAACCTACTGGACAATGCCATCAAGTACTCCCCGGACGGGGGATTGGTGGTGGTGAGGGGACAGGTGACTGACAAGGAGGTGATCATCAGTGTGGCGGACGAGGGGATTGGCCTTTCTCCCGAACATCTGAACAGGCTGTTTGAGAAGTTCTTCCGATTGAAGTCGCCGTTGGGCCAGCAGCTGCGGGGCTCGGGCCTAGGTCTACCAGTGTCGAGGACTATCGTAGAGAACCACGGAGGAAGGATTTGGGCCGAGAGCGAATTGGGAAAGGGCACGACCATATACTTCTCTCTGCCTCGAGATGGTGAGCCTTCTTCGGCTGACGAGGACTGAGACACGCAGCTCGTTTCACAACGAGTTGAGGAGACACTGGTGATGGTGGCGGAGCTGAATCCGTTTGAGATTGCGCAGAGGCAGCTGGACGAAGCGGCGGAGATGCTGGGGTTGGAGCCAGGGGTGCATGCGTTGCTGCGCGAGCCCGCGCGGGAGCTACATGTCACCCTGCCAGTCAGAATGGACGATGGTTCGGTCAAGGTGTTCAAGGGTTTTCGTGTCCAGTACAACGATGCTAGGGGACCTGCTAAAGGAGGCATTCGCTTCCATCCAGATGAGACCATAGCTACAGTGCGGGCGCTTGCCGCTTGGATGACCTGGAAGACCGCAGTGGTGGACATTCCGTTGGGCGGCGGCAAGGGGGGCATCGTCTGCAACCCAAAGGAGATGTCTCAGGCTGAACTCGAAAGGCTAAGTAGGGCTTACATCCGCGAGGTCGGTCGCATTTTGGGGCCCGAGTCTGACGTTCCGGCTCCAGACGTGTACACCAACTCCCAGATCATGGCGTGGATGATGGACGAGTATTCCGCCATGCGCGGTCACAATGTGCCTGGGGTCATCACAGGCAAGCCCCTTGCACTAGGTGGATCCGCAGGCAGGGAAGATGCCACCGCGCGGGGAGGCATGTACTGCATCCGCGAGGCGGGCAAGGTGCTGGGCATCAACTTGAAGGGCGCCACTGCCGCCATCCAAGGGTACGGCAATGCAGGCTACTATGCTCAGGTGTTGGGTGAGGAGCTGCTGGGCCTCAAAGTAGTTGCTGTGAGCGACTCGAAAGGAGCAATTGTCCGGGAAGAGGGACTAGTGCGCGAACGCGTCAAAGCACACAAGGACGAGATCGGCACCTGTGTCGGCCTCAGTGGCTGTGACACCATTACCAATGAGGAACTTCTGGAGCTGGACGTTGACGTGCTCATTCCAGCAGCCCTGGAGAACGTCATCACGGGTGGGAACGCTGGCCGAATCAGGGCCAAGATCGTGGCTGAGCTCGCCAACGGGCCTACCACGCCCGAAGCCGACACAATCCTCCATGAGCGCGGTGCGTATGTAATCCCCGATTTGCTGTGCAATGCCGGAGGAGTGGTAGTCTCGTATTTCGAAGCAGTGCAGAATGCCTACAACTACTATTGGACGCTGGAGGAAGTACAGCAGAGGCTGGACAAGAAGATGACGTCGGCCTTTCATGTTGTGCATCAGACGGCACAGGCCAGGAACGTCCATAATCGCCATGCAGCCTACCTGGTTGCTGTGACTAGGGTAGCCGGGGCGATGAAGCTTAGAGGCTGGGTTTGAGGCACGCAGGCGCTCATCCATCGGGCCGCAGGCAATCTCCCAAGGTGACGGACTAGGTGGCCGATAAGGAGACAGTACTCGTCGTCGATGATGAGCCGCGCCTGGTGAGACTTGTGCGCGAAGTCCTCACAGCCGTAGGCTACAGGGTTCTCAGCGCGGGAGATGGCGAAGAAGCGTTGGAGATAATCGCCATCGAGCAACCGGACCTCGTGCTGTTGGACATAATGCTGCCCGGCCGCATGGACGGTTACGACGTTTGCACCCGAGTCAGGCAGTTCTCGGCAGTGCCTATCATTATGCTCACAGCGAAGACTCGTGAAGTGGACATGCTGCACGGCTTCGACGTGGGAGCTGATGACTACCTCACGAAACCTTTCAGCGCCAAAGAACTGATTGCCAGAGTCAAGGCTGTACTCCGCCGCAGCAAGATGCATGGTGAGGAAGCCATGGTCACGGCTGACTTGACATGTGGCGACCTTGTGATCAGCTTCGCTCGACGTAAGGTCACCGTGCTGGGCCAGGAAGTCGCTCTCACGCCCACTGAGTTCAGGCTGTTACAGGAGCTGGCTCTCAACGCCAACCGCGTCATGTTGCACGAAGACCTCCTTACCAAAGTCTGGGGTTCGGAATACCGCGATGACATAGACTACTTGAGGACCTACGTACGTCATCTGCGCCGTAAGATCGAAAGGAAGCCCTCTGAACCTCGCCATATCCTGACGACGCCCGGTGTAGGCTACATGCTTTCCTGCCCCGAGGAAGGCTGACCGGTAGCGGGTCGGCTCGAAAGCAACCGTTCCCCTCAGACAGAGCCTTTTTTCATGGGTTTTTCATGTTTTCGCCTGCGGTTTATATGAAAGTGTCAGGCTTTCTTTGTTAGAATCTAGGTGGGACAGCTTGCTTACTTGGACAATGTCCTATGCTGTGACCCGGATGCGGGTGCGGTCCCGGCAGAGGTGCTGCAAGGAGAGGATAGCGTGGCGTCACAACCCAGATTCGATATCAGCGAAATAGCGGAGTTGCTTGAGAGCAGGAAGGATGGTGGGGATAGGTCCCTGATGGCCGTTCTGGAAGAGATCCAGGCGCGATATCGATACCTGCCAAGAGATGCCTTGATCTTGGTCAGCGAGAGGATGGGAGTGCCGTTAAGCCAAACCTACAGCGTGGCCACTTTCTACAACGCTTTCAGCTTGGAGCCCAAAGGCAGGCACGTCATCAATGTCTGTCTGGGCACCGCGTGTATCGTGAGGGGGTCGAGGAGGGTCCTTGAGCGGATCATCGACAGGCTGGGGATTGAGCCGGGTCAGACTACCGAAGACGGCGAATTCAGTCTGGAGATGGTCAACTGCCTTGGTGCCTGCGCTCTGGGACCTATTGTGGTGCTCGACGGCACCTACTCTGGCCAGATGAACGCTTCGAAGGCGGATGCGCTGCTCCGTGAGATGATGAGTGAAGGTGAAGGATCCTAGCCCATGAGAAGGATACAGAGCGCGGACGAACTGGAGAGGTCAAGGAATGCGCTGGTTGCCCGGCGTGACCCAGACAAACCACGAGTATCGGTTTGCTGCGGCACTGGTTGTCGTGTCTACGGCAGCATGAAGGTCATCGAAGCCTTTCGAAACGATATAGGCAGCCGAGGCTTGGACCACGAGATAGGTGTTGTCAGCACCGGCTGCCATGGATTCTGCGAGAAGGGACCTGTTGTTGTTATCAAGCCCAGCGGCGTCTTCTATCAGAGAGTAGGCATTGACCATGTGCCTGAGATTGTATCGGAAACGGTGCTCAATGGCGCAGTCATTGACAGTCTGGTCTACACGGATCCGGCGACCAATGAGAAGATAGTGTATGAGCGAGATGTGCCCTTCTATCAGAAGCAGCAGCGCCTTGTGCTGGACCTGAATGGCGACATCGACCCCACGGACATCGAGGACTACATTGCCTTTGGCGGATACTCCTCTCTGAGCAAGGCCCTGCACCAGATGCGTTCGGAGGAGGTGGTTGACGAGGTCACCAAGTCCGGCCTGCGGGGTCGAGGAGGTGCAGGCTTTCCGACGGGTGTCAAGTGGAGATTGTGCCGAGAGGCAAAGGGGGACACCAAGTACATCATCTGTAATGCCGATGAAGGAGACCCAGGTGCCTATATGGATCGCAGCATCATGGAGGGCAACCCCCACAGGGTGGTTGAGGGGATGATTATCGGCGCTTGGGCCATAGGCGCCCACCAGGGATATGTCTATATTCGCAACGAGTACCCTCTGGCGGTGGAGAATCTGACGATTGCGATAGGGCAGGCTGAGGAGTACGGATTCCTTGGCGACAACATATTGGGCTCGGGGTTCGATTTCTCCATCCAGATACGCCCGGGGAGCGGAGCATTCGTCTGCGGTGAGGAGACGGCCTTGATGGCGTCTATCGAGGACAGGATCGGAGAGCCCAGACCCAGGCCGCCCTATCCTGCCGTCAGTGGTCTTTGGGGTAAGCCGACGAACATCAACAACGTTGAGACCTGGGCCAATGTACCACTCATCATCGATCGAGGAGCAGGTTGGTATTCCCAGATTGGCACCGCCGACAGCAAGGGGACCAAGATCTTCTCCGTGGTAGGCAACATCAACAACACAGGTTTGGTTGAGGTGCCCATGGGTGCCACCTTGGCCGAAATCGTCTATGACGTCGGAGGCGGGATTCCTGGCGACAAGGTGTGCAAGGCAGTCCAGCTGGGTGGACCATCGGGGGGCTGCGTACCAAGGGAACACTTCGATGTACCTATTGACTTCGAGTCGCTGGCGGCATTGGGTTCCATGATGGGCTCTGGCGGAATGGTCGTCTGTGACGAAGACACCTGCATGGTGGAGTTTGCCAGGTTCTTCATGGATTTCGTGCAGCAGGAATCGTGCGGGAAGTGTGTGCCGTGCCGTCTGGGAACCAGGGCGATGCTGGAGGTGCTGACCAGGCTCACCGAGGGACAGGGTCATGGTGGAGATGTTGAATACCTGGAGGAGTTGGGCAAGGAGATAAAGGAATCGTCGCTCTGCGGTCTAGGGCAGACCGCTCCCAATCCGGTCCTCTCGACGATCAGGTATTTTCGTGACGAGTACGAGGCGCACATCCAGGACGGCTGCTGCCCGGCTCACGTGTGCAAGGCCTTGATCCAGTATTCCATTGACGCCGAGAAGTGCACCGGCTGCGGTCGTTGCCTTCGCAACTGCCCCGCCGAGGCGATAAGTGGGGAGAAGAAGGAACCTCACACTATAGATCAGGAGAACTGCATCAAATGCGGATCTTGCTTGGAGCTGTGCAAGTTCGATGCAGTGATCGTAGAGTAGGAAGGCAATGGTGATGATGACTCTGACTATTGATGGCCAGCGAGTCGAGGCTATGGAGGGCTCAAGCATACTGGAAGTCGCGCGAGAGTACGGCATTGAAATACCGACCCTGTGCTACCACGAAGCTCTTGAACCCTATGGCAGCTGTCGACTGTGCGTGGTGGAACTCGAGACCCCAAGAGGCCCTCAGTTGGTCGCTTCGTGTGTCTACCTCGCCGAGGAAGGCGCAGTAGTCCGGACCGGCTCTGAAATGGTGCAAAGATCTCGCCGCATGACTGCTGAGTTATTGCTGGCCTCCGCTCCGAACGCGAAGGTCATACAGGAGTTGGCGGCGAAGATGGGTGCGCTGAAGCCCCGGGTGAGCTTGAGTGACAACGATTGCATCCTGTGTGGCTTGTGTGTGCGGGCCTGCAAGGAGATTGTCGGTGCCAATGCCATCAGCCTGGTCAACAGAGGCTTCAGCAAGGAGGTAAGCCCTCCTTTCGAGATCGGGTCTAACGCTTGCGTTGGTTGTACGACGTGCGTGTTCATCTGCCCGACAGGTGCCATCAAGCTAGAGGATGTCTTGGCCAAGAAGTCTGTCCACCACTGGGAATCCGATTTCAAGGCCAGGGCGTGCAAGATCTGCGGTGACCATTTCCTGGCGCCAGAGTTCGCAACAGATTTGGGGGAGTCAGTGACCCGGGAATAGGCGGGATGAGCAGAGTGGCCTCTCCCAGGGGGAGTGTTGTAAGTGGCTAGTGAGAGCGAAGTCAGGACCGGAGTCTTCGTCTGCGATTGCGGAGGAAAGATCGCAGATGTCGTCGATATCGAGCAACTGGAGAGGAGCGTGGCCAACTGGCCTGGAGTCGCGCTGGTGCGGCGAGAGGCCTACGGTTGTTCCAGAGCCGGGCTACATGACATAGCGGATGCTATAGAAGAGTACGGCCTGAATCGAGTCGTTGTGGCTGGCTGTACACCAAGAACGCACGAACGTCTGTTCAAAGCGGCCCTTGAGGAAGCGGGTTTGAGCGGCCTCCTACTGGAAGTCGTCAATATCAGGGAGCAATGTACCTGTGTGCACGCCGATGACGCAGCCGGCGCGACAAGGAAAGCCCAGGACTTGATAAGGATGGGTGTGAAGAAGGCTGCACTGCTGCAACTAGAAGACAAGGTACAGGTTGAAGTGACGCCTGTCGCTCTCGTGATCGGGGGCGGGGTGGCGGGGCTCACGGCCGCTCTTTCGCTGGCCAGGGGTGGTTTCCCTGTCAAGCTGGTAGAGAGACAGGCAGACCTTGGAGGACAGGTTGCTAGACTTCACACGCTCTACCCAACTGGTGAGAGCGCCCAGGAGTTCGTTGAGAAGAGAATCCGTGCCCTGAATGAGCATCCGCAGATCGAGGTGCTGACGGGTGCGAGTGTGACGAACGTCGGGGGCTCGGTCGGCGCCTATGCGGTCACAGTGCAGCAGGACAGCCAAAGTTCTCGGTTCGTCGTGGGTGCAATAATCGTGGCCACAGGAGCCCAGGAGGCCAGGCCCGGTGACCTATTCAGATATGATGGCACTAGAGTCATTACACAACTTGAGTTGGAGCAGGCTCTGCAAGAGGGGAGCGTGGATGCCCAAAGTGTCGTGATAGTTCTGGATGGAATGGACCCTCCGCACTACGCATCTGTCTCCGCCACGGCTGCACTCAAGAACTCCATTCTGCTGAAGCATAGAGATCCTGGCGCGGAGGTCTCACTGCTTTTCAGTGAGTTCACTTCTGATCTTGATCGGGACAAGATCGAGGAAGCGAGACAGTTGGGCGTTCGATTTGTCAAGTATTATAGGAGACAGCCGCCGCACGTTACCGATGAACGCATTGAGGTCTTCGATCAGCTTCGTGCCGAGCAGGCGAGACTGTCCTATGATCTGATTGTGCTGGCTCTGCCTCTCGTCCCTCACGACGATGCCGCCGCGCTTTCGAGAATGCTGAGACTGCCTGTCGATGACCGAGGATTCTTCCTAGAGCCAAACCTCCGGCTGCGACCCGGTACACATATTCCCGAGGGGTTGTTCGTATGTGGCAGCGCTCACTATCCGGCGGATGTGGACGAGAGCATCTTCCAAGGCTATCGGGCAGCCGCAAGAGCACTTCGCCATCTATCGGCAGGGAGGATGGTCAGCGAGGGGCTGCCGGCCAGGGTAGAGGAGAGTCTTTGCATCGGGTGCGGCACTTGCGTCGAATCGTGCCCGTTCGACGCTATCGCCATGATACCGGGAGAAGGAGCACTGAGCGTGGCGAGCATAGACACATCCCGGTGCAAGGCCTGCGGCAATTGCACAGTGGTCTGCCCGGCTAAGGCGATCGCCATGGAGCCCTATAGAGACACGGAATTCATCGCTCAGATCAACGCCGCGTTGGCCGACCGGTCGGACGGACAGCCACGCATAGTGGGGCTGATGTGTGAATGGAGCGGATACGCCGCGGCTGATCTGGCTGGAGCCGAGAGGCGTCAATATCCAACAAACATGCGCATCATCAGACTGGGTTGCTCTGCCCGGTTTGATCCGTATCTCATTCTTTGGGCGTTCCTGCAGGGTGCAGACGGCATCCTCTTGGGTGCGTGTGATCCAGGTACGTGCCACTACGTGGAGGGCAATGAGTGGGCAGAGGCGCGGGTCGAGAGTCTGCGCAGGATGCTGAAGGAGACGGGCTTTGATCCCAGAAGACTGCATCTGGAGTGGTTCAAGCCCGATGATGCAGACGCCTTCGTCGAGGTGGTGAAGGAATTCACAGACGAGATAGAGTATTTGGGTCCCACGGGCATTCGCTGATCACAAGCGAGGGCTCCCAGGATAGCGCCTGTGTCCGCACCTTCACGGGACGAGCGGCCAGTAGGGAGGGTAGGTGATGTCGAAGCAGATAGAGAGAGAGGTCTGGGCGCTGGACAGGTGTGCTGGCTGCGGCCTCTGTGTGGCCACGTGCTCCAAGGGGATGCTGTACTGGGATGAAGAAGCGAAACATCCCACGAGGGAGATCAGACAGAAAAGGATCGGCCTCACAGAAATTCCGCTTGACAGCTGCACTTTTTGCCAGGTCTTTTGTGAGGAGACCTGTCCTCGTTTGCACGTCTGGGAGGGACTTCCAGCCCGGCGTATGGTCTCGGCGAGAGCTAGAGGTCCCCTCGAGAGTGGTGAGCCTATGGATGTCATCAAGGCTCTGCTGATCGCCAATCTGTCGGCGGGTGCAATAGACGGGGTCATCGCGAACGATGTGGATGGGTGGGAGCTCCAACCTCAGGCCAAGGTCATGACCAGGGTGGAGGAGGTCGCCGAAAGCCTCGGGGTACAGGGTTTGTGGGTGCCCACACTGGACTTGCTCAACGAGGCGGTCTACGAGAGGAAGCTCAGGGACATCGCCGTGGTCGGGACTCCATGCGTCAGCGAGGGTATCAGAACTCTCAGAGCTTCAGCCAACGAGAGGCTAAGCCCCTACAGGGACGCCTTGCGCCTCAGCATCGCTGTCTTCTGCATGGGCGTGTACTATCCCGACCCGGTGCGTCAGTTCTTGGAAGAGACAATGGGCATAGGGGGACGCGAGGTGAGGCGGGTCTACGCGTCGCCGCGGGACAAGGAACTACGAGTGGTGTCTTGGGATGGGTCGATGAAGACGATTCCGCTTTCTAGGATAGAGGGCTATACCCGGCCGGGATGCGCCAGTTGCAATGATTTCCTGGGAGACTCAGCCGACGTTGCGGTGGGCAGAGTAGGCGCGAAAGAGGGGTACTGCACATTGATCACCAGGAGCGAGGTGGGTGATCTTTGTCTCGAGAACGCTCTGGGTCTGGAGCTAGTCGAGGTCCTGGAGGAGGTCGATGAGCAGGCCTTGAAGTCTGCGAAGGAGGAGAAGGGACGCAGAGAGAGGGCGCAGGCCTTCGATGACCTGATGTTGATGATGCTTGATGCATTGAGAGAGCCCCAGAAGAGAGCCGAAGTGAGGCAGGAATTCGTGCGACTATATGAAGTCGAAAGCATATCGGGATCCACAGAGGAGGGGACAGGCCATGGCACATGCGGCCAATGTGCTGGATGCTAAGGGTAAGGACCTCAGAGTTGCGAGCACAGAACTCAAGGCGATGCTCGGAACCAGCTCGGTCGTCGTCAACAACGCTTCCCATCTGCATGGGTTTTGCGGAGGGCTCAAATCTGGCGAGATAACTGTAGAAGGAGACTCGGGAGACTATCTCGGCGTAGTCAATGACGGAGCCACGATCAAGGTCAGCGGGAATGCTGGCAAGTACGTCGCTGACAACATGACCTCCGGCACAGTGATAGTTGAGGGAGACGCCGACTATGGTGCCGCTCAGTACTGCTATGGTGGTACGGTTGTCATCAAAGGCGATGCTGGTGACTTCACCGCTACCATGAACAAGGGCGCCACCATCATCATCGGCGGAGACGTGGGCGATGAGGCTGCCACCTACATGGTCGCTGGCGATGTAGTCATCGTTGGCAATGGAGGGGAGAATCTCGGCAACTACCTCATCAGGGGCAGTATCTACATCGGGGGCGACTGGGCCAGCCTGGGCCACAACTGTGCGGTGGGAGAGGTCAACGGTGAAGATACCCAGAAGCTCGAAGCGCTCTTGGGCAAATATGGGCTCGCCGCCGATGTCAAGAGCTTCCGCAAGATCGCGCCTCTGTCGGACAAGCCGTTCTATTCTCACTAGGAGGGAGCATAATGGCAACCGTCGGTGCTTTCTGCGTTACACTACATAAGGACGAGTGCATCAACTCGCAAATGCCTGGTAAGTGTGCTACCTGCGTGGAGATCTGCCCGTACGGCGTCTACGACCTCAATGAGAGCAATGAAGTAGGAGTACAGAACTACAATGCCTGTGTGGGCTGTCGGCTTTGTGCCGAGTTCTGCCCGGAGAATGCCATCCGCATCAACCCAGCGGAGTCGGAGTTGGTGTCCAGATTTCCGTGGACCCTGGGGACAATCGAGGAGATTCACCACAAGGCTCTGACGGGCAGCTACATGCTGCGGGGCTTCGGTGCGATGGGCCAGACACCACATTTCGACAGCATTGTGGTTGTGCCTTCGCAGCTCGCATCTCCCGCGCCGAAAGACAAGTACCGCGAAGAGTGTAACCTGGAAGTGGTGATTGGGGAGGACACCTGCGAGAAGCCGGTCAGGCTGCAGTACCCCTTCATCTTTCCCGCGATGTCGTACGGCGCTCTTTCCAGGGAGGCTAAGCTGGCGCTAGCCATCGCCGCGGCCAAGACGGGCATCGTCACCAACACCGGCGAGGGCGGTGTCGTCGAAGAAGAGCCTTACTACGCGAACGGGTTTGAGAAACCCAACGCGTCGCGCAAGAGGTGGGAGCCTGGAGGCTACCTGGTGATCCAGTGGTCGACCGGGCGCTGGGGTGTATCCGTCGACTATGTGAACGCCGGAGACGCGGTGGAGATCAAGATAGGTCAGGGCGCAAAACCTGGGATGGGAGGCCATCTGCTGGGGGACAAGGTGACAGAGGACATAGCGGCGATCCGTGGCATACCCGTAGGCAGTGACGCCCTCTCCCCGTGCAGGTACTATGACGTCCTCGATCCTGAGGACATTAGGAAGCAGGTTGAATTCCTGAGGGACATTACCAACTACCAAAAGCCGATCTTGATGAAGCTGGGTCCCAGCAGGCCGTACGAGGATGTGAAGGCAGCGGCTCTGTCCGGCGTCGATGCTATCTCGATCGACGGGCTAGTAGGCGGCACTGGCTGCTCACCAGATGTGGTCACCCAGGGCGTGGGCATACCTACCATTGCGTGCATTGGACCGGCCGTCAGGGCTCTCAAGGACTTGGGTCTGCACCGGAAGGTAAAGCTCTTCGCGCTGGGTGGCATGAGGGGCGGCCTGGACGCATACAAGGCGATAGCCATGGGTGCAGATGGCGTGGGCTTCGGTACAGCAGCTGAGATAGCGATGGGATGTCGAGGTTGCATGGCCTGCCATCAGGGCAACTGCCCCTATGGCATTACCTCTCAAGACCCCAAGATGAGGGAGCGATTGGATCCTGAGGAGATCGGCCAACGGCTAGCGAACTTCATCAATGCCTCGGCGGAGGAACTGAAGATCCTGACCATGCTTTCTGGGCATTCGGACGTCAGGGAGTTGAGCGAGGAAGACCTGCGAGCCTTGGACGTAAACACGGCAGCGATAACCGGTCTGAAACTGGTGGGCTATGAGAGGCCTCTGCCCTGGTGGGAGAACGGCCACGCCAAGTAGCTTCCGTTTGTCGAGCCCCAGGCGGGTGCGCGACAGAATTCTGTGGCCAGGCTGATCGGGAGCGGGAGAGGAGGCAACATGGGTACGGTCTCTATTGATGCGACTGCGATTGGAAATATGATAGACAGCGCTCTTGTCTTCTGTGCGGAGTTGTCAGGGTTAGCGAGTCGCCAGCAGGCTCTGGATGTTATTCGCGGCGGCGACTGCTGTGCCTGCAGCTATCTGAGACATGGCCTCAGCAAGGAACTCGGCGGGTACCTGGGCGGTATAGATGCCTCCGTGATGGCTGTGTACGCCTATGAGCCCGAGTACTCCACTGGCGTCAACGACATTGCGGATGTCGGAAGGGAGCGCATGGGCGGGATCAACCTGGTTGTCTCTGTGGACCGCAGGAGTGCTGCCTTCACTTCGATCCTAGCGTCCCTGGAGGACGCAGTGCAGGAGGCTACAAGGCCTCTCATCTGTCCGAAGGGCAACGGTTCATGCTATATGCTGGATGTGAAGGTGGCTGACGAGCAGGAGGTAGCCACGAGACGAGGCTACGGCGCATTGATCTCTTCTATCCACATCAGACCCCTCAGAGTTTGGAGCAGGGGCGACTAGGAGCGCGTGACATCCCAGGATGAGGCGAGCTACCCTCCTTGGGGCAAGAACGGAAGGTAGCGAACATTCTTCCTTGTCCCGTCAGTTCCGGAGCGCGGGTGAACACTCGCGCTGTGGCCGCATTGGGCTTCCCCCATTGGGTAGTGTCTCAGCGCGTCCGCTATGCTGAGAGGCACCCCCTACACAGTCTAATCGAACAGACGGGTCCCCCGTAGGCGTCCAGCGGCCGAGGACCTCTCGTTGCCTTGATATCGAGCTGGTGCCCACTGCCTGCGCGTCTCCAACGGCCTCTTGCTTCGGCCTCTGGATGTGTGTGGGCAGAGGCGGTGAGATGGTCGCGAAGTCCAGATCGGCTGAGGATGAATGGATGCACAGCGCTGCGGAGCTAGTACGCTTCCAGAGTGCCCCGCCGCTTGGCCTGAATCTCGAACCAGCTGAACAGCAGGTAGCCGATGGCGACGTAGAGCATGCCGATGAGGATCTCTCCAGTCAGGAGCGGCGCCACCTGCGCGAGACTGGCGCCAGAGATTACCTGCCGCGCTGCCTGGATGCCTCGAGTCAGTGGCATGAGATGAGCTGCCCTCTGTATCCACAGCGGGAATCTGGCCAGGGGAACGTTGGCGCCGCTGAACACCAGCAGCAGGAAGTAGATGGTGTTGTTGATGAACATCACGTTCACCGTGACAAGGCTGAGGCAGCCCATCAGGAGGCCGAATCCCGAGGTGCTGACGGTGGTGATGAAGACGGTGAGCGCCAAGGCAAGCAGGTCAGCCCTTGAATAGTCGACTCCCAAGAGCAGACCGGCCCAGACGAGGCCCATCAGTACGCCCAGCATGCCATCGAGAACGTGGACGAAAGCCCGGCCCACGAAGGTGAGCAAACGGTTGGCGGGACTGCCGAAGAGATAGATGAGGGTGCCCTCGTTGCGTTCGCCACCAACGCTCATAGTGACCCCGTAGATGCCGCTCATGGCCGTCAACTGTATGGCGTTGCCGATGGCGTAGAAGCTGGCGGTGTCAGGCCCAGTGGCGAAGCTCCCCAGTAGCGTGAAGAACAGGATCTGATTCAGGGGCGCTATGACCTTGGTAGCGAGATAGGGCTCCAGTCTGAACCAGCGGAAAAGGGCCTTGTACGACAAGATCGCGCCGCTGAAGAATATCCGTACGGAGTTCTTGAGCCGTTTCATCTCCACTAGCACCTCACATCAGGCTCAACGTGGCGTCGACTCGCGCTCGGTGAAGGACGATCTTGAAGAGCCGGTAGGAAGCCGCGATGTACGCAGCACCGAGGAGGAGCATCATGACCCAGCTGAGAAGTATGTCTGGCAGGGTGGCCACGCCGCTGCTGGTCATATGCAGGACTCTCGCTGCCCAGTACGGTGCCAGAACATAGCTCAGCGGATTGCTCCAACCCGGCAGCAACAGGATAGGAAAGAGAAAGCCCCCCAGGATGTACATGGGATACTCCAGGGCGTTCACCCAGCCGGTGAGGGACAGGTTAACTGCCATCAGAGGCGAGATCAGCAGCCCAAAGGATATGAAGGCCAGTACGGTCATGAACAACGAGGCGAAGAAAGGCACGGGTTGGCCGATAGTCAGGGGAAAACGGAATACCAACGATGCTAGCCCGTAGCTGAATATCATGGACAACAAGGACAGGCTGACGCTGGCCAAGGTCTTACCGATGACCACCGTGGCCAAGGGCGTGGGGCTGGCCACTATCCCCTCCAGAGTGCCCATGAATCGTTCGGCATTGATATTGAATGTCCCTCTGAAGAGCAGGCTAGTCCACAGTCCGGTCATACCACTGCCAACAACCACGTAGATGCCGCGAGAGGCATCCCGTTCCTTCAGCATGTAGATAGCCATGATGGCGATGAGCAAGGGCTGTATCAAGACCCCGAAGATCATGAACAGGTCTACCATCTGCTGTTTGACGTCCAACTCGAAGGCAGTGCGAACAACTCGCAGATTGACGATCATGCTTCTCCTCCCACCAGCCGCACGTAGGCGTCCTCCAAGGTTGGCTCCCGGACGGTTACTCTGCCCAGCCGGATGCCGTTTCCGTCGAGGCTCTGTAGGATCCGAGGCACGATTGCCGACCCGAGCCTCGAATGCACCAGCAGAGCCTGTTTCTGATCACGGTCCTCTACTGATACCGTGTCCACGTCTGACATGTGCCGCAGTTCCTGAACGGTCTGCTGGCCGATGCCAAACACCTCCACTTCGACAATGGACAAGTCCTCCACGTGCTGCTTGAGACCCTCAGGCGTGTCAAGGGCCACTATCTTCCCGTGGTTAATCACTGCCACACGCTCACAGAGGGCATCGGCCTCGAACATGTAGTGGGTGGTGAGGAAGACTGTCTTCTCCTCCGCCACCAGGTCTCTGATGACCTGTCTCAGTTCCCGCGCGCCCACTGGGTCCAGTCCCATGGTCGGCTCATCTAGGAACAGGATTTGTGGGTCATGGAGGAGGCAGCGGGCAACGTGCAGGCGCTGGCGCATGCCCCGGGAGTACCCCTCCACCTTCTCATCCTCTCGCCCCATGAGGCCCACCAAGTCCAGGAGCTCTGGTATGCGTCTCCTGGCCACATCGGGGTCAACGTGGTAGAGGTCGGCGAAGTACCGCAAGTTGTCTTTCGCCGATAGTCGCCAGTATAAGCCACGCTCCCCCCCGAAGATGAACCCGATGAGGGACCTGATAGCGCTTGCCTCTTCCACAACGTCATGCCCAAGGATGGTGGCTGTACCGTCCGTCGGGATGAGCAAAGTGGTGAGCATTTTGACTGTGGTAGTCTTGCCGGCCCCATTCGGTCCGAGGAGGCCGAAGAGCTCGCCGTCTCGGACGTCGAAGGATATGCCATCCACAGCGATCACCTCCTTGGTTCTGCGCCGGATGGTGCCGATAGTAGCCCGGAAGACTCGACGAAGGTCGCGTACTTCAATTGCACTCATGTGTTGGCGCCTCCTATTTGTCAGTTCTCATACTCCTGGGCGTCCTGACTCTCGAGGGAATCGGGATTTACGCCGATGTCGGCACGGCGTGGGGCCGCTGGGGCGCCGGCGAGAGGGCTCTCGTCGGTGACTATCCTTCCGATCAGCAGGAACGCCACCGCCGACACCAGCGCGACGCTGGCCATTATCGGCCAGATGAGAACGGGGCTGAGGTTGTCGTTGATCATGCCCCCGACGATGGGTCCCAGTCCGAAGGATACGCCCCAGCTCATACCGTACACTCCCATGTAGCGGCCGCGCATGGTTTCGGGGGCCACCTTCGCCACAAAAGCTATTGAGCTGGGTGCGAAGATCAACTCCCCGATGGTCAGGACGACCATGCTCAGAAGAAACGTGGCGAAGCTGCTGGAGAAGGCCACCATTCCTACTCCCAGAGCCGTGAATAGCGCTCCCGACGCCAGAGTTGGCGCCAACCGGTATCTTCCCACGATTCGTGTCAGTGGATACTGGAAGACTACTACCATTGCTGCGTTGGTAGCCATGATCAGGCCGAACTGATTTTCAATCACCTGGTACTGGTCCTTGATGTAGACGGGGAAGATAGTCATCATCTGTACGTATGCTATCATCATCGCTGTGAGGGCAAGGCAGAAGAGCAGGAAATGGTAGTCTCGCATCAGGTGGCCGTACCCGGCGTTTCGCTCGTTTTCGTAGTCATAAGCGGCTTCCATCTCTGGCTTCGTCTCCTTGACGAAGAGTGAGATGATCAGAAAGTACAATGCTGAGGACGTGGCCGCGGCCAGGAAGGAGACGAGGTACGACCGAGTGGCGATGAAACCGCCGATGGCAGGGCCAATGGCGATGCCTAGATTGGCCACGATCCTTATCAAGCCGTAGGCTTCCATCCTCTTCTCGGGTTGGACGATGTCTGCCACCATGGCGTTGAGGCCCGGGTTGTACATGGCGCCAAAGAAGCCAGATAGGACTACTAGGATCACGAACGCACCAAGAGAGTTCGCCAGTCCAAGCCCGACCAATATGACGGCGCGGGTGCTCAGGCTGATGGTCATGGCTATCTTCCTGCCGAAACGGTCCACCATAGGTCCTGCCACAACCTGAGAGAGCAAGCCGGCCGCCGCGTTTGCGGCGAGGACAACACCCACCACAGTAAGCGGGACACCGAGCTTCTCATGGACATAGATGGCCATGAAGGGCCATACGAGGCTGTTGCCGCTGGCGCTTACCAGCGTACCGAAGAAGAGAACCCAGAACTGCCTGGGGTAGCCTGACAGGGTACTCTTGAATCTGCCTATCACTTACTGCTCCTCTTCGTATAGATAGCCTACCAACTGTGGCGAGAGATCCTCTATCCGGTCGCGGCGCACCTCGTACGCGATGTAGTTGTCCATGGGTCTTTCCTCTATCAACCCTGCCTCTTTGAGGATCCTCAGGTGGCGGGAGACAGAGGGCTGCGAGATATGGCAGAGTTCGGCCAGCTTCCGCCCATATAACTGCGGCTCCCTCACGATCCACCTAAGTAACTGCAGCCGTGTCTTGTCCGCCAGCGCCTTACCCGCAGCGGCGATTTCCGCTGCGAGCTCTTCGAGCTTGTCACGATCCTCCTCAGTGACGTGGCAGTCGTATATCACGGTGATGGACCCGTAGCCGATGAAGGTCATGGGAGGCCGGCCAAAGCACGTGGGCACGAGGATTATCTCACTTGTAGGATACCCCGGTGGAATCTGGTCGGGGAGCCCAGGTTTGTTCGAGAGCTTCTCGAAGAACTCCAAGGGTTCTTGGCGCGATAGTGCCTGCGACTTCTCCTCTACGCTCTCTTTCCAGAGTCGCCTGTACCGCTCACCTTCTTCTCTGAAATAGCTGTCCCAATACCTTCTCCATAGTCGTAGGATTCTCGTTCGATAGCCATTCGGATCCGCAACCAGCCCTATATAATCCTCAGTCGCATACTTCCTCTCCATGTGTGAATCTCCTTCTGGACACGCCTGAGTGATCACATAGAGCAGCGAGTCCATGGTGGCTTCTAGCGTGGCCATCTCCTCCGCCGGAGCCAGGCGACCAAGGACGTAGAAGAGGAACTCCGGGATCGTCATCTCCGCCACGTAGCGCAGAAAGCCATCAACATCATGGTGATCGGGATAGTCAACCGCGAGTTCGATGAGGAGAATTCCATTCTCAAAGCGGCTGTACAGGAACTCCAGGTCGTCCAGGACTTCCTTGGACTGCAGAGCCCTGGCTTGCTCTGCCCAATCTCGGTGGCGCGGCCGTGGCTTGTGCAGGGTGCTCAGACTAAGGAGCATCTCATAGATGGTCGAGGTTCGGAAAGTGATCATTGAACGGAGCTCATCTGTGTCAGTGGTGATCAGTGGTGTCATGGTGATTCTCCCATGGGCTGCATGTCAGAGTGCATTCTGCATGCCAGTCTAGGTTCTGCCCTTCGACTCATGGGCATCAGGGATTCTACTGGTGAGTAGGATATTGCGCAATTAGCAAATTAATTATACCATAATTCTGACCGTTGTCAAGCTCTAGCAGGTTGCTCAACCTTAAAACTTGGGCTGCGGGCGGCAAGGAGAGGTTTGACTTTGAGCCATCAGGCAGATAGAATGACTGCGCTCAAGGTCAAGGTGCTGAGGAACGGTAGAATGGACCAAGCTTTCAGAAGGAGAATGGCGATAGCTGTTGCCAGACGCCGCTCCGGCCTCGCCGTTGTCATCTCGCTACTGATGACGGTGACCGTGTTCGCGTGCATGCCTCTTCCTGCTGTTCCCAGCCCCACGCCCGAACCAACGCTCAACTCCACCGCGACGCCCATCGTCGTTGTGGCAACTCCTACGCCGCTCCCCCAGACTGTGTTGGATGAGGCGGCTGCCGAGGACTTGCTCTTGATCAACCTGTATGAGCGGGTGAACCCGGCAGTTGTGAACATCCAGATTCTCAGACCCGCTGCTCCGTTGACAGGAGCCGACCTGTTCCGGGAAGGTGAGGGTTCTGGCTTCATCATTGATGAGGAAGGCCACATTGTCACGAACAATCATGTGGTGGAGGGCGCAGAAGAGGTTCAGGTGACTCTGTACGATGGGACCATCGTCTCGGCCCGAGTGCTGGGCACAGATCTCCACAGCGACCTGGCCGTGATCAAGGTGGACCTGCCTGCTGAGCTCCTGCACAGTGTGGAGCTAGGGGATTCAGACGACCTTCACGTGGGACAGCGGACCATCGCCATCGGGAATCCCTTTGGCCTGGAAGGCACCTTGACCACCGGCGTCATCAGCGCCTTGGGACGCACGCTGCCTGCCGAAAGCTTGTTCGCCATACCCGATGTCATCCAGACCGACGCAGCGATCAATCCAGGTAACTCGGGAGGGCCTCTGCTGGACGCAAAGGGAATGGTGATAGGCGTGAACACTGCCATCAGAACGACCACTGGCTTCGGCAGCGGGGTTGGCTTTGCCGTGCCCATCAACCTGGCGAAGCGGGTGATCCCCCAGCTCATCTCTGAAGGGCGTTATGCACACCCACAGTTGGGCATCAGGGGCGTCGCCATCACGCCCATCTTGGTGGAAGAGTTGGGCTTGCCCGTGGAGACGGGGGTCTTGGTGTCGGAGGTCATCTCGAACGGCCCAGCCGAGAAGGCGGGGCTCAGAGGAGGCTCGACGGAGGTGCAGATCAGAGGGCGACTGGTGCTCGCGGGAGGGGACATCATCGTCACGGTTGATGATCGGGATATTATCAAGTTTGAGGACCTGTTGTCGTATCTGGTCATGGAGACAGAGGTGGGGCAAGAGGTCACCCTAGGTATCATCCGCGACGGGCAGCAGCAGGCCGTGGAAGTTGTGCTGGAAGCGCGCCCTAGTCTGTAATCTCGGCGACGAAGCGAAGGCCACCAAGGGCAGCTTTCCGCGCTGCGGTGATCAGCGAGGAGAAGAATCTGGAATCGGGGGAACTGGCCAGAGAGCTGGTAAACGCCATCGCCGATAAGAAAGGCTCCGACATCGTCTTGCTTGACGTCCGATCTGTGTCGCTCCTAGCTGACTATTTCATCATCTGCAGTGGAGATACTGAGCGACAGGTCAAGGCCATCGTTGACGACATACTAGATAGAGCGAGGACCTCAGGACTCAAACCCCTCCAAATCGAAGGAGCCTCTGCTTCGGGCTGGATGCTCCTGGACTACGGCAGCATCATCGTGCACGTGTTCCTACCTGCTCAGCGGGACTACTACCAACTGGAAGAGTTGTGGAGCGATGCGCCGCTCGTGGTCAGGATACAGTAGTACGGTACGTGGGCGTCTCTAGATAGTGATGTCCTTCAGCCTATGCCACAGTTTCGGCACCTGCTCGGCAGCCGGGCCCAATATGACTTCGTCGGCATAGGTAGAGAGCGGTGTTCTTTCTACGTTGACTTCTATCAGGTAAGCACCCCTGTCCTTGGCTATCGCCGGTAGCGAGGCCGCGGGCTGCACTACAGCCGAGGTGCCAATCACCAACATCAACCGACTTCGCTCAGCCGCGCGAAACGCTGCCGCCAGTGTCTCAGGGTCCAAGGACTCGCCGAACCATACGACGTGAGGCCGCAGCAGACCACCGCACGAGCACCTGGGCGGTACCTCGGGGAGGGGCACAGCGCTGTTCTCAGCGACGCGATTCTCCACTGTACATCGCAGCTGCCAGATGCTCCCGTGCAGTTCCAATAGTCGCTGGCTGCCGGCACGCTGATGTAGGCCATCCACATTCTGGGTGATGAGGATGAAGTCTTCACAGTGCTGCTCCATCTCGGCCAGCGTTTGGTGAGCTGCGTTAGGTTCGCAGCTGGCTATCAGTCCTCGGCGCCAGTCGTACCATTCCCAGACCAGCGCCGGGTCTCGTTGAAAGGCCTGAGGCGTCGCGAGTTCCTCGGCACGGTATTGGCGCCAGAGCCCATCTTCTCCTCGGAAAGTCGGCACACCGCTCCCGGCAGATATCCCCGCGCCCGTCAGCACGACAATGGAATCGAGGGTCCGTCCGGTCACTTTCTACACAACCCCTTACGCTAGAACATCACGCTCTCGGCAGCACTATCGTAGGAGCAGAGTTCGTCTTCTGAGAACCAGTAGTTGATCTCGTACTCCGCCTCTTCGGGATCACTGGAAGCGTGGACGAGGTTTCTGACTGCTCTTTTCAGCTCGTTGGCCACGATAGGAGACGTGATCGAGAAGTCGCCTCTGATCGTGCCAGGCTCAGCGAAGGCAGGCAGTGTGAAGCCACAGATCTTTCTCACCACACTGATGGCATGAGCTCCTTCCAGTACTAAGGCGACCAGAGGACCAGAAGTAAGATAGTCCACGTTCCAGTCCTTTATCATGTTGCCAATCTCCATAGGATCGTCCGTACCCACCTCTTGCACGGGGTCTTTGCCCTGCTCTCGGTAAGTCTGCAGGGTCTTCTCCCCCATGCCTCTGATCCACTCCGGGGTATTGGGATAGTGGTTCTCTGCGAAGTCCCTGGAAACCTGAACCATTCTCAGTCCCGCTATCTTGAGACCTACTTCCTCAAACCTGGTCAGCACCCTGCCCACCATGCCCCGTTTCACGCCGTCGGGTTTCACCAACACCAAAGTTCTCTCCGATAGATCTGCTCTCATCGCACAAGCCCTTTCACCATTGTCTACTCACACCCAAAGGCGTGTGGCAGAGCCACACGCCTTCACATAGCGACGCACCTTCACACGGCTCGGAAGCCGTCAGCTGCTGAGCGTTACTCTCAGCCAACGGTACTTGTCAAGTGCCTTCTGCAGGTGACCGCCTTTCATGTAGGCATCAGCCAGCAACTCGTGGGTCCCCAAGTGATCAGGGGCATCTTCGGCCATGGGCTCCAGATCTCCTATGACTTCCTCGAACATGGTGCCGTGGGAGAGTATCACCTCGTACTCAGACACGGCCTCATCCCAGTCGCCGTTGCGCGCACAGGCTCGGGCCAGGGCTAGGCGCGTGCTGTCGTCCTGCGGATTGGACTCCAGATGTTTGCGATACTCCTCTCGGCCCCAGCCAACACGAAGCTCCTCCGTCTCTGGTTCTGCTACACGGGGAGCAACTTCGGCACGCTCTTCGGCAGTCACGACCTCCAAGGCCGGCGGCTTTTCCTCGACAGGCGGGGCACCGATCTCTTCGAACGCAGGCTCGCCTTCGGCCTCCACGTCTGGGAGAGCTTTCTCGACGATTGGCTCCGCCTTTGAAGGCACAGCTTCTTCCCCCTTGGCTATTTCTGCCCTGAGTTCACGAAGCCACGATGGAATCTCGTCCTCTTCCAGCCGTGGCAACTCAAGTTCCTCGAGGCCAGCCTCCGGGCGTGCGACTGCTTCTTCCCTTGCCGCCTCTGCCCTGAGTTCGCGAAGCCACGAGGGGATTTCCTCTTCTTCCATCCGCGGGATTGCCGCCTCCTCAAAGGGAGCTTCGGGCTCTTCGGTGGGGATGGCCGCTTCGGGTTCTCCGGTAGGGATAGGCGCTTCTTCTCTGTCCGGTTCTGCCCTGAGTTCGCGAAGCCATGAGGGGACCTCCTCTTCTTCCATTTCCGTGGGCAGGATTGGCGCTTCCTCAACCGAGACTTCTGGTTCCTCGGTGGGGATGGCTGCTTGTTCCCTGACTGCTTCTGGACCCAGCGAGCGAAGCCACGGTGGGATCTCTTCTTCCTCCATCAGGAGACCCGGTTTTTCCTCTACAAACGGCTCCGCCTCCTCCACCGTGATCGGTTGTTCTTTCGCAGCCTCCGCTCTTAGCTCCACAAGCCAAGATGGCAACTCTTCCTCCTCTGGTGAGGCTATCGGTGCTTCTTCGACCGCGGTCTCGGGTTCTTCTGCACGAGCCACTGCCCCTTCCTCTGCTGCCTCGGGTCTCAGGTCTCCCTCCCAGGTTGGTATCTCTTTCTCCTCGATGGGCACAGCCTCTTCGTCAACGGGAGCTTCAACTTCCTCCTCCTCGGGCCGCAGTTCGCTCAACCAGGTCGGCAGCTCTTCTTCAGGTGTGGGAATCGCCACTTCTTCAGGCTTCTCTGGAGGAGCCTCCAGATCCTCCTTGAGGCCCACCTCGAGCGGCTCCTCCCCGGCCAGCATGGCCTTGGATCTCTCCATCCAAGCCATTATCTCCTCAATGGAAGCCGATTCGTCCGGCATGGTTTCGCGTAGATGCACCATGGTCTCTTCGCTTATCTCTGCGTCTTCTTCCTCGGCGGCTGCGATCTCTTCCTCCCGAGCTGGCGTGGGAGGTTGTTCCTGGTCTGGCTCCTCCAGTGGGACCTCTGCGGGACCGATGATTTCTTCTTCGCTAGGCTCTTCGCCCAACTCACGCAGCCACGCGGGAACCTCCTCCTCTTCTGCAGAAGCTGGTTGCTGTTCCCGGGGGACAGATTCAGCCTCTTCCGCCCTCAACGCCCTCAGCCAGTCTGGTACCTCGTCCTCAAGAGCAGGGGCTTCCTCCACTGGGACTTCAGAGGGCGCCGCTTCAGGCAACTCCTGTTCGGGTCCCTCCAACATGGCCATTGGCTCCTCGATGGGAACTGACTCAGCCGGCCCTGTCTCCGGCGGTTCAGCAGATGTCCCCTCACCGACCGCGGCAGCCTCTTCTTCTGCGACTTGAGGGAGCTCTGCTTCTGCGGCGCTGATGGCTTCGGGTTCAGCTTCCATCTCCTCCAGACTGGGCAGCCCTTCCGCAAGCGCCTCGGCTTCCACTTCCGGAGGCAGAAGTGCCTCCTCGGGCTGACTGGCCTCTGGGGCTCCCCCGATCTCACGGACCCAGGCAGGCAGTTCCTCTTCCTCCGTCGGAGACCGCTTTTCCTCAGCCGGCGCTGCGACTTCCGGTTCTACAGCTCTATCTGTTGCCAGTTCACGCAGCCAACTGGGCATCTCATCCGCTATGAGCGGGGACTCTTCTTCCTCGGTGGCTGGTTCCCTCTCTCCCTCCTGCAACTTGCGGAGCCAATCCGGCATCGCCTCCTCCAGTTCCTCCTCGGGAATCAGTGGAGGAGCCTCTTCCGGCTCGGCCTCCTTGGCCGCGGCGGGAAGCTCTGGACTGATCTCTTCTACCTCTTGCTCCAGTTCTCTCTCGTCAAGCCTCCGCACGCTGATGGTCTCCAAGGGCAGAGGTGATTGGTCGCGGAACAGCTCTCGGGCGACGATGTTCTCAGGATCCATGGCTTGAGCTGTGCGCAACAGAGCTCGACCCTCATCTTCGCGATCACTATTCAGCAGGGTTTCGCCGAGAATGAGGTTGGCTTTCAAACAGTTTGGAAATGTCTCCAGGATCTTTTCGCAGACCTCCGCGGCTTCTCGACGCTGATCGTTCCACCACAGGGCCAGGGCCATCGTCACCTGGATGTCCACTCTATCAGGGTCTTCCTCTAACACGCCTCTGAACTCATCTATGGCGCGCTGATATAGACCCTCCCTTAGATACAGCCTACCCAAAGCTGCTGGGGTGAGCTTCAACTTGGGGGGCGCTGCGCCGTCGCGCTCGGTGTAGAGTCTTTGCAGTTCTTTGCGAACCTGGGCGTTGCCCGGGGTCAGTTCGAAAGCTCGTTCGAGCTGCCAGATGGCTTCGTCCACGGCTCCTTCCTCGTCATAGACGATGCCTAAGCCCGCGTAGACAACGACATCCTCCATATCGGCGCTTAGAATCCTCTTGAAGAGATTGGCTGCCTCGACATAGTCCCCCTGCTCCAGGGACGCCTCGCCCATTAGGCGATAGGATCTGATGTGCCTGGGGTAGTGCTTCAAGATGTGACGGCAGATGGCGATGGCCCGGTCGTAGGACTCAGCCCTGATAAGCTCCTTTGCCTCGTCACAGTATTCCCGCAGGGTTATCTCGGCCATGGTACTTCCTCCGTCAACAATTCATAACGGGGGTCCCACTCGTTTAATATTATGCACCCATTTCCCTCAAATGTCAATATGACTTCTGGGTCAGATCTGAACTCAGACACCGCGGGCCACGGAGTCAAATCTAGATCTAGGGCTAGAGTCAATACCTCGGCTCGGGGTGTCGAGTTCGCACGGTCAGTGGGGTGCCGGTGTCAGATTCAGGCCTAGACTAAGCGGTGTACGCCCTTGATCTGAACGATTATGTCATCAACGGACACGCTTGGTCGGGGCGAAGGGCCCAGGGGATCGGTGGCATCGTCGCCCAGCAAAGCCTGCAGCGTGGCCGCGATGGAATGAGCTACAGCTTCCAGGTCGTACCCGCCCTCCAATGTGAAGGCAAGGTGCCCATCGCAGAACTCCTCCGCCATCTCCTTCACTATACGCGTCAGAGAGGTGTAGCCAGCGGCAGAGAGCTGCAACATACCCAAGGGATCTGCCCAGTGCGCATCATATCCGGCGGACACGAGGATGAGTTCCGGACGATAGCGCTCAGCTACTGGATACAGTACCTCATCGAAGATGCGCCGGTAGCCTTCGTCGCCTACCCCCGGGGGTAGAGGCACGTTCACGGTATAACCCTCGCCTTCGCCCCGTCCTATGTCGCTCCAGTGACCGGTGCCGGGATAGTACGGGTACTGATGAGTGGAGAAGTACAGCACCTCGCTCGTGCCATAGAACACGTCTTGGGTGCCGTTACCGTGATGGAGGTCGAAGTCCACGATGAGAACGCGTGAGAGTCCGTGCTGGCTGAGGGCATACTTGGCAGCCACCGCAACGTTGTTGAAGAGGCAGAATCCCATCCCTCGGCTCGGCAGGGCATGGTGTCCGGGGGGGCGCACCAGTGCAAATCCGTTGTCTACGTCTCCGTCCAAGACTGCGTGGACGAGATTGAGCATCCCTCCGGCTGCCAGCAACGCGACCTCGTATGAACGGTCATTGACATAAGTGTCGGGGTCCAGATTGCCTCCTCCACCGCGGGAGACCTCCTGGACAAGGTTCACATAGTGCTCCGCATGGACCTTCAACAGATGTTCCATAGACACCGGCGTCGCCTTCAGGTGGACTAGCTTGTCCAGCAATCGATCCTCTTGGAGCACTTCCATCGTTTTTTCCAGCCGGTCTCGACGTTCGACGTGTCCCGCTTGGTTATGCTCTAGGTACCGAGGATCGTACACGTATGCCGTGGCCATGGCTACCTCTCTTGGATTCGAACCGTCGAGCGCGTTGTCTGGAACGGCGAGAGCGGGGTCGACAGCGACCTAGTCGTAGAACACTTCGTCAACGAGGGCATGGATTTTGTCCCAATCCGGGTAGAGGAGGCTGGGCTCGTCGCCCGGTCGCCGTTGTGAAGGGTCAAGAAGGGAGCGGTCCATGACGATGAAACGGGTCTCATCGGGATGCACCTGGGCGGCCATTCCGGCCACGCGGACGATCACTGCCGGCGACAAGTCCGTATGGAAGGTATGGCTCATGGTTTGCAGCAGTTCTGGCAGTCTGGGTAGCATCTCAAGGCTCAAGAACTTGTCGCCCAACGCTGCCAGTGCTTTCTGCTGCCTGCGCATGCGATCGAAGTCGTCACTTCCATATCTAGTACGGCAATACCGCAGGAGCGTTTCGCTGTCCATGTGCTGCTGTCCCGCCGGGATGTGGATGGTCATCTCGCCCCCACGGTCGTCAGGGTACTTGTAGTCCCATATCTCCTTCTCGACATAGATGTCGACGCCGCCGAGGAGATCGACCATCTCCCTGAAGCCCTGGAAGTCGATCATCAGATAGCCATGCATGGGTATGCCGAAGTTCTGCTGTATGGTGTCCATTAGCAGACCCGGTCCTCCACGGGGATAACCCTGCGTCTCCCCCAGCACGTGGGCGACATTGATTCGTCGTTTGCCGTGTCCGGGAACGTCTACATACAGGTCGCGGGGGATGGAGAATAGCATCCCCTCGTTGGTCTCAGTGTGGAGCGAGGCGATCATGATGGTGTCGGTCCGGAATGACGTGTGTGACACCTGCCAACGGTTGTCGAGACCGACGAGCAGGATATTGATGCGCGGGTTCCCATGAATGGCCAGTGCAGTCGCCTCCTCTGCCGGTACGTTCTCGAATCGCGGCCCTACTGTGGGCAAGAGGCCACTTGCTTCCAGAGGCTGAACCAGAGTGCGATAGATGTCGTAGAAGTATGGAATGTCGATCAGTTCGTAGAATACATACCCAGATGCAACTCCAAACACCGTGCACAGAGTCATCGTTGCGGAAGCGAGCAGTACGAGGGCTACGGCTCGAAATCCGCCTACCTTCATCTTAGCAGATTGATCCAACTTCTTTCTCCTGTGAGCCTATACGTTTCAATTATAATGCTTTTGAGTATCATGTCAATGTCCTCGCTTGGGGCAAATGAGCACGAAGATAGCCCCAGGTCAGCAAGACGACGCCGAATCGGGGCTATCCTAGCCGGATTGGGTGCGACAGCGGAGATGCTACACGCTGATGAATAGTGGCGCAAGCACCAAGGTGATCGTGGACAACAGCTTTATGACAACGTGGATGGAAGGCCCCGCGGTGTCTTTCAGCGGATCTCCAACTGTGTCCCCAACCACCGCCGCTGCATGAATCTCACTGCCCTTGGCGATGGCATTTCCGTCAGCGTCCTTGAGCAGTCCTGCTTCTATGGATTTCTTAGCGTTGTCCCAGGCGGCACCGCCGTTGTTCATCACCGTGGCCAGGAGAACGCCCGCTATGGTGCCCACCATCAAGAAGGCGGCCTCTGCTTCAGCGCGCAGCATGATGCCGACGGCGATGGGCGTAGCTACTGCCAGGACTCCCGGTGCGATCATCTCCTTCAATGCTGCGCGGGTGCTGATGTCCACAGCCCGGGCGTAGTCCGGCCGGGAGGTGCCGGCCATGATCCCAGGATCTTCGCGGAACTGCCGGCGCACCTCCTCGATCATCTCGCCTGCAGCGTGTCCTACCGCACGAATGGCGAAAGAACTGAACAGGTAGATGAGCATCGCTCCGATGGTGGCCCCGACGAAAACCTCGACCCTGGTCAAGTCCACTACTTGTGCGCCGATAATCTGCTCGATCACCTCTGGGGCGTACCCCAGGCCTTGGAGCATGCGTGTCCTCACCAACTCCACCTTGTCCAGGTAGGCTGAGAAGAGCAGGAAAGCAGCCAAGGCCGCGGAGCCGATAGCGTAGCCCTTAGTAAGGGCCTTGGTGGTGTTTCCAGCCGAATCCAGCGCGTCGGTGCCTCGGCGGATCTGGTCGGGGGCTCCCGACATCTCCACGATGCCGCCGGCGTTATCGGCAATGGGCCCGAAAGTGTCCATCGAGAGAATATATGCGCACGTCATGAGCATGCCCATGGTGGCCACTGCAGTGCCGTAGATGCCGCCGGTGGTAGGGCTGACGCCCAGCATTGCACTGCCCTGGGCCCCGGCCCAGAAGGATCCGATCAAGGCCATTGAGATCACAACCACCGGGGCAGCTGTGTTCTCGAAGGCGATAGCTACGCCACCGATGATATTGGTGGCTGCACCCGTCCTGGACTGTTCGGCGATGAATCTGACCGGACGCCAGCGGTTGCCCGTGTAATATTCGGTAATGACCACGAAGGCCACGCTGGTCAGGAGACCGATGAAGCCGGCGACGAAAAACCACCACCAGGCATGTCCCAACATGAGGTAGGTGCAGGCGGCCAGGCCTACCACAGAGAGCACGAAGCTCACTGCATAGCCGCGGATGAGAGGGTTGATTGGGTCTTCACCTTCCCTCCACCGCACAGCCACTAGACCAAACATGGAGGCGATCAAACCTACTGCACGGACCACCAGGGGAAAGAAGATCCAGGAGTTGTAGCCCGTGGCTTGGGCCAGCGCCACACCCAGGATCATCGCTCCGATGTTCTCCGCCACTGTGGATTCAAAGAGATCGGCGCCTCGACCGGCACAGTCGCCCACGTTGTCGCCCACGAGGTCAGCCACCACGGCTGCGTTACGCGGGTCATCCTCGGGGATTCCTGCTTCAACCTTACCCACGAGGTCCGCACCTACATCGGCAGCCTTGGTGTAGATGCCTCCCCCCAGCTGAGCAAAAAGGGCTACAAAGCTGGCACCGAACGCAAAGCCGACGATGATGAACGGCGCAGCGTGGGGGGTAGTGCTCCCACCGTATAGGTAGAAGATGGCCGCGACACCCAGCAGGCTCAGTGAAACCACGAGGAAGCCCGAGACTGCGCCTCCACGAAGGGCTACGATCAGGGCTTCACCTACGCTCCTGCCGGCAGCACTGGCACAGCGCGTATTGGACTTGACCGCGATATACATGCCGATCACCCCGGAGATCGCAGAACAGGCCGCTCCTACAAGGAAGGCGATCCCCGTGCGTATGCCGAGTTCCACGACATCGATCTCTACCTCGGGATACCGCTCGAAGAGGGCAATAAGACCTCCGATGAGGAGGGCGGTCAGCACGGCAAGGATGGCGATAGTGGTATACTGGCGCTTGATGAAAGCTACTGCCCCTTCGTAGATCGTGGCGCCGACGTCCTGCATCTTCTGAGTCCCTGTGTCTCGTTTCAGAACATCCCACGCCAAGTAGATGGCGAAGAGGATTGCGGCCACCCCGCACACAGGCACCACCCAGACCAGATTCAATGTCATGGTTACCTCCTAGCAACGTGGTTATTCAGGTGAGGCGTCATGGCCTTACCTGGTCGCAAACGGCCCTATTCTAGCACAAAGCATGCGGGGTAGCAACACTTCTTCGACGAGGGTTTGGAAGAAAGGCGGGGTCACGAAGGTCTGAGGTCTGATTGGAGTGGACTTGGAGTGCCATACTGCGTCGACTGGTCCGGCGGCAACTCGTCCGCTGCCAGAGCCAGAAAGTAGTTCACTGGTATGTTGGACCTCGCCATCTCTTCCACCTGCCGCTCCGATAGGTCATGCAGGTACGCGACCAGCAGCATCTTCAACAGCAGCGCAGGGTCGTACGGCGATCGCCCTGTGGGGGCTTTCCCTCGATAGTACTTCAGCAGCTTCCTAGTGAAGCGCTCCCAAGGTATGATCTCGTTCAGCTTCCCGAAGAAGTGCGCCTGAGGCACGACCCGATCATACACCAACCGCCCGAAGAACGAATCAGTCCCCTGTTCCTTGGACCGCTCTCGTCCCATCTCGCTACCTGCAGGCCTCCCTATCCATTCAAGTCTCGCTAGCCTTGCCTTATGCCCTTCCTCCCTCAATGCCACCCCTGAGCGCTAGTTATCCAACACCCTTCAGTCCCTGGGCGACCTGGAAATGGGCTTGCTCGGACACGCTGTCGTGTTTGCGGCGCACGACCGGTATGCTATAATAGCGTCTCATGGAGCGCGAAGGGCGTGATCTGAAGTTCCTGGCCGTTGTGTTTGGGGTGGCTCTGATGCTGCGTCTGATCCCGGTGTTGCTCACTCGCGACTTGGGAATAGCCCTGGACGACATGTTCCAATATGATGCACTGGCGGAAAGCATCAGGCTCGGGCAAGGCTACACCTGGTACGGGGGCATACCCACCGCTGCGAGAGCGCCCGCGTACCCTTTGCTTTTGGCAATCATCTATTCGTTCTTCGGTCATCGATTCCTGGCGGCGCGGCTAGTCCAGGCCGTTATGGCTTCTTCCGTGCCCGTCGTGGTCTATGCTTTGGGGCGAAGACTGTTCGACAGACCGGTGGCCAGGATCGCCTCCTTGGTGACGGCCTCTTTCCCGATGTTCCTGGTTTATCCCCTGGCGCTGGTGACGGAGAATCTGTTCTTCGTGCTGGTGCCGTTGACCGTGCTTTGGCTATTGAAGGCCGTGGATACCGCGCGCATCAGGTACTACGTGCTGGCGGGTGCAGCGCTGGGCATGTCCATTCTCACGCGTTCGGTCCTGGCGGGATTCGTGCTGCTGATCCTGCCCTGGCTCTGGTACTGCAGCTCCAGCAGAAGGCAAGCGATGAAGAACTGGGCCGTGATCACAGGATGCGTGGCGGTACTCACCGTGCCGTGGAGCATCAGGAACTCCCTGCTCTATGGCCAATTCGTGTTTGTGGAATCCAGCCTGGGCTTCAACTTCTATCTTGGTTATCACCCGGAGGGCACAGGTACCTTCGACTCGACCATCGCCATCGACTTCCTTGAGGAGGTCGGCGCCTTCGAAGAGCCCAGTCTTGAGACCGAAATGCGGACACACAATCTGGGCATGGGCAAAGGGCTGAAGTTCATACGGCAGAACCCTGGAAGGGCTGCGTGGTTGCTGACAAGCAAGCTCTCCCATTTCCTGCGCCTGGACAAGAGGGCGCCGTTGTATTTCTACTCCAACAACTTCTTGGGCGAACTGCCTCCATCCGTTCTTCTCTTCGCCCTCTTGCTTATCTGCCTGCCATGGGTCGTGGTCCTTGTGCTCGGGGTGATGGGCATGAGCCTCAGCAGCGTGAGCAGAAACAAGGTGCTGATCTACCTTCTGTGCGCGTACTTCGTTGGCATCCACATGCTGATCATGGCCGAGCCACGCTTCCACCTCGTCTTGGTGCCTTTCCTCGTCATCTTCGCGGCTCATGGGGCCATGGCATTGACTCGAGTGAAAGACAACCTGGGGGCCAGTGATGCGGAAGTGAGGCGATCGACGAGGTGGCGTTTGGCCTTGAGTCTGCTCATAGTAGCACTGCTGCTGGTGAACTGGTCTTACGAGGTGAGTGTGGACATGGACAAGCTGCGTCTGGTGTTTTCGCCAGGGGGCAACCTGGCCCGGTTCACATATTGAGGCGTGGGGACGGATCCGAGGAGCGGCGGGGACAAGTGAGGCGACCCAACTCCAACTTGAAGGCGGCGATCATCTTAGTCTCCTCAACGCTGCTGCTGATCATCAGTCACTACCATACGTTGCTGGGCGATGATACTGTTTCGTCGTTCATTCTCTACTTCCTGATCCCCCTGGGAATCATTGTGCTTGTCTTCCGGGAGGACCCCCGCAAATACGGGTTGAGGCTGGGGGACTGGAAAAAGGGCGCTATGTTCAGCGTGGGGGGCATCGCTCTCATGGCCGTGGTGATTGTCGGCCTGGTGCAGTTGGACGAGTTTCGGCAGTATTACAGGCTGGGTAGGTTCGAACAACCGGATCCGGCGACGTTGGCCGAGTTCGCCCTTCGCCTGGGTATTTTCATGTTCAGTTGGGAGTTCATGTTCCGTGGATTCATGCTCTTCGGTCTCAAAGAGCGTTTCGGTTCGCTGGCGATTTGGATACAGGCCATTCCCTTTGCCATCATGCATGTGGGAAAGCCGGAGCTGGAGACTCTGAGCACTATATTTGGCGGGGCCGCTTTCGGGTATGTGGACTTGGAGAGCAGGTCAGTTTTCCCCTCGGTGGTCATCCACTGGGCCATATATATGATGATGGTTCTGGCTGCCACGTGGTTCTGACGCCATGAAGCGGCTGTGCACAGACTCGAGAGCTCGCACTACTTGACAATCTGGAGAATATCTGCTATACTAGTGATGTAGTCGAGTACGGCGTACATCGGCGTATTTGACATTGTTCCTTAAGTATGGTATACTAGGGAATACTGGACCTTAACAACCGAAGAGTGGTAGGAAGCCTAGAGAGCTGGGGGCTCCGAAATTCGAGTAAAGCTTTACGGAGAGTTTGATCCTGGCTCAGGATGAACGCTGGCGGCGTGCCTGATACATGCAAGTCGAACGGACCAGCAACCGGCGACTGGCTAATGGCTTCGGCCGGAAGTCAGAAGCCCTGCTGGTTAGTGGCGGACGGGTGAGTAACACGTAGGTGACCTGCCCCGAAGTGGGGGATAACTACTGGAAACGGTAGCTAATACCCCATGTGGTCCGTCATTCGGTTGGCGGATTAAAGCCCCGGCGCTTCGGGATGGGCCTGCGGCCGATTAGCTAGTTGGTAGGGTAATGGCCTACCAAGGCGATGATCGGTAGCTGGTCTGAGAGGACGATCAGCCACACTGGCACTGAGACACGGGCCAGACTCCTACGGGAGGCAGCAGTAAGGAATATTGCGCAATGGGGGAAACCCTGACGCAGCAACGCCGCGTGGGCGATGAAGGTCTTCGGATCGTAAAGCCCTTTTCTGGGGGATGAGAAAGGACAGTACCCCAGCAATAAGTCTCGGCTAACTACGTGCCAGCAGCCGCGGTAAAACGTAGGAGGCAAGCGTTATCCGGATTTATTGGGCGTAAAGGGCGTCTAGGCGGTGTCTTAAGTTGGGCGTGAAATCTCCTGGCTCAACTGGGAGGGGGCGTTCAATACTGAGACACTTGAGGGCAGGAGAGGAAAGTGGAATTCCCGGTGTAGTGGTGGAATACTTAGATATCGGGAGGAACACCAGTGGCGAAGGCGGCTTTCTGGCCTGCACCTGACGCTGAAGCGCGAAAGCGTGGGTAGCGAACGGGATTAGATACCCCGGTAGTCCACGCTGTAAACGATGGATACTAGGTGTTGGTGGTCATTGACCCCATCAGTGCCGAAGCTAACGCGCTAAGTATCCCGCCTGGGGACTACGGCCGCAAGGCTAAAACTCAAAGGAATTGACGGGGGCCCGCACAAGCAGCGGAGCGTGTGGTTTAATTCGAGGCTACGCGAAGAACCTTACCTGGGCTTGACATGTTAGTGGTAGTGAAGCGAAAGCGGAACGACCCTTCGGGGAGCTAACACAGGTGCTGCATGGCTGTCGTCAGCTCGTGCCGTGAGGTGTTAGGTTAAGTCCTG
>CAYGAW010000020.1:0-7108 GCA_964347945.1 uncultured Anaerolineales bacterium
CAGCCCCGGCAGCGCCTCCAGCCACCCGGTGCAGAAGAGGGGAAAGAGTCGTGCCGCGCTGGGAGGGCCCTGCAATCGAAGGTGTGCGAGAAGTCCGGGAGTTGACTGCTGAATCTACGATGGGAGGGGCGGGCGGCATTCGAGCACGCAGTCGGGTAATCCGCAACGGATTCCGGGTCGGTGGCATCTACCCTTCCGCAACCGAGCGTCAAACCTGGTGAGATCGGGGTGCAAGACCGCAAGAATCCCTTGAGGGTCTTCCTTGTGCTCGGCAGCAGCAGTCTACCAGGTGTCGACTCTTAAGTCAGACTCGCGACGTGGCGTTGCCTACTTCCATCTCTGTGCCAGGCGCAGCGATCCAATGGTCTAACACCCGCCCACCATTTGAGGCATGAACTCGGGGAATTCCGTCATGATCTCTTCGATACCCGGTTCGCCAGCGTTCTGCCGCGCTACCAACTCCTCGGTCAGCGTCTGCCTGGGGAAATAGACGGCACGCCACCGGTTCAACTCCTCCACCAGTTCGTCGTCGGTGTATTCGTCCTGGTGATTGGCTATCAAGTAGGCAGCCAGGCCCCGCATGGCCTGGGAATGGTCGCACCCACACGCGGCGCTGCCATCCGGCTTGATCAGTGTGGTGGCAGTGCAGCAGTACTTGCACGCGGTGGCGCTCGCCACCCGCACGTACCGCTCCAGGTTCGGACCCGTGAGAGCGATCCCCTCCTTTCCATAGGTGGGCCCGAATTCCGCCATCACGTCGATGCTGGCCTGCACCTGATCAAAGGACACATTCAGCTCAGCTCCATAGATGGCTGGCACGCCGGTCGGGATCGCCTCAGCCTGGATCTCCTTGAACATGTAGTAGGGATTGAGAACGCGTAGCTGCCTGACCTCCTCTTCGAGAGCGGCCAATCTCGCTTCTACCTGCGGCATAGAGTCGCTGCCGTTGCTGAGATTGCTGAGCTCCCGGGCTAACACCTCATACGCCTCCGCCACCGGTAGATGTTGCAGTTCAGGCCCGGACGCCAACTCGTCGCTCGTCGATTGTTTGGTTCTCGCGCTGCTGTCCCCCGTTGCTGCATCCGCGCTCGCCCTGAAGAGCAGCGGGTGCGAGTAGAGACCGAGGACGTAGAAGGCCAGCATACCTATCACCACCAGCAGGTGCTGCCTACGCAGGGGCTTGCGCGGCGCCCAGGACGCGGATTGATCTCCAGTCACTTGTGCCTGGCTGTCGCTGACGTTTTCGGACATCACATACTCTCCTTGTAGCTTGGAATGAACCGGCTGCATCGAGGACAGGCCAGTCGAGAGATGATCACACCCATCCAGTTCTCCTACTTGGTCACCTCAACGACGAACGAGACTTCTTTGGAGGAGCTCAGCGGATCATCTGAGACGATGAAGATCGCCCGACGGAACGCCCCGGTCGCATCCGGGCCGTGAAACGTCAGATCGAAAGTGGCGACCAAGCGGGCTTCCTCACCCGGTACCAGCACCGCTGACCAGTCGGAAGGATTTTCGGCAAGATTAGCACCAAAGATGGGACTGCTCCCCTGAGACGTCTCGAGCACCGCTGTGGTACAGCCGCACGTCGTATACAGGCTGGTGATGGTCAAATCGCTCTGCCCCTCATTGCGGACCGTGAAGGTGGTGGTCAGTACCTGCTCTTCCATGGGCACCTTCCCCAGGTCTATCTCGGCTGGCTCGACCGCCAGCACCGGCCGATCCGCCGGCAATTCGGCCACCAGATCAGCCCGAACCTGGTCAACCAGGGCCTGGTCGAAGAAGGCGCTACCTCCATATGCCTGGAACATGGCCCGGTAGACCTGATCTTGGGAAGCTCCCTTGTCCACGTGCTGGTCAATGAACCACCGGCGCTCCTTGGCCATGCCGCAAGTGCAAGACCCGATGTCCTTGCCACAGCAGGGGCAAACGAACGCTTCGTACAGCCTGGCAGCATCGGATTTGCTCAACGTCGACTCGGGCATCCCAGAGGCGGGCACAGGCCCGGGGCCAGAGATACGCGGCCTTTGGGAAGACAGCGCCGGACCAAAGACAAATAGCCCGGCCGCCAATGCCACGATTAGCACCATCACAACGGCGCCGATGATACCTACGGATCTCTTGCTGATCCTTGAACTGTGCTCCTCGTCCACGGTTGATGTCCCTATTCCCATGAGTAGTCTCCCCTCTCCATGGCCGCCTATGAGCCGATCTGCGGACGCATCTGCCAACGAAAAAGCCGTTCTGGTACGTTGACCACGTCCCTGATAACGATTTCGATGAAGGAACTTGGGTGATCCAGGGCAGCGAAGCGCAGCTCCCCTCGGTCACAGCGCGATTCGGCACCCTGGGTCACATCGTAGCTGAGGTCTACCGAGCGGCCTAGGACTTGTGCGCTGCTGCGGGCTGGCCATTGCCTCGTGGAATCACCTCAGCTCACCGTTGATTGGAATCTGCCACGCTTCTCATTGACTTCTCGGACTCTTACCTTCCTGGTCATCAGTTAAGCACAACTCCCTTGATGCCCAGGCAAGAGAGCCGTTCGGCTCGGCGTGAGCGCGTCAAGAAGACCAGTTGAAGGATAGCGTTCCATACACCGCCTGGCGCCGCGCGAACGATCTTAGCCGGTCCGTTGTCGATCGTTACCCACACTGGTCCGGCCACCGGGTCCAGGCGAGGTGGAGGAATCTCCCTGTTGCCCCCGACCGCCAGAACGGGGGATTGGCAACTTGGGACCATCATTGTCTCAGGCTACACGTTGGCGGTGATGCGCACCTCGACCCATGGTTGCGTTGGATCGTTGGTGCCGAACCATACCAGCCGCGTCACTTCGCCCCGGACGTCGTGGAAGTCGGGGTCGAATATGACGGCTAGGTCAGCGCGATGGCCCGGTGGAATGACGCTGCTCGACAGCTCCGCTGTGGTACAGCCGCACGAGGTCACCAGGTTGCTGATTACCAGATCGGCAGTCCCTATGTTCTGCACCGCGAAGATATGCCCTACCTCGCCACTCGTGGATACGCGCCCAAAGTCGTAGCTGGCACCTGGTATGTCCAACTGGGCCACCGGCACGCCTGACGGTGCTGGCTGCGGCGCGGGCGTCTCCTGAGGGATTAGCTCCATGTCGTGGGTGCCGGTAAGAGGCCTCTGCCGCTCAGCGAGTGGCAGTAGATCCGAGAGCTCTTCACTGCGGGACAGCACGGGTGGCTCTGCAAAGACACCCGAATCCCACAGGTTGAGTCCCACAAGTGCCACTACCACTGCGAGCCCGCCAGCGACCCACAGCAGCCGATTCGACCAATCGGAAGAGCGCCTGCGCCTCCGCGGCTTGCGGGCGCGCCGGCCTTGCTTCGTTGCTGGCTTTCCACCCCCTTCATACCTTTTCCTTTTTCCCGTGTTTCACCTCCTTGCTACACAAACCATACGAGGATGACGACACCCACAGCCACCATGCCTAGCCCGATTGCCAAGCGTACCCAGCGCCGAGTCGATTGCTCCACCAGGCGGATGCGATGCATTACGCGCCTGTTACCAACACCGGCCAGTACAAGGAGCAGCGGCAACACGAACGCCAAGTTGTAAAGTCCCAAGTAGCCTACTCCCTGGAGATGTGTTGCTCTTGCGGCCAGCAATCCGACAATGGCCACATAGATGCCTCCTGAGCAAGGAAAAGTGCACAGCCCTACCAGGAATCCACCAACTCCCGCCGCGGGGAAGGTGGCTTTCTTCAGCCAGTCTTGTATCGTGCCGTGGGCGATGGTCGGGATGCGGAGGTGAACTGGCGACTGGGGCAAGAAGTAGTCCTTGATGTTGATCAACCCCAGGCCGATGACGAGCCAGGCGCCAATCTTTGCCATGAAGTGATGGTCGTTGGCAAATAGAACCGCCCGCATCAACCCCAGCCCGATAAGTAGATAGGCGAGGTAGATTGCCCCCACGTAGATCAGCCCCATGGCCCAGATAGAGGAGGAAGTGCGCCGGATGGTAAAGAGAAAGGTGATGAAGAACAGCAACACAGCAAAGGCGCATGGGTTGAGCCCGTCTAGAAAGCCGGTGGCGAGCACCAAGGGCAGCAAGGCTCGCTCGTCTTCGACAGAGACGGCGGGAGACAGATCGTCTCCGTGCTCCCTCACGTAGGCGATGTATTCACCGATGGACGTGTTGACAGGATAGGTCTGCGGTTCACCACGAAAAGCCCAGGCGGTGTACTCGGTGGCACCGCTCATCTTATCCTGATACACCAGCATGGCGTCAAACGCATCGTCTGGCGCCGCAAGCAAGTCGGCCACGACGGCTGCTGGGACATGGCCCTCGAGGATGAGCCGATCGCCGACGAAAAGGGTCAGGTGGGATTGCAGCTCAGGAGGCACTCCCAGCCTGTCACTCTCGGCCAGGAGTTCCGTGCGGTTGGCTGGCTCGTTGATATAGTCCTTGTAGACCAAATCGGTATAGCCAGCCTCCTTCAAGATGGGAGCGATAGTCTCTTCGATGTAGTGCAGGCAGTCGCCGCAGGCGCGGTTGTAATAGACTGTGACTGGGTCCGAAGCAGACGCTTGCACGTCAAGAGTATGCAGAATCAGCACCAGTGACGCCAACACCAACGTGGCCAGAACTCGTCGTATTGACAGCTTCATTGCGCGCTCCTTGCCGTCCAAGGGATCTGTATGGCTCGGGATTGTACAACTGTGACTCGGATCGTCAGCCTGGCTTCCGGGGTGGCGGGGTCGTTGGAGCGGATATACACCTGCCGCACGAAGTCGCCCGTCTCGCCGTCATGAACCTGCGGGTCGTAGGTCACCGTCAAATCAGTGACCTCTCCGGGCGCCAGGCGATGGTCATCAATCTCGGCTGTGGTGCAGGCGCACGAGGTGCTGACGCCGGTGATCTCCAGCCAACTCGGCCCCACGTTTCGCACCTCGAACGCCTGGCTGACTGGCTCACTGTTGGGGATAGTCCCAAAATGGAACTCGGTCGCACTCAACTCGATTTGACCTGGCGATTGTGCAGGATTCATGAAGCCAAAGGCAACGACGACCAGGACGACGATGAGCAGAGCCATCAGCACCAGTCCGATTTGCAGTCCTTTCCGTTTCATGGCTATCTCCCGTTCCGATCTACGTGGGGTTTCAAGACTCCGGACGTCACCATCCCACGAAGTCCTGCCGTATGCCGACAGCCTCGTCGGTGAAGGATGGATTCCACTCCATCCTTCACCGCTGCCGCCCGGTAACGCTCGAGATTCCTGGCCCCGATGCCCCTGGGCGCCCAGTCTACCACCACGTCCACTTGTGCCAACAAGTCGTCCGGGCTGCCTGCCACCGGAGTGCATGCCATCTTCGGATCCCCTGACCTCTCTGGAATCAAGGCATAGACTGGCAGCCCCAGGACCGCCGCAGCCCTCACCCGGTACTCACTGACGATGTCATCTGCGCCCACGAACTCCATGTCCGGCCGCGATGCGACAGCATCGGCCACTCGTTTGCCGATGACTCCGTAGCCATTCACAGCCACGCGTAGTCTGCTCATTGCCATCATTCTCTCCTGGCTGTTCTGCTCATACCTGCGCCAACTGCAGCAGGCCCACATCGAGCGGCTTCTCGTTGGCCACCGCCTGGTCCAGCAGTGCGGCCGCGATCTCCCGCTTGAGGAGGCCCACCAGCAAACCGTGCTCGCCGATGATTCTGGCGTAGACACCGCGTGTGTCCACTCCGCAATGTTGGCTCAAATGACAAACGTGGGCGCAAGAGTGGTGGAGGATACCACTCCGCTTACAGACCGCGACCACGCATTCCTTGCTCAACCCTATTTCACGCGAGATCTTTAACCGTCTCCGACTCCAAGTTCTCTTCTGCAAACTTCTCGCTACTGGCGCCAGGGAACCAGCGACGGCCAAGGCTCGTGAGAATCGCTTTGACCGATGCGGAACGGTTCAGGCAGTAGAAGTGAATCCCCTGCACGCCCTGTTCCAGGACGTCGAGAGTTTGCCGAGTGGCGTAGTCGATGCCCAGTTTTCGCACCGCGACGTCGTCATCGCCCAGGCGCTCCAGGTCGCGCGCCAGGTCAGGCGGGATGGTGGCCCCTGTCAGGGCGGCAAAGCGTCTCACCTGGGCCTGGTTGACGATGGGCAGGATGCCGGGGATGATGGGGACGTCGATGCCTATCCTTCGGGCGCGCTCCACGAAGTCGTAGAAGTAGTGGTTGTCGAAGAAGATCTGGGTGATGATGAACTCGCCGCCGGCGTCCACTTTCTCCTTCAGGTGCCTCAAGTCCTGCTCGATGTCCGGAGACTCGATGTGCCCTTCCGGGTGACCGGCCACCCCGATGCCGAAGTCGTACCGCTCTTTGATGAGCCTGACCAGTTGACTGGCATATTGGAAAGCGCTCCCGGCCGGAACGGATGGTGCTTCCTCCGGCCGATCTCCGCGCAGAGCCAGGACGTTCTCCAGACCCAGGTCACGCGCCATGTCCAGGTCGCGGATAATCTGCTCTTTGGTGGCGCCGATGCAGGTGAAGTGGAACATGGACTCCAGGCCCAACTCCTCCTTCACCTGGGCCGCAATCTGAAAGGCGGTGTCCCGGTTGCTCCGGTCAGGGGCGAAGGTGACGGAAACAAAACTGGGACCCAGGTCCCTGAGTTCCGCGATGGTACGGTAGAGTTTGAGGATCCCGCCGTCGGTCTTGGGCGGGAAAACCTCAAGCGAATAGGTGACGGACGATCGGTCATAGAAGTCTCGGATCTTCATCGCTCTCCCTCTTTCTCTCTCGCAGGTTTCTTCTCAGCACGTAGCGTAGTCGTGGTGGGGACGACTACCACAGCATCATCGGCAGCTCGCGAGCGTACCACTTCCCAGTCAACGTAGCGTCTGATCAGTGTCCCAGCCTCCTTCGAACAGAGCGGTCTTCATCTCGTCCGTCTGCGCTATTCGAGGCCCCTCCCCATGTCACGCAGCGCGGACTGCGGCGACCAAGTGACTTGCTGCCGCGGCCGCTCCTCACCCCACCTGACAGGCGCGGCCAGCACCCCGCCTCCAGAGTTCCTACCCAGCAGCCAGGCCACGAAGTAGATAACCGGGCAGATGAGCATCACTCCCAGCAAGATCACTTT
>CAYGAW010000021.1:0-25592 GCA_964347945.1 uncultured Anaerolineales bacterium
TCCTCGCGGCCATCGGCACCAGAATCCTCAAGGATAGTGCCGATAACCGAGAGAATGCCTCCGGGTGACGGAGGAAATTCAGGTCGTAGATCGTAACCACCGAGGCGCAGGGAGCCAGCCCCGGGGCGGTATAGCCAGGGGAATGTAACACCTCGACATCGTGCTTCTTCGCCTGAGGAGGGAGAAGTAGTTGTTCATATAGAACCCTTGCCGACCGGAATTTCGCTCGAACAGGGCAAGGGATCTCGCGGAGGTTACCCGGACCCAGACCGAACGTGTTTGAAGCCTCCCTGTTTGTGAACACCACGTACTCGTTGGTATGGTCTATTCTCCCCAGATGCTCTATCAGGTTTCGCAGATAAGTCTCGGAGCCCCCAACGCCGCCTGGTATCATGAATAGCGCATTGATCCCGATTCGCATGAGTGAGTTCCGTCGATCAATACCTGAGCAAGTTTGTCGGCCTACCCTGCGTTGCGGATTCGCCGAGCGTCATGCTGGGAAGCAGTCCAACTTTGCTCACCGGCTGAGAAGGCCTTCCAAGATCCCCACGAGTTGACTGGCTCGATGCCGATATGTATGCTCGCGCAGCACCCTCTCGCGCGCTGCTTGCCCCATCTCCCGCCGCAGTGCCTCGTCAGAAAGCAGCCCACGGTACGTCTCCACGACTTGCCCAGCATCGCCTAGCATCACCATCTCTTTGCCCAGCTCGAACCATTCCTCCATACCTTCGCAGGGGTTGGAGACGATGCAACACCCCATCGCCGCTAACTCGAAAGGACGGGCTGTCGACGAGGCGTAGGTGGAGGCGTGGGGCCTCCTGGTTATGTTGAGGTTGATCTTGCTACGACAGGAGTACTCTCGCAGCTTGCCCAAAGACATGTAGGGCAGTTTTTTCGTATTGCCCAGGTCGATGTCCATGTCTGTGGCTCGAACGGCGAACCTGGCATCCGGCAATTCCCTGCTGGGCTCGGCAATCATGCTCTCCATCCAGTCTCGTCGATATTCGTAGCCGTGACCGTAGAAGAACACACCTATGTCTTGCCTCACGGGGACCTCCCTGAACCACTCAGGATCCACTGCGAAATAGAGCACGTTGACGTTTCTAGCCCCCATCTTTGCCAGTTCCCCAGCCGCACCCTTGGAGTTGGAGATGAAGCCATCGTACTCTGATAGATCGGCCCCCTGGTAGTGCCTGAAGCCAGAGGCGAACCCTTGAAACTTGGGCAGACTAGCGGGCAAATCGCCGTCATAGTGGATGGTGGGCACGCTATGTCGCTGCTTGAGGTAGGTTGGCAGTCCCCTGAGATGGTTAGGCGGAACATTGAGAGTGATCATGGCGTCAACGCCCTGGTCTCTGTCCAGGATGTGGGACAGATGGTTCTCCCAACGGGGTCGTACCAGGGTATTTGCCACTTTCCTCACCAGCTTCTCAGTCACGCTTTCGTCAGCACTTGGTGCGTCTTGCCTGTAGGCGCGATGTCGCCGCGGGCTCCTCACAACATGCCTGATCTTCTGGAACAGGGCTCCTTCCCTCTGGCAAGGATTGTCGTAGGCCCGCCACCATGGGCTCTCAATGGCGTATCCTTGATATGGCGTGGCAAGGACTTCCACACCGACCTCGGACAGATTCTTCAGCAGTTGCCACCAGGATGGGGTGGCGCTAAAAGGGTATCGCAAGTCCAGTGAGGAGCAAACAAAGAGAATCTTCATGGAGCGCTTTTCCCACCTTGTTCGCGGCACCAATCTATCGTCCTGCGAAGGCCCTCACGGAAGTCCGTGCTGGCCTTGAACCCGAATTCTCTCTCCGCCTTGGCAGTGTCCAAGAATCTCCGGGGCTGACTATGTGACTTCATAGTCACTCCAACTCACGGATTGGCCTAGGGTGCGATAGTGACCTCCGTGAGCGGGATTGCGTCGTCGCGCTGCCGATTGCCCTGTTCATCGACAGCGGGCAGCCGTTGCATGGTGTCCAGTGAGTACATCCCCACCCGGATTTCGTAAGTCCCAGAGGGAATGTCTACAGGCAACGTCAAGCCGTGTTCATCTTCGACAATCTCTCCCTCATCCCACAGGCCGGTGGGATAGGTATTGCTGCGCGGCTGGCCATCGTGCTGAGCCCACAATTCTCCATCTCGGTCGACAAGGTGGACAAATACTGTGTAATCTTCGTTGATGGAAGCCAGAGGGCTCCAATATAGCGTGAGTGTAAGCATGTTGCCCGGTGAAGGCGTCCCCTCTAGTGCATAGCCGATCAAAGCTATAGTGTCGCCCAGATTGTAGGACAGACGATGGGCGATGTCCGGGTCCAACTCCTCACTGCTTCCCACCTTCACACGTCCAAACGTTGCACTCAGCCCGATCTCCGTCCCTCCGGCATCAGCCACAGGTAGATACTGCTCCTCCGGGTAGCGGAAGACTGCTACGTTGATCTGGCCAAGCGAGGGAGCAGGAAAGTCTCTAGGAATCCGCACGCTGTATTGGTCGGGGAAGATCTCATCCGCTTTCCACAAGGAGGTAGCATAGTTCCCACGTCCGGGATAGGTGCAATCGGCACTATCTGTCTCTCCATCCGGTCCGAGCAGGCGAACGCAGACAGTGTAGTCCTGCTCCATCTCGGTCAGCGCCCGCCAATAGAGGGTCACTCCCATCGTCTGTCTGGGCTCTAGTTCGACCCTATCTATTTCGTATGCCAGCAGTTCGATTCTGTCGCCGAAGTTGAGGGATACTTGGTGCTCCAGGCTTTGCACATCTGCAGGCGAAAGAAGAGGTGGCCTTGCATATGCAGGCCTTATGTAGCGAAAGGGGATGATGACGGCAAACAGCAGAAGGGCGACGATCAGGATGGTTGGCAACGGGGACCTTCCTCTGAAGCGCGAGACTTCATCGCACCCGACAAAGAGAAGAACACTGAAGGCCGAAATACCGGGCAGCAGGTAGCGGCCTGGTGCAAACGATACCTCCTGGTCGTGGGCGGCAACCAGGAGCAACGGCAAGACCAGTACTGCCAGGAACGCTGCCAACAGCACTGCGACACACGGCAGTGAAGGCTCTGGACGGCGTCTGAGGAAGAAAAGCAACAAGCCTACGGCCGCCACAGCCAGCAGCAGAGCGTAAACGTCATATATTGCTGAGTCGGCTGCAACGTTCCCCCAGCCAAAAAGCGCAAAGAAGGTATTCAGAGTATAGGCCACAGCTCGCTGCAACGTAACGACGTCGAGTCCAGCCAGGGCCTCGCCGAGACCGACAAGCACTCTCTGTGAGAAGGGGCCACCCTCGTAGTCTACGACCGGTATGACCACGTAGCTCATACGTCGCAGGATGCTCCAAGCGATTGGCAACGCGAACAGGCCGGCGAGCGCTGAGCAGCCCCAGTAGAGCCTACGTCGCGGAGCCAGACCATCCAACCCAGCGATTCCCTTGGCAGCCACAACGGATACGGCGACTGGAAGTAAGGAGAGAGTATTCAGTTTCGACAAGAGCCCAAGCCCGAAGAGAAGCCCGAGAGTCAGTACCTGCAGCGCACTGCCAAGGCCCTGCACCATTCGCACCAAGACCAGGATGATAGCCGAACCTATTGCACTCGCCAATACGTCGTTCGTGACAACGCTTCCATTGAATAGAAACTGGGGCCAGAAGGCATGGATAGCCATCGCACCGATGGCGATCCCTTTCCTCGATGGGGCTATCGTCAGGCCGATCAGATAAGTCAGCAGAATCCCCACCAGGCTGAGCGCCACGGAGAGGCCCCTGACTGTATGGACTGCGAGAATGGTCCCCCTATAGGGAAACTCTTCGGAGTTGGGATGCACCGCATAGTTAACGCCGCCCGTACCCGCCGGAAAAAAAGGGTTTGAGATCGGCTCCAGATCATCGCTGATATCAATCCATATCATAGACAGGGCGCCAAGAAGATAGTAGAGAGGAGGCTGCAAGCTCTCGGAGATCTGCTCCGCTTCGGGGTCGCCGGTCCGCGGCAGTGCCCGTCTGGTGACTATGTAGCGAACGTACTCGTAGTGGCCCGGCTCGTCAAAGGCTTCCCAAATGGGTACTGTTGCGCTGTAGAAGATGCCGAGAGCCGCGCGGAGAACAAGTATGCTTACCGCTATCCAGTGGGGTTGCAGCTTCCTCACGAACTCTAACAAGCTCCCGTCGTCTGCGAAATATCGCTGCCCACAAGAACCTTGAGGAGTCCTTGTTGCGGAAAGCGTCGGTGAGATGAGTAGCCGACGCCAAGCCAGTATACTTCAGGTTTGTTGCGATGTCAACGTACTCCTGAGAAGATACGCGATAGAGGGTGTTCTTGAGAGCCATGTCGCGAATTGTGTGAGTCAATAAATAAAGAGTTGCCACATCCGGCCCGGCGGTGTAGCTCGCGGCATAGTCTGAGACCGGGGGCAATGATCAATGACCTGAGTGGCCCCAAGACATAGCGGAGAATCCCCGTGGGCACGAGGCAAGGTCACATTCCGGCCACGGAATGCACTCACGTACTTGACCTTGCAAGTCGGTGACCGAACGCCATTGCTGGCAAAACTCCCGGAGGTCTTGCAGCCTCTGGGAGGGTCGTTGCCGGAGTGCGCTACTTCTGCTGCCCGGCTCCCAGCAGCTTCCCGGCATTCTGGTTCATATTTGTGATGTAGTCATCACGGGTGACCAGCTTCCGTCCAACGGTAGCGAGGGACTCGGCCGACATCTTGCCATCCCTGACCAACTCCCTGCCAGCTTCCCTCGCTGCATCCAGTACGTCACCCACCGGCTCGCCCTGTTTGAGGCGATCCCGCAGTGTCTGCCCGTGTGGCCTAAGCAGCGCCCCCGCGAATTCCCGCTCCACGTGCTGGCAAGCCGCATCTATGTACGCCACTACGGTATTGAAGTTCTCCATCTCCCACAAGCCACAATTGGAGACCAGAACCACGCTGCCACGCCTGTCTTGCTCTTCCACAACGTGGCGACTGCGACCACCGCGCACCTCGGCATGCAGGCGCAATAAGGGTGTCAAACGATCGATCAGATTCTTGAGCGGCCCGCTCACCCCGTCGAAATAGAGTGGCGTGGCCCACACCCAGATGTCGGCCTCGCGAAGCTTGACCAGAATTCCTGTCATGTCGTCCTCTTGGACACACTTGCCCGGCGTCTTGATCCAGCAGCCGAAGCATCCCAGGCAGGGCTTGATGTCCAGCATCCTCGTGTACAGGAGTTCTACCTCCGCCCTTGCTTCCCTCATTCCCTCGAGGAAAGGACCAAGAATCAGAGCGGTGTTGCCCCTGTGCATACGCGGGCTGCCGTTGATCGCTAACGCCTTCATCGCTCACTTCCCCTTCCCTTCGGCTTCTACAGAACTTCCGAGGCGACAGGGCCCCTCGTTGATCGCCGCAAAGGAACACCGACCCTGCGATTATCTCACATTCTCGAGGCAGGAGCGACCCAACCGCACAACTCCCCGTCGAGGTCTGTCCGCCGCTGACCGGCTTCAGGCTGTCCTTCCACAAGCCCGGCTCCCACAGGTTGGCGTACCTTGCGCGGCCCAGCCATCCGCAGCAGGTGAGGCACAGAATTGGCCACGCTCTGATCATCGCATCTTTCGCACGCAACGGCAGAAAGGCTTGGCTATGCCTTCAAGGGGACTAGTCGATGCCCAAATGTCTCGAGGAAAGCAGCATTGGGCGCGAAGGCCCGATGCCTGCGGAGTACTGTGGGCGACCAGTCGTACATGATGCGAGGAGAGGCTACACCGTGACATATGCTTGGGCCTTCTCGAGCGCGTGGCCGGCGCTTTCGGCAACTTCGGCAGGCGCTTCCGCCGCATACGCAGCCGAGTTGGTCACGACGTCCTCGCCACCACGGGCGGCAAATCGAACGAAGGCCTCAACCACGGCAGGGTCGAACTGAGCGCCAGAACAGAGCTTCATCTCGACCAGGATTTCGCCCAGCGACAGCGCATAGCCGGTGGTACTCACGTCTTCACGGCATTGAGCCTTAATGGGGCTTTAATGAAGCCTTAATGAGGCCTTAATCTCCATGCGATAGAATATCCATGGTAAAAGAGCAAGCTTGTGTCCACACCTCCAGTAGGATGCGCGCGTGGGAGCTCAGCGCAGCTCTGAGCCGGAGGATTCCGACGCGCTCACGACTCTCGTGGTCATCGGCCAAGGATCGGGCGGGGCACCAGCCCTCAAACCGGAAGAAGCTCCTGCAGCGACGCAGAAGGGAACGCTCCTCTCTGAGGCTACGCGACAATCTGAGAAGTGCTGCAGATAGCGAAATGTTACGCTGTCAGATGCGACGCACGGCAGAGAAGACGCGGTGAAGAAGTGTCATAGGGGTACTGCAACTCAAGGTCGTGCCCTTTGCCTGGGGCGGCCTCCGTGCACTCCACATCATGCAGAATCCCACTCAGCCTGCCGTTTCTGCCAGGCCGCTACATGTCAGCCAAGTGACTCAGCCCAGCAAGAGATCGTGGCATGAAGAGTGGGGCAGATAACCAGAACTCCATCGTCGAAATACTAATCATAGGGTCCGATCCCAGCATCGTCAAGTGGGTGGAGGACACGTTACTGGCCGAACGTATGAGCGTAGCCGCCATCGAGCCCGTAGAGGCCCTCTCCTACCTGGACGAGAATCACGCCGACATCGCCATCCTGGACATGGATGACAACGGGGACGTCAGCCTTGAGCTGTGTCAGGTGATCCGGGGGCGCACCACGGCGCCATTACTGCTGTTGGCAAGAGACGCCAAAGACAGCACACTGGCCCGAGGGCTAGAGATGGGAGCGGATGCCTACGCGGTGAAACCCTTGACAAACAAGGTATTCCTGGCCCAGATATACTCCCTCCTCCGATGGATAGGCCTCTTGAGCCCGGGCCATGCTGGCCAGGTAGATGCGGGGGGTCTGGTCATCAACACTCATCGTAGAGAGGTCCGGCTAAATGACCGCCCGGTCAACCTCTCTCCGACCGAATACAAGATCTTGAGCACCCTGGTGAACAACGCCGGCCGTCCTCTCAGCTGCAGCAGCTTAGTGAAGAATCTCCGCGGGGCTCGTTATCACTCTCAGGAAGCAAACAATACCCTGCGAGTGCACATCCACAACTTGCGTCGCAAGATCGAGCCCGATCCAGAGAAGCCACGCTTCATCCGTACTGTTAGGGGCTTTGGCTATGTTTTCGAGCGCCGGGGGCACGCTCGAGACAAACCATAGAGAACTCGTACCCGTGATCACCTAGATAGAACAATCAATCAAAGCGCCGCATAGCGGTCGAACCGGCCCTTGATGACCTTCAGGCTGCCCCCCAGAAGCCAGGCTTCTTGAGGTTGATGTCTAGGCGAGCGCACCGCTCGGCCATCTTCCACTCGTCGCACTGGCGCGAGAATATCCCACCCTACGAGCGACTCTTTGATACAGAGCCTCGTTCAACGGCGATCACTAGTAACTAGACAAAGAATGTGGCTCTTTCGCCGTCTTGCTTCTATTCGATAACGTGTTTCTATGCCTTCTGTTTGATGTGTCCTCCCGGGTCTGCCTCGGCCAAAGTGCCAGCACCAAGCACCATCGCCATCTGAAGGTGTGGTCGGGTGAGTTTCTTCCAGGTAACCGGACCATGCTTCACACCCGCTGGCACATATATTGCTGAAGTTGTGTCGAATACCAGCGGTTGGCCATCAATGAGAAACTCTATCTCGGCACCCAGGTCTTCCGGATTGTCTGGGTCGCTCCCTATATGCAGTACAATCTCCCTACACCCTTCACCATGCCGATGTTCGAAGATGTGCGGGTTTGGCTCCGGCATTTCCCATACCCAGCCCAGCTCGATATACGTGTTGACCCCAGGCACAAGATCGCCGCTCATCACCGTCATGGTGGGATATTGCCGGCCGGCTATCTTGCCAGCGGACACTTCGTACCGCGGCCTCCTAACTAGGTTTTTCTCCCAATCTCTTGCAGCCATTGTCGAAAGCCCTCCTTCGTCTACGGCTTACGAAGCTCTTGCGGGTGAATTAAATGAAAACCACAACTGACGATCATATTGTGGCCGATCATGGCGCTGGAGTCATCTGAGGCTAATAACACCACAGCGCGCGCGATTTCTTCTGGCTCGGCTATCCTATTCAGGGAGTTACCCTTTTTGAGTTTTCTCCACATGTCCTCCTCGGTGATGCCTCGTCTGTGCGCCAGAGCCGTTATCATCTCCTCGAATTCTTTGGTGCGCGTAGCGCCGGGGCTTATAGTGTTTACCCGGATGTTGTGTTTGCCAGCTTCAATGGCCAACAACTCGCTGAAGCCGATGATGCCCCACTTGGAGACGCAGTAGGGCTCTCCGTGGGATGCCCAGATATCCCCGCCACACTGCTGACATTGGCGAGGACACCGCTCTTGCGCGGGATCATAACCTTCATCGCTTCTCTCCGACAAAGCCCCGTCCCGCTGACACTTACGGTCAAGGCGTCGTACCAGTTGTCCAAGTCCATGTCGGGGACGTCAGCGTTGTTGCATGAATAATTGGCTGCATTGTTTATCAGAACATCAAGCTTCCCAGACTCTTCGACAGTTTCAGCTACCATCCGCTTGACCTGCTCGTGGTCACAAACTCGGTTTGTATTGCCTTTGCCTTGCCGCCGTTGGATTAGAACTGGTCAGCTACCTCTTCCAGTCTAGCAACGTTGCGGGCGGCCGCTACCACTGCGGCTTCTTCATCGGCAAAGGCAAGGCTAATAGCTTTTCCTATGCCTGTCCCACCACCGGTGACAATAGCTACTCTGTCTCTTAGTCTTATGACTTCTATCCTCCTTATAGGTCATTTGATTTTGGCATGCCTTCCTCATGCTGAAGAACTTGGTAGCTGGGGTTAGATTTGGACCAACGATCCGGGATGAGGGCGGTATTGCCCTTCTCCCTTTGTCGGCTGCCGTTGATCGCCAGCGCATTCATAGCTTGCTTCGCATTTCCTTCGAGCAGCCTTAGCCGTGGGCCCAAGATATTGGAGAAGAGCGACCCTTCTACAGTGCCACGTATCGGTCTATGCGGCCTTCGATGACTTTCAGGCTGCCCTCCCAGAAGGCAGGCTCCTTGAGGTTGATGTCGAAGCGAGCGGCAAGATCGGCGGCTGTGCCCTCGCCCGTACTGCTCAATAGAGCGTCGTACTCGTCCAAGAAGTCCGACCCTCGCTGTTGATAGATGGCGTACAGGCCCAGGCCGAAGAGCAAGCCAAAGGCGTAGGGGAAATTGTAGAAGGACAGCGAAGGAATGTAGTAATGGGGCTTCCAGGTCCACATATAGGGATGTAGATGCTCCGGGTCGAGGGCCTCGGCGTAGGTCTCTTTCTGGGCCCGAGACATGCTCTCGCAGAAGTCGTCGGCCGACAGCTCTGACTGTTCCCTCCGTTGAAAGACCTCATTCTCGAAGAGATAGCGCGAGTAGATGTCCACAATGACCTGGCTACCGTCGATCAGGTCCGTCTCCAGAATAGCGAGTTCCTCATCGACGCTCTGGGCTTGGGCCAGTGCTGCATCGGTGACGATGGCCTGAGTGAAGATGGACGCTGTCTCGGCAAGGGTCATGGGCGTGCGCCTCTGCAATGGCGTCTTGTTCTTCTGCATCTCGTTGTGATAGGCATGGCCCAATTCGTGGGCGATGGTGGTCACCTGTTCCGGCGAACCATCGAAGTTGCAGAGCACCCTCGACTCCTTCACGGCCGGGAGCGTCATGCAGAAAGCCCCTGCCCGCTTGCCATCTCGCGGTTCGGCGTCTATCCAGCTACTCTCGTAAGCATGGTGCGCAAACTCCGCCAGCCGATCTGAGAACGTGTCGAACTGCCCCAAGACAAAGCCCCTGGCCTCATCCCAGGAGTATCGCCGCTCCAATCGTCCCACGGGCGCCCACAGGTCCCACCAGGGCAGGGCTGATTTCCCAAGACGCTCCGCCTTGGCGTGCCAATACCGGCGGAACATAGGAAACGAACCACGCATGGCGCCCAAGAGAGTCTCCAGTGTCTCCCGATCGATACGCGCCTGATCCAGTGTCTGGTGAAGAGGGTCGGTACGGCCCCGCCGCTTGTATAGCGTGATGACGCTCCCTTTTACGCCGTTGAGACAAGCCGCCAGTGGCTCTCTCACGCGCTCCCAGGCTTCCTGCTCGACCTCGTAGGCCCGGCGCCGCACGTCCTCATCCGGATCGGTCCGAAGGTTGATGATGACGGTGATGGGCAACTCCTGCGTTCTGCCCTCGCGCTCGAATGGCACCTTGATCTGAGAACTGACCACCCCCTGCAGCTTCGCCCAGGCCACCGCTCCGCTAAGAGACAGCTCCGAGGCCAGCGTCTCCTCTGCCTCGCTCATCATATACTTGCTCTGCTCGGCGGTCTCCTTGAGGTAGAAAGCATGCTCCTTGGCAGAACCCTCGTGCTCCAAGGCGGCCGGCAACGCGTTCGGATCCTCAGTCACCATCCGCATCCAGCCTTCGAAGAAAACTCCCAAACGCTCCAGGCGCACGCCGAGCACTTCGAGCTCAGACTCTACACGCTTGGCCGTGGTGTTGTAGGAGTCAGTGGAGACGAAGCTGTGCACATAGGCCTCCAGAGTGCCAAAGAGCAGGAGGAGATCGTTCATCCTGTCCAGATAGTGGCTGATAGTCTCCGCTAGCTTGGCTGAGCTCTCGGGTCTGGATCCCGCCCTGCGGATGTTGCTCTCCGACATGTAGCTGTCCAGGTCGTCAAGCTGGGCTTTCACCTGCTCGACGGCCGTCTTGAACTCCTTGGACTCCAGGCCAGGGTATACGTTGGACAGGTCCCAATGGGGCAAAGAACCTACATCCGATTCTTTCGCTGTCACTATTCTATCCTTTCTCCGGCGATAGATCACCGACGCCCTCAGGTGTACCACGGTGAGACACGAATCAGATATTACACACCTTTCGGCGACGAGCGCAAGGCGAGCCCTAGCCAGATGGCCCGGCGCAAATCGATGGGTCCAAGCAGTATCAGTATCGGCTTTGCGACGCCCAAAGCGACGAAAGCGCCGAAGACCACGATAACGGCCGGTCGTGCGTACACGGAAGCCTTGAAGCAGTGCACCAATTCACCGCGGCGAGCCGCCGGGCAGCAGTATCCGAAGATGGTGATCACCAAACCCCGCGCTTGGATGCAGACCTTGTTGGTGACTGGATATGCGAAGCGCGTCAGCCGGGAAGTCGTGAGCTATCAGCAGGGTAGAGCCAAGACGAGAAGGTAGATCCCAAAGACCAGGGCGCTTCTTGCTGCTTTGCTCGTCCTTGCGCCTCCAGTACGCACGACGTGAGTTGCATTCGGCGACCTTGGCGCCTGGCCCGGATCTGTTTTATTCCCCCAGAGTCATGATCTCCTCACAGAATGTCGCGTGGGGCCTGATCCGCTCGTAGTTCCTATCGAACTTCAGTCCGGGGTCGATCTCCATCAGGAAAGCCTGCACGGGCGTGTGTTGCACCTTCCGGCAGATTTCTCTTGTGTCCAGGTTCAGTTTCTGGCAGGCGTCCAAGGTGGGGCAACGATTCCACCACCTGGTCACGAGTTTCCTACCCGTTCGTTCAGCGATCTCACCGTCTTCGGGGGTCGACAGTCCAAGATAAGTATGATAGAAGATCCTGAAGGCGTCGTCGAGGGGATTGCCTGTCCTCTCCAGAGTTCCCAGGTAGTTCTTCAGCCACGCCAGCCTCTTTTCCGTCACGCATCTTTCCAGGTGCGCGAGCGCCTCGTTCAAGCTGGCCTCCTCCGCGATGGTCAAGATGAGTTGGTATAAGTGAGTGAGGTCCTCACCCCGGGCCTGGTACGCTTGCTTGACCAGTCTATAATGTTTCACGTTCATGCCTGGAGCGGCCTCCCGTGGGGTCGCACTAAACTCACGGCGCTTGCCTGTCCAGCAAGTCGAGGAGGCCCTCTGGATAGAGGATATCCTTCCCGGCTCGGAAGTCAGCCAGGGATTTCCAGGAGGCTACGAACTCGCCGTCATCATCACAACACGCGATCGACTCTATGTTGTACAGCTCCACATCGTCAAAAAAACTCGCCTCGTACACGAGCACTATCTCGTGACCAGGTTTGCCGTCGTACGTGAAGATGTTCTCGAGCACGCCTACATATCTCACGTTCTTGACTTCGGCACCCATTTCTTCGCGCAGTTCCCGGGTGATGGACTCCCGACTTAACTCCCCGAATCGAATGGCGCCCCCCAGAGGGCGATAGAACGTCTCTCCGGTCGAGGGATCGCTATACTCGCCTACGAAGATCCTATCGTCATCTCTGAACACGCATACCACTATCGGTCTGATCTCACCTGGTTTCATCCGTCACCACCCATTCCGGACGGCTGGCTCGCCAATTCAGACACATGTCTCATCCCGAATCGCTGCCCTATCGGACAAATCTGCGGAGTCGCCTAAACACATGATACACGGTGGCCAGCACAGAGACCAATAGCAGGACCCATTTGATCAGCGACACCGCCGAAGCCATGAATATCAGCGGTGCCGAGAAGTCAGAACTATCTTTCAGCAGAAAAAGAAGCAATACGTTCTCGACCCAATCCAGCAAGCCAGCAACCAATGGTAGCGCCAGCAGAATGACGAACCCTCGTGACCATTCCTCGTACGAACCCCCGGCCACCCATGCCAGCAGGCTTGACAGCAAGACAGCGCAAGTGCAGGGGAACAAGAAGTCGATCCAGAGGTTGCGCTGTTGGAGTGGAAGGGTTCCTGCCACAGCCCACTGATGTACGATATCACTGAACCTGTCTTCAGAGAACGCGAGTTCCAGTTCGATGACCCCGGGAGTTCCCTCACGTGCAGCCCTGTCCGCTGAGGAGAAGAACAGCATGAAGGCCACGGTCAACACGCCGCCCAGGAGCACGACTTGCCACCTCGCCGCTCCCTGAAACGCGGCCGCGAGTACCTTCTTTCTTGCGCTCATCCCTCCTGGCTCTGCTCTCCGTCCTGGCGCTGCCTGTCTATGGCCTGGCAGGGCTACAGATGAATTCAGCAGGCCAGCGACTTCATGGAACGTCTGGCTGCGACGCCCGGCCAGCGAAAGAAGTTGTTCTTTGCGAGAGCGCTATCCCTTGGAGAGGAGCGCAATCTGGCATACCCACATTGAGGCTGTGACTGCTAATCCTGCGGTGGCAGTTCATCCGGCGTCACAGTCAGTGCCATGGCCTTGCCGTTGCGAATCACGCCCATCTCGCAACTCTCTCCAACCGGATAGTCATCCAGGAAACGATGTAGGTCGTCCACGCCGGAGATGACAGCATCACCGATGCTGACGATAACATCTCGGGGCGATACGCCTGCCCTGCCCGCCGGGCTTCCTGGAGCGACCTCGATCACCGCTACTCCGCTCTCCTGTTCCAGCTTCAGATTCGCTGCGAGACGAGGGTAGAGGCGCACTGGTTGTGCCGAGATACCCAGATAGCCGCGAGTTACCCTGCCGCTGGTGATGAGCATCCCCGCTACTCTCCTGACCGTGTCTATGGGAATGGCGAAGCAAAGGCCTTGAGCTCCATAGATGATAGCGGTGTTGATTCCGATGACCTCTCCTTGCGAGTTCACCAAAGGCCCACCCGAACTACCGGGATTCAGAGCAGCGTCAGTCTGGATGATGTTCTCGATAAGGCGACCGGTATCGGTGCGCAGTGAGCGTCCCAGGGCGCTGATCACCCCAGCTGTCACAGTAGTTTGGAAACCGAGCGGGTTGCCGATGGCGACGACCAGTTGGCCAACTCTGAGCGTCTGCGACACGCCCAGCTCTGCGATGGGAAGATCGGAGGGAGGCACGCGTATCACGCCCACATCTGTTGGCGCGTCCTCTCCCACCAACTCGGCGCTGAATGTCCGGCTGTCGTTGAGGGTAACCTCTATCTCGCTAGCCCCGTGGACGACATGCCTGTTGGTGAGGACGTATCCATCGGGCGTCACGATCAGCCCTGAGCCAGTACCTCTTCGCTGTCGTCGTCGCCCAGCCAGGCTGATGTGCACCACGGACGGGCTAAGCTTCTCGGCGACCTGCACTATGACCTGGGAATAGACGTCCATAAGCGCACCGTCGTCCACCGGTCCGGGCCTCGACGGAGCCTGGGCCTCATCGTCCGCAATCCTCTGCCCAGAAACTCCGATGACTTCCTGCCAGTACTTTGACATCAGTTGGTCAACTCCCTACCATTCCTTTGACTGCGAGCGACTGCCGTCGTACAGCCACGTCCTGCCTCGCATGGGTCGGCGGTTCCGCACAGGACGCTGGGCCACACAACGGACAGTGTCCTGGCCACACAATGTGAACCGATAGTCGCGCACGCAGCGCCAGATGATCTACCAGCTGAAGGTCACCTCGATCTTCGGTGCACCCTTCCCCCAGGCCCCAGCCGGGTCGGACAGGATGACGCGTACCACTTCCCCTGGCCAGCGCCTGAGGTTTAGCGGGCGCTCTCCACGGCGGCGCACAATATCGGCTAAATGAACCTCGGCCCTGGGAGAGGACAGGTCGCCCACGTAGATGAGCAAACTGAGATCGGGGTCAAGGTCCTTGAGATCGGCTGTGCCATCAGGGAACGTGAGGACCAGCTTGCGGACGATAGCCACCTCCGGGAGTCTCTCCGCATCCTGCTTCCGCAAGGAATCGAAAAGGACCGCTTCGGCACCGCGGAACTTGGGAACGCCTGAGAATAGGGTGACAGGCCTCAGAACGTCCTCGGCACGCGCGATGCCCGCGTCCGCTGAAGCAAAACGCGGCCCGTCCCCAGTGGAGAACATGATGCTCGTCAGCTCATGCGTGGGGCGGAGCATCTGCATCGGCTGCGCGGCGCCCTTTCTGGCTGTCCCCATAGGCGCAGCAAAAGCGAAGAGGAAGTCACCTGACCATCCCGTGGGCAAGGCACTGGCCACCGGCACCGTGCCTTCAACCGGCTTGCCCTTCTCCCTTCGCACCGCCACGAAGGCTGTCTCCGCACTGGGGAGACCGTAATCCAGCGCCTCCTTCACCAACAACGCACGCAGTGCTTGGCGTGCATCTTCCCGCACGTTCTCCGCGTAGACCTTGGAAGACTTCGCCGGCTCTCTGGGAAGAACCTCCACCGGGTCATAGCCGAGCCGTTCAAGCTGCGCCCTTATCTGATCCAGCTCATAGAGCGAGTTGAGCAAGTACTCCAATCCGAGAATCCGGCGCGCACCGAAGAGGGCTTTGAGCGCTGGTTGGTCGCTCGTCTCCTTCGCCAAGTCCAGTCGGCACGAGCCGACTTCCTCGTGTGACGCGCTGGTCATCCGGAAAGTAAGCTCCTGGCGCCCGTTGCCGGGAACTCTACCGGCCACCCAAAGGGTCCGGCCGTGAGGCAAATCACCAAGATCGATGTAGCTCTTGCCTTCCCTGTCACCCTCAACGACTTGACGGCCTGCCGCTTCTGCCCCTGGCCGATCTGCCTCCAGTTGGAGATCCGCCAGCACCGGCTCGGCCCAGTCTTTGAGGACGTCGTCCAGAGCGGTGGTGATGTCCAATTCGTCTGGCGCACTGGTGAGGAACCTGGCGATCCCTCCGCCGCGCTCTGCGAGTTCCGAGGCCAGAAACGAGTTGGGCGCCGCGTCTATACAGAGCACGCTGATCCGCCGCCGGTGGTCGCGTTCCGCCTCTTCGTCCGCCAAGCGGAGGATTCGCCCAGCATCGGTCACCTGGGCGTCAGTGACTATCACCACATGCCGCGCGCGGTCATCCTTTGAGCGCTTCAAGTGCAGAGCCTGCTCCAGCGCCACACCGAGTTCCGTTCCCCCGCTATCCTTGTGTGCCAGCAAGAAGTCGACTGCCTTGCCGACGGCCTTCGACTCTGCCTGCTGCGGTTTCTTGGCAAACCAGCGGGTAGAGTTGTGGAACAAGCACAGTGCGAACTCATCTCGCTCCGTCAGGTCCAGCAGGAACTGCTCTACCGCCCAATCCGCCGCCTCCCACTTGGGCCCTGACATGGAGCCGGAGTGATCCACCAGCAGGATGATCTCCCGTGGCACACCAGCCCCGACTTGGTGGGTGGCCGGCGGCGCAACCTGCGCCAGGAAGTACACCAACCCGGAATCAGCATCGTCGTGAGCCACCACCTGCAGGGCAGCTCGATGCTCCTCTTGCTGAGGTTGCCAGGAGAGAACGCAGTCCCGGTCAGGGATGACTTCACCGTCCTTCAGTTGCACGCGTAGTCCCTCGCCCTCCTCGGCGACGGCGAGTTCATGAGTGTCACTCGCCACTGCCCCGGCTCCTCGAACCACAACGTCGAGGGCGAACCGATGCCCTGGGTCGCGCAGGAGGAGCAGTGGCTGGCCGTGCGCTGGGTGCGACGTGAGTTCATCACTGCGAACGTAGCGCGGCGCCGTCGTCAGAGGAATCCTCAGAGACCAGGCATCTCCTTCTGCCTTGGCCAGCTGTATGTAGGACGTTTCGACGGTCACATCCTGATCCGGCCGAATGCCCGCCACCTGGAGAGTGAAGACGTCGGGCGACTCCCGAGTAGCCAGGGCGGCCTGCCTACCCTCCTCTTTGGCCTTCTCGTACTCCTCCTCGGCCTGCTCACGCTCCTTCAACTGGGCGCGAATCTCCACCTCGCCGAAGCGTACGGTGACCGCAGTCACAGCTGCATCGCCCGGCAGCGGAAAACGATAGGCCGCCTCGATGACCTTGTCCAGCTGCTCTTTGGAATATCCATATGCCTGCATTAGCTGGAAGGACCCCAGAGGGCCAGCGATCTCTCCCCTCAACTCCGATCGCTTGAGAGGTACGAAGAGGCGTGGCTGGTCCTCTTCCCGTTCCTCGCCGTCCATAACCTCCAGGACGCCTATCCCATCCGGACGGGAGTTCTCATAAGCTGCTCGGTTGAACATACTCATCCCCTCCATTCGCTTGTTCTCTGCTCTGCACGGTGTTCCGACGTCATACCCATCTCTCGGCTCGGCGCGCGCCTGGACACCGACGAGCGAAACGCTATGGAGCACGACCCATCGAATACCGCGCTAGTATCGACGTGCTACAAACAGCCCGATATGCTTCGTAATGCGTAGGACACCCTTTGAGGAGAGTTCTGCCTCCACGTAGCTTTTCAGCTCCTCCAACCTGTCGCCGACGAGGACGGCCTCGCCGTCACCCACGGAGGACACGATGTAAGCAATGAGAGGATCACCCTCTGTAATGGCCAGTGAGTCTTCGTATCTGTGCAACCTGACATCGCCAAACCACTCTGAGAGCTGGGCCTCACCGTTCTCCAGGCTGAATGAGTAATCTTCGGGGCCGAAGGCCATGTCTGGCTCAAACGCCCTGACCAGTTCACCAAGCTCCCGCAGATGTCCACGACCATTCGTGGCAGCGTAGAGCCGTGCACCCGGTCTCAGAATGCGACAAACCTCACACAGCGCCCGAGCTGGGTCCGGCACGTGGTACAGCATATGGTTGGCGATGGCGCCGTCGAAGCTGCCATCCTCGAAAGGGAGGGCTTGAATGTTCGCTGCCAGGAAGTGGAACCGCGTGCAATTGATGCCCAGGGTGCCTTGCGCATCCACTAGCATCCCCCACGACAGGTCGGACAGGACAACACTCCAGTCATCCGGCGTACAATGAATGTTCTCCAGCCACAGGTCAGCCTTCCCACATCCCAACTCTAGGATGTGCGCGCCAGACGGGAAGTCTAGCTGGTCAAAGACCCACCGTAACCAGCCGTATTCATTGGTGCTGAACCGCTGGTGAAGCGAGATACGCGCGTCCAGCTTCGATGCATCTTTGTACTGATCCGTCAGGAGGTACTGCCGATCCGACATCTGAGACACGATTACTCCTCACCTGAGACTGGAGTTGCACGGAATGTGGGTGTGGCTGCGCCTCAACGCCTCCGCGCGACAAGCCTCGATCGAACCACGGTCCCAAGGGGTACCTCAGTCGATCTCGCCGCTCCGCACCCTCTCGCGGATGCGCTCCACGACGGCGTGGATGTAGTCTGTGGCTTCCTCGTTGGGGTCAAGGCCGAAGTGCCGCCATCTCCTTTGCTCAAAGAACAGGCACGTACGCAGTTCTGTCAGCGAATTCGGTAGGGAGCCTTCGGCGCGATAGGCATCCCGCCACCGGTTGGCAATCTCCGCGCACTTCTCGAAGGAACCCCAATGCTCGTAGCCGTTGAAGGACAAGGCAAACCTGCCGATCTCAGCCCACGCCGCACCGGACGAAGGGACATCAAGCCCGGTCAGATCAGCATTGGCGATTTCATTGCTCATTGCTCAGTTCCACACCGAACCACGGCGATCGATCGGCAGACCTGCAGGACTCGGAAAGGCTGCCAGCAAGAAAGCCCGCCAGGTTGCGCCCGGCGGGCCCCGTTGCTATACTGAGTTTGGACCAGTGCTCCTACGCACTTTGGCTGCCGCCTCGGGTGGAGTCGAACCTCGGGGCGTTCTCGCTCTTTCCATCTACTCCCACTATACCAGAGCGCCTGCACAACTGCAAGTGCGCGGCACCACATGTGCTGTCGACCGGCGATGGTTGAGACGACGGATGTAGCCATGCGTATACCTGAGAGAATCAGAAGCATCACCCCACCACCCATGGAGGCGCTCAACGCCCGCGCTGCCAGGCTGTCCCTCGAGGGCGCCCGTGTCATCAGCCTTGGGCAGGGAGTGCCAGGCTTCCCAGCAGCTCCCGAGGCCATCGAGGTGGTGAGGCAGGCCCTCGAGGAACCTGAGACGCACATCTACAGTCCCGACGCCGGTTTGCTGTCTCTCAGGCAAGCGCTGGGCGCAGCCTTGGCCGACTGGAACGGGATTGAGGTGGATCCGGAGGAGGAGATCATCATCACCGCCGGGGCCAACCAGGCGTTCATGTTGGCGGTAGTCACCTTGCTCGAACCCGGCGACCCAATCCTTCTCCCCTCTCCCTTCTACTTCAACCACGAAATGGCCGTGCGCGCGATGGGCGGCGTCCCGGTGGAGGTACAGCTATCGGAAGAGACGGGATTCCAAATGCGGATGGAGGATCTGGAAGCCCACCTTACCAGCCACCCCCGAGCTATGGTCATGATTTCCCCAAACAACCCAACTGGGGCTGTTTACGATCCCGGGGAACTGAAACGTTTAGGTCGGGAATTGAGCTCCAAAGGTATCACCATCATCACCGATGAAACCTATCAGCACTTCGTCTACGAAGGTGCTGAGCACTTCAGCCTGGCGTCCGTCGCGGAGATCCGTTCTCAACTGATCACCATCGGCAGCTTCTCAAAGAGCTTCAGCTTGACGGGTTGGCGCGTGGGCTATCTCGTAGCTCAACCCACCTTCATCGCAGAGGCTCTGAAGGTCCAGGACGCGATGCTGGTTTGCGCGCCGGTAATCTCGCAGAAAGCCGCTTTGGGAGGCCTGCAAGAACCTGGTCATACGCTCTCCCATCGCCGGGAGATCCTCGACCAAAGACGCCGCCTACTGATCCAGCGGCTCGCCGAGATCCCCCGACTGACCTGGCATCCCACCCGTGGCGCGTACTTCGCCTTTGTCCGCGCCGAGGGATGCACCAACTCGGTGGAGTTGGCGAGGAACATCCTGGACACCGTCCATGTGGTCACCGTCCCGGGAAGCGTCTTTGGGCAGAGTGGCGAAGGCTACCTACGCCTGTCGTACGGTTCCGTTGAGCCAGCGGATTTGGACGAGGCGTGTAACCGTCTGTCCCGCTACTTCGCCACAGCCTGAGAGGGAGTCTTACGGGCAAGACCCTCCACCCCCCACCTTGCCCTGAGAAGATGAAGGCCCCACTCTTATCCGGGGGGCTTGCTTCTGCCGCAGCTCACGGCTCGCGGAACTCGTCACGAACGTGCCTGATGTAGAGCCGTGCACCATTATCCAGCGTGCCGCCCCGGCCGACTCGGGAACCCCGGCCATCAACAACCCAGGCCTCATCGCGCTTCAGAGCCAGGTACTCCCCCTGGTCGTAGGCCAGGACACCCTGCTCCACCGTCGTCCCATACCAGCGGGTGATGGGTTTGTCGTTGATGTAGAAGGTGATCTTTCTCTGGGACATGCCGGGTCATGTGCAGGGAGGAGGGCCTGCCGACCCTCCTCCCAAGCATCCTAGCTAGGATGGTGGAGTACCATATGCGGTGATGCGCTGCTCGACCGCGGGATCGGGCGGGGTGAACGGCGAATTGGCCTTCACCCAGTCCACCACCAAGTCGCGCACTAGCACGTAGGTGTTGGTTTGTGGGTTGGCTGCCAACGTCAGGTAGTCATCGCCGCCGCTGGCCATGAAGTCGTTCACAGCCACGTAGTACGTAGCAGCAGGATCCAGCGGCAGCCCCGTGCTCAAGTCGATCACGTCGCCGATGATGCGGCTCCCAGCCGGGGCATCGTAGTCAAACGTGAATTCCAGGCCGGAAACCTGCACCACACCATGGTCACCTGTGATGCCCTCCTCCAGCACCTGGCGAACTTCGTTGCCATCCAGCTCAACAATCACCAGCGTGTTATCGAAGGGTTGGGCTTCGTAGACCTCGCCGAAGGTGATCTCACCAGCGTCGATGTCCGCCCGCAGGCCTCCGCTGTTGGTGAGAGCGAAATCGATGCTGGGATCGTAGGCCCGCATGATGTCGGTCACCCAGTCGCCCATCGCCGACTCGTAGCGGTAGTCCCGCGTGATGGCGGTTATGGTCTCACCGATGACCTCGTTCTGGACGGGTGCGATCAGCGCCTCGTAGAAGTCGACGATGGCCTCCACCTCTGGGTCGGGCACGACTGTCTGATACACGCCGGTATCCCATCTCTTGTAGCTGGCTGGGCCGCCGTAATAGGTCTGGTAAGTGCTGATGGGATAGCTGTTCATGTTGTAGCTGACGACCTCGCCCTTACGCTTGTCAACGGCAAAGTCGACACGGGAAAAAGCGGTGCCACTCGAATACGCCTGCACCACCGGGATCCCGCACACCACGTCGTCAATGCGGCCGTGGGTGTGCCCGGAAACGATGAGATCGACCTCATCTGCATCCAGGCCACAGGCCAGGTCCCCGACCTCGCCAAAGTCGGGCCAGTACCCTCCGATGTGAGCAAGGACCACGATCATGGTGGCGCCTTCGTGCTCCACCTCCGGTAGCACGTCGTTGACCGCCTCGACCGGGTCGGCGAACATCAGATTTGCCACGTTCACCGGGTTGGTGATGGAAGGCGTCTCGGGGTTGGCAAGCCCAATAATGCCTACGTCAACACCGCTTACCTCCTCGACGACGTAGGGCTTGACCCAGTGCGGGCGTCCGCCGTGGCCATGATCGGGGTTCCCGGGCTTCTTCTGGAAAAACACGTTGGCCGCCAGGAACGGGAAGTCCGCTTGGTCATAACGATCCTGGAGCACGTCCTGGCCCCAGTCGAACTCATGGTTGCCCACGGCCATGCCGGCCAGGCCCATCGCATTGAAAGCGTCGATCGTTGATGCCCCGTCGAAGTAGTTGGAGATGAGCGTGCCTTGCATCATGTCGCCAGCGTCCAGAAACAGGACCCCGTCAGGGTTCTCTTCTCGGACAATGTCGACGTACCCGGCCACCCACTCTGCGCCGCCCACCACGTCACCGTGGGACCAAGAGTGCACTCTACCGACCAGCGCCCCGTGGAAGTCGTTGGTAGAGACCACCGATACAGTCACCAACTCGGGCTCACGAGGCTTGGCGAAAGCTAGGGGAGTGGCTAGCAGGGTTAGAACTACAGCCACGCTCAACGCCAACAGAAAGTACTTTCTCCTCATTCATTCCTCCCTATTTGGGTTTGATCTTCCGGACGACTACTCCTTCCTCGTCCGTATTTGGCTTCTCTTCTGATTGTGCGTCTTGTGGTCCTGAGTCAAGAAACTGCTACAGGCTGGTACTCGTATCGCCTCCTTGTCAGGCAGTTTTACCTTCAGCCTGCTTCGGGAGTACAATAGGAGTAGCAGCGTGCGGGCTGCGCTAGCAGGCGGGGCAGAAGCACGCGATTCTCCTCCAGTGTCGCAACTCATAGCAAGACTACAAGTTATTGACGTTCACTGCGCGCTGGTGATCGGACTGAGCGTGCTCGGGTCGCTGGCCGATCTGTTCGTCAAGCTTGTGAGGTGAAAAGGACCATAACCCAGCTTCTCAGCAAAGTCAAGAGAATCGAGCGCTTGCGCCAAGAGCCTGATGAGGGCCACAGCTCTGCTCCACGCGGACAAGAACAAGTGTGATGGGACCGGTGGGAACTTCCCGCCAATGGAGAGCGTCCTATCAGTAGGAACCGAACGAAAGGGTGCGTCCCTATGAACCGCCGTCTCACCATCTGCATGGCTCTTGCGCTGCTCGTGGCGGCCTTCTTGTCGGGCTGTAGTCTCAGCCCAGCAAGCCCTGCATCCCCCGATGAGGCCACTGCGAGTCTGCCCCAGTGCGAGATTAGGGAACCGGAGACCACTGCGCCCGCTGTTGACCCCGACAGGGAAGCGCGAACGACGACACCCACGTGCGCTCCCCTGGCTGAGGAGGAGCCAATGACTCCCGAAGCTACCCCGCAAGCGACTGAACCTGGGTTGTCCGCAGGGGCCGCGAAGGTTGTTCAACTGGCGAAAGAAGACCTGGCCCGGAAGGCGAACGTGGCACCCGAGGCGATAACGCTCGTCTCGATCGACGCTGTGAATTGGCCAGACACCAGCCTCGGCTGCCCAGAGCCGGGGATAATGTACGCCCAGGTGATAACACCCGGATTCCTCGTCGTGCTCGAGTCCCGGGATCAGACGTACGAGTATCACTCCAATGAGGGTGAGCTAGTGATCCTGTGCCAGGCGGAGGAAGGGCAACCTCATCCACTGATTCCCGTCGATCCTGATGAGATACAGGATGGCGAGCCCTGGATGCCTTCCCACTGATCAGGAGCTGTAGAACGAAGACAAGAGCCCGCCGCAAGCGGCGGGCTCTTTGTTTCTCCGCCGCCGGGGCGACTACTTCTTCGGACCCTCGTTGGTGTACGTGAAGTCGTAGCTGTAGTCCGCGTAGCCGGTGAAGCCCTCAGGAGCATCGAAAGTGACCAACATCACCGCACTCTCGGACTCCTTCAAGACCATGTTCAGTTCGAAGAACCCCTCTTCGGTGACATCATCGAGCTGCATGGTGAACACCTTGTACTGGGTGCCACGATGGTACTCTTTCATGCCCACGAAGCTCACGGTGAAATCATTCACTATGGGCACGACCTCGGTAATGTCCTTGAAGGCGTCGGTGCTGGAGCAGTCGGAGATCAACGTACCATCGACGTACACATTGTCGATGTACCAGCCGGGGTAGACAAAGGCCCAGTCCGTGACATACCGGAACGCGATCAGGATATCCTGACCAGCGTAGGCTCCCAGATCGAAGCTCATGGTGACCCAGCCACCACTGTCGCCGGTGAGGCCAGGCAGATTCTCCACCACCTTCGGATGAGCCAACGGATCGTGGTCGTAGGTGGTGTAAGGGTTCTCCAGGCTGGTCCAGGTGTGACCACCATCCGTCGAGACCTGCACGAACCCGAAGTCCCAGTAGTCCTCGATCAGGTAGGCGGTGTCGAAAGTCAGAGTACCACCTCCTACGGCCTCGAAAATCGCCCAGTTGTCCATCAGGTCGCCTGCGCCGCCCCACAGGACGTCGCCATCCGAGCTCCAGCCCGTAGGGTATGTCGTGTAGTCGACCCCGTTGAAGGTCAACATAGCCAGCTCCATCGGGTCGCCATCGATCCAGATGTAGTCGGTACCCCACGGAGGAGCCCCTGGCATGTCGTAGGCGTCTGGATTAGGAGCGTCGGGAGTGCCTATATCGAGATTGAATTCGATGTTCTCGAATCCGTAGCGTGCTCCACCCGGTTTCTTGGAGTCGATGAGCAGAGCCACAGCCCAATCGTGGTAGAGGTCTGCGAAGTCCCTCTGCACATGAAAAGCATCAAGAGTGGAGTTCACCCCCGAGATGCCGTTGTCTTGGTTGGCGGCCATGACCTGGATGAAGGGCCCACCGAACTGCTCGTACAGGTAGAGCGTCCACAGATAGGCATGGCCATAATCGGACAGCAACTCCAGACCACCCTGGTCTCCCCAGACGACCAGTGAGTTCTCAGGGTAGTCCCTGGTGTCACGGATGTGGCTGTACAGAGCTGGGGCGTAACCACATATGAACTCCGCAAAGTCGGAGCAGCCCTCGTTGACGAAGTCCTCCTCATCCGGGTCTAGGTCGCTGTGGATCAGGTGCTGCAACTCGTGACTCACGACACCTTCGTAGCCGAAGGGCCGGGCGGGATAGTCCGGTGGCTCGTCTGGCGGGTTGGGACCAGTGCGGTGCAGCCAGTCCCAGGCATCGATGGTGATCATGTTGCGGTCGAAGTACCCCTCGTAACTCGGGGTGAAGAACCCACCGATGTACAACGGGTAAGTGTGGTCATACCAGTCCTCGTCCCGCACGTTCTCAATCATGATCGCCACCTTGTCGCCATCGTAGTAGCCAGGCGGCACAATTCCCCACTCCACCAGTAGGGAATAGGTGCCATCGTGGTAGTCCGGAATGGCAAAGAACTCGGTGTCAGTCGGGTAGATATTGTTGTCGAACTCGCTCAGGATGTACTCGACGTCCTCATCGGTGATCACCGGCGTCGGACGAGGGTCAGATGGCTTGTCCTGACATGTCAAGCTGGCCGGCGGAATGGTCCAACTGAGATCCAGGGCAACCCAGACCTCGCCATAGGTTCCTATCGCTCGTAGTTCGTAGGGCTTCCAGTAGTAGTAGCCGCAGTAGTTGTCGAGACCGAACCAGAGCTTGACCTCGCCGACCACAGCCGACTCCGACTCCTGACCGCCACCACCGGATTCGTCACCAGACAGAAATTCCGAAGGTGTCGGCCCCGCGATGCGGTCCAGGGTAGGCTCCCAGGCACGGAGCTCCGGGCCAACATCGATCATCTCATAGCCAGGCAGTGGAGGCCCGGCGCCCGCAGGCAGCGAGCTCACTAGCAGGGCCAGCAGCAGAACTGCGGTCCCCGACACGGCCAGAATTCTGCGCTTCATGGTTGTTCCTCCCTTTCCAGCTCGGTGAGAGTGTTCGCGGCGCTGTTGTCCACACTGGGCAGGTGGTGCCGCATCCACCAGCCTCACACACCAGACGTCTCTTCGCCCCAGCGGGCTATCCTCTATAGGCATCACCCCCTTCCCCTACAATAAGAGCGACAGAGTAGATGAACCATGGCGATTCGCCAGGGTCCCCAAGAGCACAAGTCACGAAACGGACCGAGGATGGACTGGTTGGATGCTGATAGTACGGGCGACAGGCGTCTGCGCCCAGGTCTGATGAACGTGTGTCAGACCAGTGACCCTCGCCTTATGATCTCCCGAGCATCGGGGAAAACGTATCCTAGGAATGGCGGAGAGATAGCACGAAAGTACTATTTGTATTATACACCAAATCAGACACTCTGTCAAGTTGTTATTACTGGAAAGTGCCGAACGCCAAGACGGATTATCTGACACTCATGGGCGATGTTAGAATGTCAGACAGACTGCGTCCACGCCCTTGCTACTGAGTTGCGCTCACGAACACCATACAACTCCTCGACAGAATTCAAGGTGAGCTGGAGCAGCATGC
>CAYGAW010000022.1:0-7671 GCA_964347945.1 uncultured Anaerolineales bacterium
ACACAGTCGCCGCCGAAGGTCTCCCACAGCCACTGGCGCTTCTCCTCGCTGGCGATGGCCTGATCGCCGGTTAGCACGGACCCCACATGGATTCGGTCCTCGAAACCCAACGTCTTCCCAGCATATACAGCTAGCTCCACCAGCCTGCGATCAGCCTTGAGCCCCCGCTTCCTGAGCTTCCTCAGCAAGTGGGGATCCCCCAGGTCGAAATCGTGCTGCAGGGCCCTCTCTCCGATGACGATGTCGCCTATTCCGATCCGGGGATTGACGGCACCTGCCACGCCAGTACAGATCACCACCTCCGGCGAGAACCGATCGATGAGATGCTGAGCGCACGCGGCTGCCTTCACCTTCCCCACCCCGCACGCGGTCACGACGACCTCAGTGTCACCCAGGAGGCCTTGATAGAGAGTACGCTTGCCCCACTTCGATTTGCGAGGGTTCGCCATCGCCTCGACCAGCGGCCTGATTTCCTCCTCAATAGCTCCGATCACGCCGATGAGCATGGACTCGTTCCCTCACCCGCCTCGCGGATGGCTGGCAAGGCGCAGCCGAGTTTCCACCCACTCAGCGGCGGGGTGCGCAACCGCCTCCAACTCAGCAATGACCTGGCCTACATCGTACTCCACACGATGAAACGACGCCCAGCAGTCGCCGCCTTCGAACGCCAGTATGGCATAGGCGGCGCGCTGATCCCCGTCCAGAGGAAGACCTACGGAACCACAGTTGACGATCCAGACTCTGTCATCGAGCCAGCGCCCCAATTGAAAATGAGTATGGCCGCACACCAGTAGCCTGGCGTCCCTGCCAGCGAGCATCTGCCGGAGTTCCTCGTCTGGCGTATCCTCCCAGATGCCCACCTCGTCGCCAAGGGGCGAGGCGTGAACAGCTAGGACGGAGCCATAGCCCGGGACGTCGATGTCAACCTCCACCGGCACATCCCGCAGGAAGGAGTACCACTTGTATTTGAGTTGCTCTACAGTCCAGCGGAAGTTGGCTTCTCTCTCTGACAAGAAGTCGGGCATCCTCTTCCACTGGGACTCATCCTTGACAGGCACCTGGGGAGGTCTACGGCCAGTCACCAGATAGCGATCAGTATTGCCCTGGACGAAGCGTGCCTCTGGCAAAGCGGTCAATATCTCCAGCACCTTCCCAGGGTAGGGGCAGAACACCGCCAGGTCGCCCAGCACCCAAGTCTCATCGGCGCCGCCCTGGGCCTCAACGTGAGACAGCACCGCCTCGAGGGCAGGCAGATTCCCATGAACATCCGCCAAAACAGCGACACGCATGTCCCTCCTCCTTCTTGCCGCGGACGATAACAAAGGCCTCTCAGACTACCTCAATGCCGGGCGGGCCTTTCACAACCTCGCCCACAACCCAGAATTGCTGGCCTTCGCTAGAGAAGAGCTCGGCGAGCCGGTCCGCGTCGTGACGTGCCACGCTGATGAGCAATCCACCTGAGGTCTCAGGGGTGTACAACAGCATCTGCTTCTCATCCGTGATGCCAGGCGCGAACTGCACGTGGGTCTCGTAGGCATCCTTGTTACAGGACGCACCGCCCGGGAACAGCCAGTCAGCGGCGTATTGGTTGGCACCCTCAAGGAAAGGAAGGCTGTCTATGTGAAAGCGGAGGGTGACCTTGTTCAGCTCGGCCACCTCGAATGAGTGGCCAATTAGCGCGAAGCCAGTGATATCGGTGACTGAGTGGAACTCCACCTGCTTCATCAATTGAGCAGCTCTGCGATTGAGCATCAGCATCTGTTCGACCGCCCCCCTGAGATGGGCAGGTTCGGCCACGCCCCCCTTCCCTGCTGTGGTGATGATGCCGACGCCCAGGCGCTTGGTCAAGAACAGCACATCGCCTGCTGTCGCTCCCACTTTGGTGGCCATCTCCTGCGGGTGCACGAAGCCCATCACCGCAAGACCATACTTAGGCTCATCGTCATCCAAGGTATGTCCCCCGGCGATGACGCCGCCTGCTTCAGCCACCTTCTCTGCGCCTCCCCTCAGTATCTCACTGACGATCTCGGCAGGCATGGCTTGAGGAAAACCGCAAACATTCAACGCCAGCACGACCTCTCCCCCCATGGCGTAGATGTCGCTCATGGCGTTGGTGGCGGCGATAGCCCCAAACTCGTACGGATCATCCACAATAGGCGGGAAGAAGTCGATGGTCTGGATGATAGCTAGCTCGTCGCTAACCTTGTAGATGGCTGCATCATCGCCCGTCTCCAGGCCCACCAGCAAATCGGGATAATCCGCCGGCTTGAAGATCTCCGCTAGAGGGCGCACGACCTGCGCCAGGGCCTCAGGGCCTCTTTTCGCCGCTCAACCGGCGGCCTTGGTCAACGACGTCAGACGCCGCCATTTCTCTTCTGTACTCATTCTCCGTCTCCAACCCAACTAGGAAGCCACTCTATTACTCATTCAGCACCTTGTTGAGATCCTCCAGCAGCGCATAAAGGTCTATGGAATAGTGGATCGCCACATCTTCGTACTCAGGAAGAGCGCACTACACCCGGTGGACTCGCCAACCCGCTCATTACGGTTCCCGAAGACTGATTGGGCAGTAGAGTACCTCTCTAAGACATCAAGGACCTCACGAGCCTTGGCTGTCCCTGGGGGAGCCTTTCCCTCACTTCCTTGATTCAATCAGCTTTTCCTCCAGCAGCCAGTCCACCGTCTTCCGTAAGCCTTCCCGCAGAGGCGTGTCTTCCGTGCCCAACTCCGTTCTGGCCTTCCGAGTATCGAAGATGAAGCTATGCAGGGCCGTCCTTGCCTCGTCTGGCGACACGGAGGGCCGTCTCCCTGTCAGCCTGGAGATCGTTCCCATCAGTCCTGCCGTCAACTTGAGGAGCCAGCCGGGCACGGTCCGAGGTTCGCGCTCCACGCCAGCGATCTCCGAGGCGAGGCTTAGGAACTGCCCCAGCGACGCGTTCTCGCCACCCAGGACGTATCTCTGACCGATCACTCCTTTCTCCATAGCCAGCAGGTGTCCCCCCACCACATCGTCGATATAGACGAAGTTGAGTCTGGCATCTACCACCGCTGGCAGGCGACCGTTGAGGAAACGCACAAGCGCCCCGGTCATGTGCTGGAGCTGTCCTGGGCCATACACCGTCGTGGGATTGACACATACCAGTGGTAGCCCCTGCTGGGTCATCTCAAGTGCAACCAACTCGCCCAGATACTTGGAACGTTCGTAGTCTGAGAGGAAATAGCCCCTATGAACCGTCTCCTCATGACCCAGCTCGTTTTGTCGCTCGCCGATGGTGGCCGCAGAACTGGTGTGGACGACGCGCTCTATCCCCACCTCGAGGGCAGCCTCCAAGACGTTCCTGGTGCCCTCCACATTGACCTCGTAGTAAGCTCGCTTGTCAGGCTGCCACATGTCGAAGAGGGCCGCGGTATGAAATAGCCGATCGCAGCCCTCAAATGCCGTCCGCACCGCTTCGCGGTCCAGGATGTCTCCCGATATCAGTTCGGCGCCCTTTCGAGCCAGGTGACTCGCCGACTCGGATCTCAGGTCGAATAGCCTGACCTTCTCCTGCCTGGCAAGCAGGCTTTCCACGAGCTTTCCGCCTATGTAGCCTGCTCCGCCAGTAACCAGAAGGGTCATTCCACAACCTTGTAGGCACCTTTGGCGGTGGTCAACCCATGCTTCAAGGCCGTGGCGATCTGGGGCAGCTCGTACGGATCTCCTTTCAACCTGTTCTCGGCTCCATACGACTGCAGGATCTTCAAAGCCTCCACATCTATGGCTACCTGATCTCCGGAGGCCATGACGATGCCTGGTTCAACCAACTCGCCTTGCTCGGGACCACCACTGACGAAGGCCTTCCGGCCGTCCATGATTATCAGGTCTGGTTGCCATACCAGGTTGATCTCCGCCACCTTTTGCTCGAGATTCTTCATGTGTAGTGCCAGTCGCTGGCCGGGGTGTACAAGACCCACCGACAGCTTGAGCGAGAGGGTGAAACGGGCGTATTTGTGAGTCTTCATGCCCGGAAGATAGACCAGTCTGTCGGCGTCGTAGGCAACCCTGGGCACGGCGACGCTCTTGAGATAGTCGCCTTCGATTGGCACCTCCACCCACTCGGTCTCACCGGCATCGAAGGCGACGAACTCGACGCCCATCTCCCTCAGCAGGTCAAGCGCGCCCAGCTTGCTCGCTGTGTTTCTCGTGGGCCGCCACAGCCCTCCAGCACTCTCACCCACTGTGAGTTGTGCCCCGGCATCGACCAACAACTCCAGAACCGCGCGGAGGAATTCGAGGTCCGTCGAACCTGGGAAAGGATCAGGACTATTGAAGTTAGGTTTGACGAGCACCATATCCCCTCGCTGGACGACCCTGTCCAGCCCACCCAGCAGGTGCAGGCTTTTCGCAACGCCTTCCTTTATCCCATCGGGTACATGCACCCTGCTGACCAGCGGCTGGCCCTCATCGGACCACAGTGCCCTCTTGCGCGGCTTGGGCGGCCTCACCTCGAGATTCCCTGGTTTTCGGTCCGCAAACAGGTGATACAGGCCACGCAACGTGTCTGACACGGCCATCTATGTCACTCCCATCATACGATTCTTGTCCACCTGATGTGCAACTGTCCCCCTCATTCGCTCCCCATCGTGGATTCGCAGTCCCCAGGTTCTATTATACGTGTGGGCAATGCTTCGTTCAAACCGCGGCCGCCCGAAGTTGGCCAACTGGATGGTCAAATGTAGGGTAGGATTGCCGCTGCCCTTTCGATGACAAATGGAAATACCTGCCTACCAGCCACCTGGCGCGCCGTGGAGCCACGCCTAGATTTCCCCTCCTCCCACGGCTCCGAGAGAGCCAACCGCCTGGAGAACGGCGTTCGGCGGTCGATGTCTTGGGAGTTTGCCTTTCCAGTGGCGGTACTGTAAACTAGATAGAAGTCGCGGATACTTGTGAATTTGCAGAACAGGTTTATCACTCTTGACTCGAAAAATGGCATGGCTGGCGCAAGATTGTCGCACTAGTCCCATCGCGCTGGTGACCGACTGGCATTCTCCCATATGCCAACCATCGTGCGGGCCAGTCGGCCTCCAATCAGGCCAGTCGTTCCGAAGGCAGAGGGGAACCAGACGGGAACACCCAGGACAGTTGGATTGGCGTAGCGCCAGACTCCGAACTGGACGAACACGGCTTCGGCCATCGATCCGAGGATTGCGATGACCAGAAAGAAGCTTAGATCGCGTCGTTCGTGCCATAGAACCAGAGCGATCGCACATTCGACCGATGCTACGACGAGCAAGACGAGGTTGTTCCTCCAAAGCAGCACAACCGAAGTTATCAGTACAGTGAATGCGGCGAGTTCGACCAGAAGCTCCATCAACAGTTGCCTTGAGTCTCTCATTCCCTGGTTCTCCACACCAATCTCTCAATCTCGTCACGACGTGACGCCAACCATTCTATCAGAAGGATTTGCACTGAGCAATGCTCTCTTTTCTCAAGTCATCGTTTGACCCACTTCCAAAGACGGCGCCATGGCCACCGTGGGTGAGAAGCTGAGCGCTTGGGTTGCTCTCTCCCGACCTCCATTTCATTCGGTGGGAGTACTCCCATTTGTGCTGGGCGGTGTACTGGCCTGGCGGCTGGCTGGTGTCTTTCGCTGGGACATCTTCGCGTGGGGCACCATCGGCGTCGTTCTGGTCATGCTGGCCACCTATTACGCCGGCGAATACTGGGACTACCTGGAAGACTCCCTCTCCTCCCGCCTGGGGCCCAGCCAGTTTGCCGGAGGGTCGCGCGTGTTGCAGGCGGGTCTCTTGCCTCGCCATTCCGCCCTGTGGGCTTCGGTGGCTGCTCTGCTGCTGGCTCTTGCCGTGGCCCTTGTCCTCCAGCTGGGCTACTTGACCGGACCGTGGACCATTCCCTTCTGCACCGTGGGACTGGTGGGTGGCTTCTTCTATTCCACGCGCCCCATCCGCTGGGTGAGTACGGGCTTCGGCGAGCTGTGGATCGCCTTCTGCTACGGCTGGCTGCCCATAGCCGTTGGCTATTACTTGCAGGTTGGGGAGATAGAACCGCTCATCCACTGGATATCAATCCCGGTTGGCCTCACTATCCTGAACGTGATCCTGCTGAACGAATTCCCCGACTATCCTGCGGACTCCGAAGCGGGCAAGACAAACCTGGCGGTGCGCCTCGGCCGTGATCGGGCTTCGTTGGTGTACGGGATCGTCGGCGTGGCAAGCTGGGCTGCGATGCTGATCTCTCTGATTCAAGGTGTGCCCACACAGGCCATCCTGTTCTATCTTCCCGTCTTTGCGCTTTCTTTGGCGCTCGTGGTACTGGTGACGCGCGGCCATTGGCGAGAGCGCCCTACTCTCGAGCGGCTCTGCGGCGCCAACCTGCTGGTGAACCTGGGCACCACGGCGTCCTACATCCTGGCTTTCGTGGTATGAGCAAGTGAACCACTGGCTACAGGAGTGGGGTGAACAACCCGGGCGTAAGGTGCGCACCTATTGGTGGCCGCCGACTCTCATCCTCCGGCAGATGGTGAGCGCATTCTACGTCGGCGCACTGTCCCGCTGGCGACAACTGCCCTACTGGATTCGCACCTACGGCGTCAAGTGCCTTCCCGGTGCCGCCGGCTCCTGGGGCATGGGTTGCATAGGCTTCCCAGCCCACCCCGTGTGGGAAATGACGACCGCCTGCAACCTGAGCTGCATCCACTGTCACGCCTCGGGTGGCGCGCGAGATCCCGACGAGTTGACGACGAAGGAAGCCAAGCGGCTTCTCGACCAACTTACAGAGGTCAGTGAGTTCCGCATGATGGCCTACACCGGTGGCGAGCCACTGGTGCGCCCCGACCTCTTTGAGCTCCTGGCCTATTCCCAGGCCCTCGGGTTCACCAACACCATGGCTACAAATGCCACACTCATAGACGATGACGTGGCCCGCCGCCTGCGCCAGTACGGCCTCGTGATTGCCGCAGTCAGCCTGGATGGCTTCGATGCTGCCACCCACGACTACGTGCGCGGCCAGCCCGGGACCTTTGCAGAGACGCTCAAGGGAATACGCGCTCTGCGGCGGGCCGGAATCCTGCTGCACATCAACATCACAGCCATGGAATACAACATGGACCAACTCGATCCACTGATGACGCTCATCGAAGAGTTGGGTACTGGCATTCTCTTGATGTACCAGCTCGTGCCCGTGGGCCGTGGCCGGGGAATCGAGAGCGCCGCCCTGGACCTGGGCGCTAACGAGCGTCTGATTCGCTTCATGGCCGAGGCGCAGCGCGTGACTCACGCCATCATGGAACCCGTGGCAGGGCCTCAATACTGGCCTTTCCTGCTGCAGAGGGCCGGCATTCAGAGTGGCCCACTCCTGAGACTGGGGGAGACGGTCTTCCACGGGTGCGCTGCGGGACGCGGCTTCGTGTACATTAAGCCCAACGGCGACGTGTGGTCCTGCCCATTCATCGAGGTCAGCTGCGGCAACGTGCGCGAGACCCCTTTCCCCAGCATCTGGGCCACCGCGCCCATCCTCCACGATCTCCGAAACCGAGAACATCTCCTCAAGGGACAGTGCGGCGAGTGCGAGTACCGGCGCTTGTGCGGTGGCTGTCGGGGGAGGGCCTCGGCCATTACCGGCGACTACCTCGCTGCGGATCCCTCGTGCTTCATCCACCCCCCTGATGAAGA
>CAYGAW010000023.1:0-11612 GCA_964347945.1 uncultured Anaerolineales bacterium
TTCGGCGAAGATTTCCAGGTGTTGAGCGTTGTGACCGACCCTAACGACTACCAGGGTCCTGGCACTGGCTATCGCCCGGAAGGTGAGCGCTGGTCTCATTTGCAGGACCTTCCACAAGCGTGGGACCCGCGCACCTATCTGGAGAGCCTAGGCGCTGCCCAGGAGCGGATCTGGCTGGAGGAGATGGGCCCAGCCGAGCAAGGCGACCAACTCGAGGTCGTCATCGCACTCGGCCCTGCCTTTGGTGCCGAGATCACCCGCACCATCAACGCATTGGGCCACCGTGATGTGCTGTCCGCCATGATGCGAGGCATCCAAGAGGAGGGTGTTCCTGCACGGCTAGTGCGCGTCCACGACACCTCGGACTGCGCCTTCATCGGCCACGCGGGCGCACAACTCAGCGGTTCGGGCGTCGCCATCGGGATACAGTCCAAAGGCACGACGGTCATCCACAAGCGCGACCTTGCTCCCCTGGACAACCTCGAGCTCTTCGGGCAAGCACCCAACCTTGACCTTGACACGTACCGCCAGATTGGACGCAACGCTGCCCGTTACGCGACCGGTCAGCCGACCGTCCCCGTTTCGGCAAAGATCGACAACACTGCTCGTCTGCGGCTGATCGTCCAGACGACTCTGCTACACCTGTATGAGACGCAACAGGTCGAGCCCGACCGGCCACCCACAGAACTAAGCATGGTCTGAAGGGTAAGCAGCATGACAGAAGACACCGTACATACTGCGACTGGGCGCACCCTGGATGACCTCAAGATGGAGGCCGTTCTTGCCGACGAACTGACCGCCGAGGATTTCCGGATTAGTGGCGAGACGCTGCGACACCAAGCTGAGACGGCTGAGGCGGCGGGATACTGGCAACTCGCGGAGAACCTGCGCCGCGCTGCCGAGTTGACTGGCATCTCCAACGAAGAGGTGCTTGACATCTATGATGCGTTACGGCCAAGACGCCGCACGTACAGCGATCTGTTGGCACTAGCCGAGCGCCTCGAAACAGACCTCGCTGCACCCCTGACCGCAGCCCTTGTGCGCGAGGCCGCTGAGGTCTACCAGGAACGCGGCATTCTCGGGACTGCCGAGTAGTTCGCAAAGCGACGAAGGAGCGGGAAGAAGGGTAGCATCCGCAATGGCGCTTCGCAGTCGAACGATGTGAAGCGAAGCGGATGGAGGCTACCTTCACTGAACCATCACGGTATTGGGCGCGAAAGGAGCAAAGAAGTTGAACAAGTCCGAGGTCCATTTGCAGAGCGCAGCGGACATGAGGGCGGAGGAAAGCGGGAGCGCATTCGCGGCGTTGTTGCGTGAGAAGGGGGATGAGATCCGGAGAGACGTCTTCCTGATGCTGGCCCCCGAGCAAACCGCGTCCGGACGGCTGCAGGTGGGGTATACCGTTATCTACCCAGGATGCACCACCCGCGGTCACGAGCACACAGACCGCGAGGAAGTCTACTACTTCACCAAGGGCTGCGGCGTGATGATCGTGGATGGCAGCGAATACGAGGTCGCGGCAGGGGACACCTTCTACATCAAGCCAGGGCCATTCCATACCACGCGCAACACGACCGACTTCCCATTCGAGTTCTTCTGGATCACCATCAAGGTCGATTGAGCGGCAACCACGCACCATCCTGAACGCTGCTCCCTAATCATGTCACGATTCTCTCTGAGAGGGGGCTCCGCGAGCGAGGCAGGTCAACGAGGGGAATCATCGTGAGGTCTCAACTGTTGATGGGGATCGACATTGGCACGCAGAGCACACGCGTTGCTCTTCTGGACCTTGAGGGTCGGGTCGTGGCCAGCTCCAGCACGCCCCAGGAGATGAAGACCCCAAAGCCAGGCTGGGCGGAGCAAGATCCCGAAGTCTGGTGGCACAACGCGCTCAAGAACATGTATGAGGTCATGACACAAGCGGAGGCCACGCCTGACGATGTGGTAGCGCTAGGGGTGTGCGGTCAGATGCACGCTACCGTGCCGCTCGGCAAAGACGGCGAATTGCTGAGCCACGGTGCACAGCTGTGGTGCGACAAACGCAGCGCCACCTTGGTTGAGGAGTTCAAGGCGGGGCCGAACGTAGACGAGGCCATGCGCTTGGCCGGTAGTCCTCCGGTCGCGAACTGGCTGGGTTTCAACATCAAGTGGCTGAAGGTACACGACCCGGATCTCTATGAGAAGACCTGGAAGTTCGTATCATCCAAGGATTTCGTCAACTACCGCCTGACCGGCAAGATAGCCACGGACTGGTCCGAGGCCTCCGGTTCGTTCCTGATGGATGCCAAGACCAAAACGTGGTCACCTGAACTAGCCGGATACCTGGACCTCGATGTGGCCAAGCTACCGGAGGTACGCGCGTCCTCGGATGTGTTGGGCAGGATCACGGTTGAGGCTGCCCGGATGACGGGACTGGCCGAAGGGACGCCTGTCGTGGTGGGCGCAGGCGACATGCTGTGCATGCTGATCTCGTCGGGTCTTACGGAGACCGGGCGTGCGTCGGACATAACGGGCACAGCGTCTATCATGTCGGTGTACCTAGAGGCACCCGTCCTGGACGCGCGGCTGATGAACCTGCATCATGCACTGCCTGGTTGGATACCGTTTGGCATCACTGACTCGGGAGGTGGCGCTCTGAAGTGGTTCAAGGATGAATTGTGCGGGGCTGAGGTGGCGGAAGCTGAGAGAAGCGGGGTGGACGTGTACGATATCCTGAACCCGAAGGCAGCTGCGATCGAGGCGGGAAGCGAAGGGTTGCTGTTCTTCCCGTACCTCATGGGCGAGCGATCACTGGGCACACCCTTCGCGCGCGGCGTATTCTTCGGGCTTACGCCGCGGATCGGAATGGGGGCCATGGTGCGCGCAATCATGGAGGGGGTTACCTTCGAACTACGCCGTACGCTCGAAATCGTCGAGGATGCAGGCAATACGGTGCGCGAAGTCTACACCATCGGAGGCGGCGCCCGCAGCGACCTGTGGTCGCAGATCAAGGCGGACATCTACCAGAAGCCAGTCTACACCTTCGAGGCTTCGGAAGGCGGTATTCTGGGTTCGGCCATTCTTGCCGGTGTGGGGGCAGGTCTCTACGCCGACGTGCGTGCAGGGGCGGACAGGTGTCTCCGAGTAGACAAGGAGTTTCGCCCTGACCCGTCCAAGATCGCGCGCTACGATTATCTGTACGGGCTCTTTAAGGATGTCCATGACCGTATGCAGGAGCCTTTCGACAAGCTCGCGCGCTTGCCGTAGCGTCCGTCGAGTGTCCGAAGGTACCAGGCGATGGCGTTGTCAGGTAACACGTTGGGCGTGCGGATCGAGTACAAGCGGAAGATGCCATTCACGATGATCTCGTCAAGAAGTATGTGACAGGACTATGAAGACGGGCGGGGGCTGCCACGATTCCTCCCGCGCCGTCAAGCCGCCAAGCTGACGTAACCCTCATGGGGCGATGCCACAAGACAAAGACCGAGATTGAGAAGAGCCGTTCCTAGCACGGCTCGTGAAGGAGAGAAAATGTCCAAAGAGAGGGATTTGCAGAGGATCGTTGATTGCGGGGTTGTAGCCATCGTGCGCTTCGACCGTCCGGAAGAACTCGTCGAAGTGGCGCGGGCCATAAGAGCTGGCGGAGTGGATGTTATCGAATTCACCATGACCACCCCCGACGCGCTTAGCATTCTCTCAGCCAGCGCCGAAGAGTTCGGCGATGAGGTGCTGCTGGGCGCGGGTACGGTCTTGGATCCGGAGACGGCCAGGGCGGCCATTCTCGCTGGGGCCAAGTACATCATCTCCCCAACCTTGAATCCCCGGATGATTGAGCTTTGTCGCCGCTACGGCGTGATTGCGGTCCCTGGGGCTTTCACACCGACAGAGATTCTTACGGCTTGGGAACTGGGTGCAGATTTGGTGAAGGTCTTTCCCGCCGGAGCCATGGGCCCGGGCTACATAAAGGACATCATGTCACCCTTGCCCCAGGTGCGATTGTTGCCCACCGGAGGGGTGAGCCTGAGCAATGCGGCCCAATTCATAGAGGCTGGCGCCGCGGCGGTAGCCGCTGGCAGTAGCTTGGTCGACAAGAGAGCTGTGGCTGAGAAAGACTTCGCTCGTCTAACCGAGGTGGCGAGCGCATTCGCGACGGCGATAAGACAAGCCAGAGGTTTGACATAAGGACGTACGGCTAAGTCTTCGAAACCCGATTGGCAAGCTAGGTGTCACCCTGATGATCAGAGAGACCGCCGCCCCCCGTGCGTTCGTTCGGGTCTCGAGCGACATGCCATTGGATCTGATGGTCTCTGTGCGATTGGCCCGATAGCAGCTGAAGCCTCTTCACGTCTTTCGCATTCGAGCAGCTTCCCACTTGCCACGTGAGGCAATACGAAGTATAATGTAATCACAGGATGACAAGATGTCGGACGTACGATGACTCTAGATGATCTTCAGGTAGGAGAACCAATCCGCCGAGATAGCCCCGTTCCCTACTACTATCAACTTGAGGGGTTCCTAAGGGAGCGGATCGATAGCGGGATCTGGAAACCGGGACAGAAGATCCCATCAGAAGCGGAACTCTGTGCCGCCTACGATGTCAGTAGAACCGTTGTGCGACAGGCGCTGAATGAGCTTGTCCAGGAAGGCGTGCTGTATCGGCGGAAGGGGAAAGGCACCTTTGTGGCTGAACCGAAGATCCGTGAGAGCCTGGTTCAGCACCTGACGGGCTTCTATGAAGACACAGTGGCGCTGGGGTTGGAGCCCTCGACCAAGGTATTGCAGCAAGAAGTCATCCCTGCACCTCCCAAGATTGCCCAGGCCCTGAGCTTGAAAGAGGGTGATCCAGTCATCGTGATCGATCGCTTACGGGCTGTCGATGGCGAGCCGATCGTTCTCGTAGTCACCTATGTCCCATACAGGGTCTGCCCTGAGCTTGTCAACGAGGATGTCTCCAGGCAATCCTTGTACGCGATACTGGAGAAGAAGTACGGTCTAGAACTGGCCTACGGCCGCCGCACACTGGAAGCTGTGGCGGCCACGAAGGAAGAGGCCGAACTCTTGGAAATCGAAGAAGGGGATCCCATCGTCTTGCTGAGAAGCATCAGTTATCTGAAGGACGGGGGCCCAATTGAGTACTTCAAGGCAAGACACCGGGGTGACAGAAGTCGGTTCGAGGTGGAACTGTTCCGCCCTGGAAAGGCGGAAACACTCTCCCACGAGGATATGTCTGCTCTGAGGAATCTGCCGAGGAGTAATATTCTCAGCAGCTAGAGCCGCCCGGCAACCTGTGTCACTTCCCAGGCCTTTCAGCACCTGAGAGTGTATGGCAAAGGACGTCATGCTGGCAGCAAGCCGCGGCCAATTTCGCGTCAAACCCTGGGCAGCAAGTGAACAGTTGCCGGCTTGAGGAAGGAGGTGAGGCTAAGGGAGACAGGCTTAGGTACCGTGTGTGCCGTGGACTCACCCCCGGCACGAGGATGCTGCAGTGAACAGCAGAAGGGAGGATAACAGTGTTTCGGAAGATTAGATGGTTACCCATTGTTGGTTTGGTGTTGATCGCGCTGGTTCTTGCGGCCTGCGCACCGCCTGCGCCGCCACCGCCAGAGGAGGAACCCTGGGAGAGACACATAGTCATCGGGTGGACTCCTCCTGATATCACTGGCGTCTTCAAGACTGCAACTGACTACTTCGTGGCCGCGGCTGACGATGGCAACGCCGAGGGTTTCGACATCGAGGTGATCGCCCAATCACCGGCCACCCACGTTGCGTTCGCCGACCAGGTGGCCATCATCGAGGATTACATCGAGAGGAAGGTGGATGTGATCGCCATCTCCCCCATCGAGGTGGAAGTGGTGAAGCCTGCCATCGCCAAGGCCAACGAGCAGGGGATTCCAGTGATCATCGTGAACCTGCTGGAGCCCATCGCAGGCGTCGATGTGGACTCCTACATCGGCTTCGACAACACCATGGCAGGCATAATATCGGCCTATGCCTTGGTGGACTATTTCGGAGGCCCGGGGGTCCTGGGCGAAGGCGACATGGTGGACATTGAGGAAGGAACGTACCTCGATCTCGCCTGGTGGGAGGACGTCTATGCGGATGTGGATCCCGCGACTATCGACGTGGAAGCGAGGGTGGCTATCATCGAGGGGATCGCTGGTGGCTTCTTCTCCACCGCTCGACTGAACGGATTCCACAGCGTGGTCGATGAGTATCCCGGCATCGAGATAGTGGGCACCCTCCCCGCCGATTGGAACCGGGAGAAGGGGATCAAGGCCGCAGAGGACTTTCTCAGCGCCAATCCGGCCGGCACCCTGGACGCGATCTGGGCAGCATCCAATGAGATGGGCCTAGGAGCCATGTTGGCCGTCGAGGGGGCTGGGCGTGAGGACGAGGTGAAGATCTTCACGAACGACGTCACGCCCGAATCCGCGGATAGGATCGCGGAGGGCAGGATGGTGGCCGAGACCCATCATGGCTTCCCAGAGTGGGGCTGGTACGGAACCGAGTTCGGAGTGAAGATAGTCTGTGGGATGGATGTTCCTCAGATCTTCGACATTCGCCCTCGTACCATGTACCAGGACAACGCCAGGCTCTTCTATCCCGAGCCTGCTCTTGAGCCCATCGATTGGGACGGCATCAAAGCCGCGTGCGAGTAGCGTACCTGAGGCGGGGGCTGCCCGAAACGACGAACTCGGGCAGCCCCTGCCTTCAATATGGAAGCGCTTGAGAGGGCCGTTGCGCAGAGAGGTTAGCATGATGAGGTTGGCAGACAGGGTAGCCATAGTCACCGGGGCCGGATCTGGAATAGGCCGTGCTACTGCGCTGCTATTCGCAAGAGAAGGCGCGAAGGTGGTGGTAGCCGACAGTGACCCCGAAAGAGGCGAAGAGACAGCCGATCTCATAGAGAAAGATCGCGGGAAGGCGACTTTCGTGCAGGCAGATGTATCCAAAGCGCGCGACGCGAAGCATATGGTGAAGACCGCCCTCGACACGTACGGCACACTCGACGTCCTCGTAAATAACGCAGGTGTCTACGGCCAGGGCGATGTGGTGAATACGACCGAGGATGAGTGGCATCGCATTCTGGGAGTCAACCTCACAGGAGTCTTCCTGTGCTCCAAGTACGCTGTGGCGGCCATGGTCGAAAGGGGCGGAGGAACCATAGTGAATGTAGCCTCCGAGGCGGGACTCGTTGGCATTCCTAACCAAGTGACGTATAACGTATCCAAGAGCGGGGTCATCGCCTTGACCAAGAGTATGGCCTTGGATTTCGCCCCCCATGAGATCAGGGTCAATTGTCTTTGCCCAGGCAGGACCTTGACACCTCTGGTGGAGAAGGTGATTACCGAGGCTGCGGATCCTGAGAGCACGCGGCGTGCCCTTGAAGAGGATCGACCCATGAAAAGAATGGGCAGACCGGAAGAGATTGCCGCGGGGATACTGTTTCTGGTTTCAGAGGAGTGCACCTATGCCACTGGCTCCATACTCGTGATAGATGGAGGATACACGACCCCGTAGCCTATGGAGAGGAGTACATTGGTGAGTTCAACATCCCTGTTGCACGCCGAAGCTATTGATAAGAGCTTTCCCGGCGTGCACGCTCTCGACCACGTCGATTTCGATCTCCACGAGGGGGAGGTGCATGTCGTTCTGGGGGAGAACGGGGCTGGGAAGTCAACCTTGATGAAGATCTTCAGCGGATCGCTCCCCAGAGACAGCGGCCGCATCCTCATCCGGGGTGAAGAGGTTGAAATTCGCAATCCGCAGCATGCTCGCGATCTGGGAATAGGCATGGTCTATCAGGAGCTGAGCCTCATTCCCACTCTCAGCACAGCCGAGAATATCCTCTTGGGCCGACTCCCCAGGCGCAGACCTCTGAACACAGTGGATTGGCCAGAGGTGCATTCCCGAGCAGCAGATATCCTGAGCGACCTGGGGGCTGATATCGATCCCAGTAAACCCGTTCGCGGTCTGAGTATGGCGGAGCGGCAGTTGACCGAGATCGCCAAAGCTCTCTCCATGAAGGTACAAATCCTGCTTCTTGATGAACCCACCTCCGCTTTATCGGATGAGGAGCGAGATCATCTCTTTGATACGATACGTAGACTCCAAGAGAGAGGCGTAGCAGTCATTTACGTTTCTCACCGTTTGCCCGAGGTCCCCCAGATCGGCCAGCGAGTGACAGTCCTAAGGGATGGCAAAGGGGTTGGCACACTCTCGGTCAGCGAGGCAGATGAGGCCACGCTGATACGAATGATGGTAGGCAGAGAACTGGTGGAGCAATTCCCCAAAGAAGAGGTAGAGCTAGGCAAGGAAATTCTCAGAATAGACGGTCTTACTGTCAAGGGCAAGCTGCGGGACATCAGCCTCAGCCTGCACGAGGGCGAGATTGTAGGCATCTTTGGCGTGATGGGGGCCGGTCGTACCGATCTTGCCCGCACCCTCTTCGGGTTTGAGCGCCCCGAGAGCGGCGACATAGTCCTCAACGGGAATAAGGTCAGGATATCGTCACCTTGGGACGCCATCGATTTGGGTCTTGGCTACATGACTGAGGACAGGAGGGACGGCCTGGTACCTCGATTGCCTATTCCTCCGAACATAACTCTCGCCAGTCTGGACAGAATGACCCGCTTGGGGTTCCTCAGACGGGAGGAGGAGAGAAGGGCTGCAGAACACTATGTTCAGGAATTGGACATCGCCACTCCAAGCCTCAGTCAAAAAGTGGAGCTTCTTAGCGGAGGAAACCAGCAGAAAGTCGCCTTGGCGAAGTGGCTATGTAGCGAGTCTAAGATCCTCATCTTGGACGAACCCACCAGGGGCATCGATGTGGGAGCCAAAGTGGAGGTGTTCCGCCTGATGAACAACTTGGCTGGGGAAGGTGTGGGCGTGATCATGATCTCGTCCGAGCTCCCGGAGGTCTTGGCGATGGCCGATCGCATCTTTGTAATGGCGCGAGGCAGGATCATGGGAGAATTCGCCGGGGGAGAATGCACTCAAGAGGATATCTTGAGATGTGCGGTGGAGTGAGACATTGAGAGGTGTGAAGATGAACAATGACAATCCCAGCGGCGAAGCAGTAGCCGTTGGACGGGTGGCGTGGCCGGATACTCTCCGCCGAGTAGGTAGGGGGATTCTGCTCAGGGGTGGTGCGGGGATAGCTCTGATGGCGCTGGGCCTTTACCTAACCATTGCCAGCCCTCACTTTCTCACTACCAGCAACCTCGCCAATATCCTTCACCAGACCGCAGCTACCGCGATCCTTGCTGTGGGACAGACTATGGTTATCATCGCCGCGGGCATCGATCTCTCGGTGGCGGCCACCCTCGGCCTATCCGGTTCAGTAGCGGCCGTGGCCATGACCCGCTGGGGGCTGAACATGTGGGCAGGCATACTCCTGGCGATCGCTGCTGGTGCTCTGGTGGGGTGTTGGAACGGCACCATCATTACCAAGGGACGTATCCCTGACTTCATCGTTACCCTGGGGACCTGGCAAGTCGTCCGCGGCGTCGCACTACTCCTCACGGGAGGACTACCCGTGCCCTCGCATCTCACGGCGCTAGAGTTGAAGGGCTACTTGCCCGAGCGCCTCATCTGGTTGGGGAGTGGCAATGTCTTTGGGATTCCGATACCGGCCATAATCGCCCTTATTGTGGTCGCCATTGGCTGGGTAATCCTCAACCACACCGCCCTGGGACGCGCGGACCTCGCCATGGGGGGCAACAGGGAGGCTGCTAGGGTATCGGGGATCAATGTCGACCGCACCCGGATAGCTATCTACACCTTCTCCGGGATCACCGCCGCAATTGCGGGCATAGTCCTGACTGGGCGCATGAACTCCGCCAACGCTCTCATGGGTGAGGGCATGGAATTGGATTCCATAGCTGCGGTGATCATCGGAGGTACCAACCTCTTTGGTGGTGAGGGATCGATCGGGGGCACATTGATTGGAGCCCTCATAATGGGTGTCCTGCACAACGGCCTCAACCTCACAGGTGTCTCCGCCTTCTGGCAGCGAGTGGTAATCGGCCTAGTGATCATCATAGTGGTGGTCTTCGATCAGTGGCGCAGACGCCGCCTCGGAGTGTAGGCTGCCCATCCAAGGGTCCTTTCAGAGTAGGTAGGTCCAGACGGAACAGGGCCGCACCTGCTCAGCCACCCGTGGGCCTCGTCTGAAGGGAGGCGGGCCATGAAATACTCCATCAGTAACTGGATCTACTCCGCGGAGCCTCTGCGGACCACTTTCGAGCGTCTGAGGAGATTCGGCTACGACGGTATCGAGCTCAAGGGCGAACCCGAACAGTATGATAGTCAAAAGGTCAAGCAACTCTGCGAGGAGTTCGACCTCCGGGTTTTCTCTGTCCTAGGTTGGTCCATTTGGCCCCTGGAAAGAGATCTAGCCATACCCGACCCCCAATTGAGACAAAAGGCGCTGGATTACGCGAGCCAGTGTGTGGACCTCGCCTCCGCTGTGGAGGCGCCTCTTGTGGTAGTCATCCCTGCGTCAGCGGGAAGAACTAGCCCTATGGGTGACGTCACCAGCGAGGATGCGTGGGTTGCCGCAGCGGAGAGGGAATGGAACTTCGCCGTGGAATCGGTGAAAAGGGCAGCCGATTACGCTGAACAGAGAGGCGTACTTCTGGCGGTGGAACCCATCAATCGCTACGAAAGCTTCTTGTTGAACAACGTTGATCAGGGCATTCGTTTCGTCTCCGAGGTGAGGTCGAAAGCGGTGAGACTCCACCTGGATACCTTCCACATGAACATCGAGGAGGAAGAGCCTGCTGAGGCCGTACGCAAGGCCGGAGAACTCCTGGTCAACATGCATATCTCGGACAGCAACAGGCTGGCGGTGGGCTACGGGCATACAGACTTCGAGGCCATACTGCAAGCCCTCAAAGGCATCGATTACCAGGGTCCCCTGACCCTTGAGCCGGTGCCGCCTCACCCCAATGCGCTTCTGGCTGTAGACATGGAGCCTTACCTACCTCTAAGGGATCTCTACGCCGAGGAGTCCATCGCCGCCCTACGTGGTTACGAGGAGGCGGTGCGCTGAAGTATTCTATCAGCAACTGGATCTACGGCAAAGAGCCTCTGCGGTCGACTTTCGAGCGCCTGAAGAGATTCGGCTACGATGGGATCGAGTTGATGGGCGAGCCTGAAGAATACAGCCCTGGCGAGGTCAACCAACTCTGTGAAGAACTGAATCTCCAGGTCCTCTCGCTCGCCGGCATCTACCCTTGGCCCACCAACGACCGGGATTTGGCGAATCCTGATCCTCAGGTGAGGGATCGGGCTGTCAACTACCTCAGGGAGTGTGTGGACTTCGCTCGTGATTTGGGAGCACCTTTGATCATCGTGGTGCCTTCAGCTGTAGCCAAGACCAGTCCGGTGGGCGACTTCGCGACTGAGGAGGAGTGGGTGGCCGCAGCGGAGAGGGAATGGAGCTACGCCGTAGAATCGGTGAAACGCGCCGCCGAATACGCCGAGCAGGAAGGTATCCTCTTGGCGGTGGAACCGATCAATCGCTACGAGACCTTCCTGGTCAACAACGTGGACCAGGGCCTCCGTTTCGTCTCCGAGGTGGGGTCGAAGCAGGTGAAGCTCCACCTAGATACCTTCCACATGAATAT
>CAYGAW010000024.1:0-43761 GCA_964347945.1 uncultured Anaerolineales bacterium
TAGCCCGATGCTCATCTTTATGGGCGTCACCCTCATTTCAATTCGTTGGCCCCGGTTTGGCGGCGGCCTACATATGATCTTCGCCTTGCTCGTTGCTTGGTTCTTTCAAGCATTCACCAACACGGCCACGTTTTTCCTCATCCTGCCACTGATTGGGATTGGTGTGCTTTACTGGTTCGGTCGTCCTCAACCACGTAGGATAGCTATCTCTCTGGCTGTTGGACTTCCCCTCCTGACCCTGACCATATTTGGCATAGAACCTGTCCTCCGAGTGTCCCAACGCATTGATGATGGGTTTCTCCAAGCTCGATTGGTGCAGGGAAACGGGGTGAATCTCATCTGGGCTCCTGATGGACCAGGATGGCCGCGCACAGGGGTAAATTGGTATGAAGCACAGCAGGTGTGCCAATATCTTGGCGAAGATGGCCTGACCCCTGCCCCTGTGCCACAGCACATTTGGCGATTGCCGACGGTGGATGAAGCTGTGCGCTCTATGGCTCGCCACGGCCAGAACAGCGGTGGGGTATGGGATGCAGAAATTGCTAGGGCTACCTACAAAACGACCCCTGACAAAGAGTCTCCGCTGTGGAATTTATACTCCCAGGTGATCTACTGGTGGACGGCGACAGAGGTAGATGAAGAACACGCCTACATCATCGTCTATGATGGAAAGGTGTGGCCCAGGGCAAAGCAGTTCAGTGCCGGGTACATGGGGTTCAGATGTGCAAGACAAGGGTAAGCGCTCTTGTAAGCCCGAACGGTACAAACTCGAGATAGGCGCCGCCTCTGGCGCGAGGGAGGATGGGGAGGCCGATCTCTGGCGAAAGCGCCACGCGATTCGTTATCTCGCCTACGTGGTGGTAGGTCCCCCGCTCATTTTCGTGGGCCTCTACCATCATCCCCTCTGGTGGTTGTTGCCTCTCGGTGGTGCGGCGGTCTATCTCTCTACTCCATATAGGCGGCTGCGCTCCATGATCCGCGATCTGCCGCTGCGGGACAAGATCAAGGCCATTCTCTGGGCGCCCATTATTCGCCTCTGGGGGACCTGGCCAAAATGGCTGGCTATCCAGCGGGCGTCTTCTGGCGGCTAAGCCACCCACGTATCATGGGTCCCGACCACCGATCACAGGGATATCGCCACCAATAGCAACAGCCCCCGCTTCCGCAGGGGCTGCTGTTTGTCATATCGCGTGGGCCCCTCGTCCTGCTACTCAGAAGATGCTGACCGCCACACTGCCCACGGGGCTCGACCCGCCGCTGAGGCACCGCTAGGGTGTCAAGACCCACGTGTAAGTCCCCGAGACGTTGACGTTGTACAGCTTCCAGACCTTGCCTGCGCTAATGCGCGCCTTAAGGTCATACTTCCCCGCAGCGAGGACCACAGAGGCCGACGCTCCATGCAATGTGCACGGGCACTGAGGGGCACCTTCATTATGACAGCAAAACCCAGGACAAGCCAGTACGTTGTCCCCCCAATCGCCGGTGCCGGCCTGCCTTACGTAGGCATAGCAGAGGAAGTGTCCAGACTGGTTCACGAAGACGATTGTGGCCTGCGCGCTGGCCTGGCCCTGGAACGACTCCTTGTAGGAGTTGTTCCCACTGTTGGGATCTGTGAAGTCAACAGCCGCCACGGTCACCGTGAAGTCGTAGCTGTACTGGCTGAGGTCGATTTGCCAACCCAGGTTGATGTTCTGCTGCTGCCCGCGAGCCAGGTTGCTGAGAACGTACTCCGCTGGCGGGATATTCGCTCCCTGAGCCGTGGGAGGAGTGGTGAGGGTGGTTCTGGTGTATGAGCCGCTGATCCGCACCTTCTTGTTCGTGAGGGTTGCAGGGCCGTTATTCCAAATGCGCACCCATACATTCCCCTGAGGCTGATTATCGGGGTAGAGGTCACAGGGCCAGACATCTGATCCCGATGTTGGTGCCGGAGGCGACGTAGGCGTCGGCCCCGATGGTGGTGGCGGAGGAGGCGTGGGTGCAGGCCCCGATGGTGGTGGCGGGGGAGGCGTGGCCGTAGGCCCTGATGCCGGTGGCGGGGGAGGTGTTTGCGCTGGCGCTGGGCCAGCCTGAACCTCTAGGGTTAGGTGTCGCTCTTGGGGTTCCTCAGGTGCTTCCACCAGGAGGGCGTAGGTAGTGGTTGTCTCAGGGCATACCTCCCGCTCTCCGACATGGGGCACCTCCTGGCCGTCAAGGGTTACCGGCCATTCGGCAGCATCCACTTCCCAGTGTAATATGGCGCACCCACCTTGAGAGATCGCATCTGGATCCGACACGAAGGCGATGAGCTCTGAACCCCCCTCCGGCGGAGGCTCTGCGGGAGGCGGCTCCTCCGGCGGGTGTTCGTGCGGGGGCCGCTCTTCCCCTTCGCCCTCCACCTCGATGACCACCCTCTCTACGTACGGCCCACCCGGTGCTTCCACGATCAATTCGAACTCCTGGCGTCCCTCCAGGCACACCTCACGCTCGCCAAACGGAGGAACCTCCTCACCATTCAGGAGCACAGGGTAGTCCTCGGCAGCCCGCACCTCCCAATTCAGCGTGGTGCACCCTCCTGCCGGGACTACTTCCTCGCTGGCCCAGAACTCCATCTCCAGTTCAGGCTCCCCTCCCAGGGGGCCACAACCGACGAGCAGAAACGCCGTGATCGCCAGAATAGCCAGTAGATGGCGCCAGGTATGTCTTTTCATCTCTTCCTCCTTGCCATTAAGTGCCCATGGCCGCAACGTTCGGCCAACTTGATACCTCAGCCGCAGTCTACCACCGAGGCGTCAAAAGGGCGCCAAACCGCCCGTCAAAGGAGCCTGTGCAGTCCGGCGGGCTGTGTGCTGTTTGAGCTGGCAAGGGCGATACACTATAATGGTCTGTGGCCCAAAGCAAAACCCAGCTCGCTCCCGCGACTGGCCCAAAGCGCCGCCCGGTGGGGGACATTATCCAGAACAGTTCTGTGGAAGCATTAGCTAGGAGCACAAAGGGAATTCTCGAAACCAGGGCTGACTCATGACTTGTCACCAAGAAAAGAGATTCGCAGTATGGACCACACAGCTATCGGAAACAAGTTGCAGAGCGAGATCGACGCCTTAGTAAGAAAGAGTAAAGACATCTTCAGTGCAGTCCTAGGTGTCGCCACCAAGACCGGTGATTTCTACTGGTCAGGAGCCGCGGGAACTGCACATGCAGACAAGGGTGATGTGATGAAGGTCGATACCCCGATCTTCATCGCCAGCATAACCAAGATGTATACCGCTCCCGCGACGTTGATCCTTGAAGAACGTGGACTCCTAACCTTGGATGACCCCATCTCAAAGTTCCTTCCAAGCTCACTGGTAGAAGGTTTGCATCGTTACAAAGGCCGCGACTACAGCGAGCTACTAAGGGTCTACCATTTGATAAGCCAAACCTCTGGGTTGCCAGACTATTTCCTGGCCAAACCAAAAGGTGGGAAGAGCATGTTTGACCTCATTGTTGGAGGGAGCGATGAGGAGTGGGACGTGGAAAAAATCGTGGACATAGCGAAAAGTAGCCTCTCTCCGAAGTTCCCACCAGAACCGAAGGGGCAGGAGACGTCTGGCAAGAAAGCACATTACTCCGACACCAACTACCAGCTTCTGGGGGCCATTATTGAGTCAGTGACCGAGAAGCCTCTTCATGAGGTATTCTACGAACTCATCATCGAACCCTTGGAGCTCTCCTCAACATATCTATACGGCTATGGAAGACCGCACGCGCCTGTAGGAGGCTCTCCCGCGAACATCTACTACAAAGAAAGGCCTCTCTACCTTGACAAAGCGATGAGATCCTTTGGACCTGACGGCGGCATGGTTTCAAATGTCGAGGATAGCCTGAGGTTTCTCGGGAACCTGATGGATGGCAAGTTGTTTGAGGCACCTTCTACACTAGAACGGATGAGAAACTGGAAGAGAATATCCTATTCTCTGCAATACGGACTTGGATTGATGCGGTTCAAGCTGCCGAAACTGCTCTCTCCCTTTTCTCCAAAGGCCGAATTGATCGGGCATGCGGGTGCCTCTAATTCATTCTTGTTCCACAGCGATGTCGGCCAACTATATATAGGTGGCACCCTCAACCAGGTGCAGAACCAGGGGCGTCCCTTCCGATTGATGCTCAAGGTAGTAAGCATAGTAGGTGGGAAGGCGTCGTGATTAGATAGTGCGCTTAACAATTCGCCGGGGCGGATGCAGCCTGTACGCCGGAGCCAAATGCAGGAGCCCTGCTGCGCCGCTCAGCTCACAGAGGTTAGGCGGATTAATGGGTTGTGAAGCCTATTTGATGCAATGAAAGCCAAGTTAATCAATCCTTCCTGGTTTAACCTCTTCATACCCATTTCAATTGCGGCACACTTCATCTTCCCGATCAAGGCACTCATCCATTCACCGTTGAGGTTCCTGGGCGTCGCGCCTATTCTTGCGGGTGTGGTGCTAAATCTTGCTGCATCGGACCGTTTGAAGAGGAACCAAACACCAGCGGATTTTGGCCAAGCCCCCAACCGATTGGTGACAGATGGTCCATTTCGCGTTAGCAGGAATCCCATCTATCTCAGTGGCGTCGCTGTGTTACTTGGTATGGCGATAATCCTAGGCTCGATTGTCTCATTTTGCTTTCCTGTGCTGCTTTTTCTGATACTGGACCTGATCTACATCCCTTCGGAAGAGAGGGTGTTGGAAGAGAAGTTTGGAAACGAGTACATTGAATACAAGCAGACGGTCAGGAGATGGCTATGACAAATCGAAGGGTTAGATGGCCGTAGGTATCCGCCTAACCACTCGCTGGGGGCGACTGGGGATGCGGCGTGATTCGTCAATAGAATTGAATTATAGGGATGCTGGGCTTGCCGATGGTGGCGCCGGCCCCGGCGCCTCAGGTCGAGGCCGCTAGGCGTAACCCGATGACCATAGGAGGGTGAGTCCATGTCAGAGCAGGTCCCAAGACCTCCAGTTCGTTTGCTTCTCTTCGCGATGCTCTACGTACTCGTCTTCCCGGCCCTGCTTCTCCTTCTATCCGGAGACTGGCTATGGATTGAAGGCTGGATATTCACGGCATGGTTTCTTGCTCTTTGCTATGCGGCGATTCTTTATATCTATCGGAACGACCCGGCCCTACTCGCGGAGAGGTACAAGCAGCCGGGGAGTCTCAATCAACAAGGTTGGGACCGGTATGTGGTCTATGCGTTGGTCCTGGGGTTTCTCGCTTGGATCATCGTGATGCCTCTTGATGCCAGGAGATTCCAGTGGACGACCGGCTTCCCCTTATGGTTGCAGGTGGTTGGAGTGGTCGCGCTCCTGTTCTCCGCATTCCTTTTCTTCCGCTCGTATGTTGACAATACCTATCTATCTCCCCTGGTGAGGATTCAGACGGACCGCCAGCAGCGCGTCGTTTCCACCGGCGTGTACGGCTTTGTGAGACACCCCATGTACCTGGGAGGGGTCCTCCTATTCATCGGGGTGCCCATGCTCCTTGGCTCTGCCTTTGGACTGGCCATTGGCCTTGCACTCGTCCTTCTGGTGGCAGGAAGAATCGTCGGCGAAGAGAGGTTGCTGGTTCAAGAGCTTGAGGGATACGAAGAGTACAGAAAGAAGGTGAAATACAGGCTCATCCCTCTCATCTGGTGAGAACGAATCATCGAGCACTCTTTCCCTGGTTGCGCATGACAACTCGCTGAAGCCGACTCCTCTGGCGGGCGAATAGGGCTGGGACGACCTCTTCAGGACTTCTTTTCGCAGGTTATTTTGGTTATGGAGGAAGGAGCGAGACATGTACGGAACGGTGGCACGCTTTAGGGCAAAGCCGGGAAACGTCGATGAGCTGGTGAAGTTGCAGAAGCAGTTTGAAGCTGATCCCCCACCCGGCTTCGTGGCGGCATACATCTACCAGATGGATGATGACCCCGAGGAGTTCTTCGAAGCCGTGGTCTTCGAGAACCGCGACACATACATGGCTTATGCGGATAGCCCTGAGTCGCATCAGCGGTATGTGGAGATGAGGGCGCTGATGGAGGCTGACCCGGACTGGCACGACGGGACAGTGATCCACCCATCTGGCTGATTGGGACTTGACACCATCCCGGCGCATTCTTAGGGCTCGCTCGGCCGGCTGCGCTACGCGCAGAGGCCACGCCGCCATCCCCTGACCTCCTTCGACAGGCACGTGCTTCAATACCCCGCTGCGGGCTTCGATACGGCTCCTGCGGAGCCTACTCAGCCTGCGCAGCTGCCGTTCGATGGGCCGCTTGCCTTCGATACGCCGCTCCGCGGCTACTCACGCTGCGCGGCCGGCGCTCAGGATGCGGGGGCGCCGGACCTGTGTCTGACAGCGCTGTTGAACAGCCTCGAGAGCGAAACTTGACAGGTGTGAAACTCCGTGGTATAATGCGGCAAACATACTTCGAGCGTTCGTCGGTACAGCTTTTACGGGAGTGGCTCGGAATCCAGCTATCTTGCCGAAGGGAGAAGCTTGTTGCTTCTCCCTTACTGGAATAGCTGAGAATATCACTGCAAAGGGAACCACGTTCGAACCCGAAGGGGGGTGATAGCCTGTAGGTTAGTCTCTTTCGTTCTGTGTGGTTGAAGCGGTCCGGGTAAACCTACGCGGGTAGCAGGACCCGACAGTTCCTCTCTCTGTTGACTCACAGAAGATCGGGACCAGGCCCCTGAGCGCAGCCACAACGTCACAGTCACCCGGCATAAAAGGAGGAAAGATCAAGAGATGGCAAGGATAGAAGAGAGTGACGCGGTAAAGGCGCTACGCCGACAAATCACCCGACGACGGTTCCTGCAAATGCTGATGGGAGGTGGCGCTGCACTGATCGCCCGGTGCGCGCCTGCACCAGCGCCCGAGCCCACGCCGGTACCCCCGGAACCCACAGCAACCACGGCCCCACCACCGCCTGCTGAGTCCCCGACGCCGGCTCCACCCGAGCCGCCACCGATACCGGAAGGGACAGGGGTTCTCATCTACTCCGGGGGGCAGGACATCCCCACCTTGGATCCCCGGGATCGAGGCGACTACTCCATCAACTGCATGATGAGGGGGGTGTATGACTCCCTCTGGTGGCAGGAAGACTGGCCGCCCAAACTGGCCCCCAACATTTGCACCCACTACGAGGTGTCCGACGACGTCAGAGAATGGGTCTTCCACCTCGATGAGAGAGCGATGTTCCACGACGGCACTCCATTGACTGCCCACGCCGTGGAGTGGACCCTCAAGGGGATCCTGGATTTCCAGAGACCGCGAGCGGCCAACATCCTACCGGTGATGGATGCGGACGGCATTGAGGTGGTGGACGACTACACGCTGCGCATCGTCCTCAACACGCCATTTGCCGACCTGCCGTGGCTGCTGGGCTACGGCGGGCAGACCTTCATCGCCAACCCCGACGAGGTCATGGCCCATGAGGAGAGCGGCGACAAGGGCGAGACATGGCTCTTGGAGAATGCAGCCGGCTCGGGACCCTTCAAGATTACGCGTTGGGAGCCGGGAACGGTCTACGAACTCGAGGCGGTCCCCGATTACTGGCGTGGTTGGCCAGAAGGGGGACGTCTGGATGGGGTCATCTGGAGGATCATCCGCGATTCAGCCGAAAGGCGGATGGCCTTGCTGGCCGGTGAGATCGATATCACCGACACGGTCGCTGTGGATGACCTGCCTCTGATCGACGACAATCCGGGGACCCACACGGAGGTCAACCCGGGCTTCCTGACGGGCTACGTCAAGATGCACAACCAGCGGGAGCCCTTCTCGGACTTGAACTTCCGCAAATTCATGGCCCACGCCTTTGATTATGACGGGTTCGTGGCCACGCAGGGTGGGCCCGACTTGTGCCCACTGATCACCGGCTGCCTGCCCGACGGCGTGCCGGGCCATGACCCCAACGTGCAGCCCATCTACCGGCAGGACCTGGACAAGGCCAAGGAATATCTCGACAAGACAGCCTGGGCAGATGGTGGTTTCGAGATCGACTTCGTGTACGTCACGGGGTTGCCTTTCGAGGAAGCCATGGGCACCATGCTGGCCGAGCCTCTGGCCCAATTCGGCATCACCGTCAACCTGGTTCCCAAGGTCTGGCCGGACATGGTTGCCATGTCCACGCACCCGGACACAGGGGCGGACACAATCGCTGTCTTCGATGATCTGGGGCCCGTCGCCACGCAGTGGTTCCGGTACCAGTACTACTCTCCCTTCTGGGACAAACCAGAGGGAGGCAGCTTCCAGTCGGCTTGCTTCTTCAAGAACGCGGACCTAGATGCTCTCTTAGAGCAGGCCGAGGCTACGGCCGACGCAGAAGAGCGCTTGGAATTGGTGGCAGACTTGCAGGCGATGGTCATGGAGAACATCCCTGCGGTCATGCTTTACACCATGCCCAATATGCTCGGCTTCTCGGACCGCGTCAAGGGCTACAAGTATACCGGCTACATCGCTCTGGACTTCTGGCCCTTGTGGCTGGAAGCGTAGACTCAGCGCACATTTGGGTGGTGAGGGGGGCAATCTGCCACTCCCCTCACCGCCTACCTGTGAGCGCAACACAGGCGTTTGAGCTGACGATTGGGCGGCTGCCGCAGGTGGTTCTGCCACCGGAGGTTGTGCCGGGCTGACATATCCCAGCCCTCGAGGGCGCGTAGACGGGGAATCCCCAAACAAGCTCCGAGGCCTCCGTGCTTCAGGTTCCGTCCCCTGGTCTGCCTCAGCGACTGGGCAAGAACGCAAGATGTTCATCGATCGGCGCCTGTCCCTACGAATAAGCTTTGACCTTCGGGGCAGGCCGAGGGCCGGCGAACGCGCGGCAGGCATCCAACAACGTCACAGTAAGAGAAGGTAACTCATGAGACTTCGCTACTACCTGTTACGACGCTTACTATTGATCATACCAGTCCTGATCGGGCTGTCCATTGTAACCTTCGCCATATCTCATATTGTGCCAGGCGATCCCATCAGACTGGCCGCTGGGCCCCAGGCTACGGCGGAACAGATTCAGAAGCTGCAAGAGGAATTCGGTATCGACAAGCCCCTCTACGCCCAATACCTCAATTACATGAGGGGCGTCCTCCGAGGCAACTTCGGCACCTCCATGATGAACCGCCATCCGGTCGCTATGGACCTGAAACGGTTCTTCCCAGCCACTTTCGAGCTGGTTCTTGTGTCCACGGCCATAGCGGTGATCATTGGCCTTCCCATGGCCATTGCCGCGGCCGTTTTCAGGGACAGATGGCCCGACCAGTTTTCCAGAGTGGTCGCCCTTTCGTCCATCAGCATGCCCGTGTTCTGGCTAGGCATGGTGCTCCAACTGATTCTGGGCATGAAGTTCCATCTCTTGCCCATCAGCGGGCGCTTCGATCCACGGGTTCCTTTCCCTCCCAATGTGACCGGAATGCTGCTGGTGGATAGCCTTCTGGCAGCCGATCTAGAGAGCTTCCGCATAGCTGTGAAGCACATGGCACTCCCCGCATTCTGCCAGGCTCTGATCGGCATCGCTCTCATTACGCGGTTGTTGAGGGCGGACATCCTGGAGGTGATGCAGCGAGATTTCGTGACCATGGCCCGAGCGAGCGGGCTCCCCGAACGGGTCATCCTCGCCAAGTACGTGCTGAAGAACGCCCTCATCGCCACCGTAGCCATGCTGGGATTTCTCTTTGGGTGGCAACTGGGTGGCTCGGTGATGATCGAGACCGTCTTCGACTGGCCAGGCATAGGTCTTTATGCTGTCAAATCGGCGATGACCCTCGATTTCCAGCCCATTATGGGCATTACCCTTTTTGTAGGTTTGCTTTTCACCATCGTCAACTTGCTGGTTGACATCTCATATGGAATCATCGATCCGCGGATCCGCTACGGATAGGCACCGTTTCCGGTCTGTGAGTAAGAGTCATGAGCTCGACTGTATCTATTGAGGTACGAGGTCTACGAGGTTGGTGGGGCCGCTGGCGGGCAGAGAACCAGGGTCTCATCGATGAATGGAGTCGGGGTCTCTACCGCTTCCGATCGAGCCGTCTCTCCGTCGTCGGTGTGGCGATCATCGTCTTCCTGATATTGGTCGCCTTGACGGGGCGATACTGGGTACCCTATCCAGACGATGCCGGCTTCACCACGCACGTCGAGAAACGTTTGCAGGGACCCACCCGCGAGAACCTCTTCGGCACGGACGAATACGGACGGGACGTCTTCACCAGGACCGTCTGGGCCACCCAGACCTCCTTGGTTGCAGGAACTATCATCGTGCTGGTGGGTGGCCTCATCGGAGTCGTTCTAGGCGGCATCGCCGGTTACTTCGGCGGCGCGGTCAATGAAGTGATCATGCGCATCACCGACATCATGTTGACCATGCCAGGCATCTTCCTGGCCTTGGCTATCACTGCTGCTCTGGGTCCCAGCGTGCTGCACGCCATGATGGCCCTGTCCATTATGTGGTGGCCCGGCTATTGTCGCTTGGTGCAGGCTCAGGTGCTCTCGATACGGGAGGAAGACTACGTCGAGGCCGCGAGATGCATCGGTGCCAGCCGTCCTCGTATCATCTTCAATCACATCCTACCTAACTGCTTATCAGCCATCATGGTCAAGGCCTCCATGGATTTCGGTTTCGCCGTGCTCAACCTGGCCGCACTGGGGTTCATCGGAGTGGGTGCGCAGCCTCCAGTGCCAGAGTGGGGAGCCATGATTTCTAAAGGTCGGGAGTTCCTTCCCTACGGGTGGTGGTACTCCACCTTCCCGGGCCTGGCCATGTTCCTGACTGTCTTTGGCTTCAACATCCTGGGCGACGGGTTCAGGGACGTCCTGGATCCGAGGGCCCGCAGATAGCACGTTATTGCTTGTTTCATCATGGATCGTGACCTTCTGGTAGACATCAGGGACCTCCGCCTGGATTTCCGCACCTTCGACGGCATCTCCAAGGTACTCAATGGCGTCAACCTCAAGATGTATCGCGGCGATGTCCTGGGGCTGGTGGGCGAGACCGGGTGTGGCAAGACCATGACAGCCCTCAGCATACCGCGTCTAATCCCCTGCCCTCCCGGCGAGATCACGGGCGGCCAGGTGTTCTTCGAGGGGGAGGATGTTCTCCACAAGAGCGATGAGGAGATGCGCTTGTTGCGAGCGCAGAAGCTGGCCATGATCTTCCAGGATCCCACCACCAGCCTGAACCCCGTATTCTCCGTCGGTGATCAGATGATAGACATCATCGGCTCCAGACAGGACACTTCCAAGGCCTCGCGGTTGAGCATGCTCGGAGGCCTGGGAAATCTCTTGCCCACGGTGCGAGGGCTGCGACGAGGGGCCAGAGCACGAGCTCTACAGATGCTGCGCCGGGTCGGCATCGGTGACGCTCCCGAGAGAATCGACGACTACCCCCATCAGTTCAGCGGTGGGATGAGACAGCGCGTGCTGATCGCCACGGCGTTGTCGGGCACACCCAGTCTCCTCATCGCTGATGAACCCACCACCGCCCTCGACGTTTCCATTCAAGCCCAGATCTTGCGGCTCATTGACGAGCTGGTGCAGGAGTTGGACCTTTCGGTGCTCCTCATCACGCACAACCTGGGCGTAGTGGCCAAGATGTGCCAGAAGGTGGCAGTCATGTACGCCGGGGTCGTAGTGGAGCATGGCAGCGCCTTGGACATCTTCAAGGCTCCCAAGCATCCGTACACCGTGGGTCTGATGAAGGCCATCCCCACCTATGGGACCAAGAAGGGAGAGATCAAAGGGATTCCCGGAACGGTCCCCAACTTTCTCCATCCACCGCTGGGTTGCAGATTTCACCCTCGATGTGAGCACGCCAACGCTCGCTGCGCCGAGGAACCGCCGCCGCAACCCGTGGAGATAGCACCTGGCCATGAGGTCAGCTGCTTCCTTTACGCCTAGCCGGAAGTTCTCATGGACGAAGCCTTGCTGGAAGTAAGAAAGCTGAAGAAGTACTTCCCCGTGAAGGGAGGTCTCTTTCAGCGACGCGTCGGCTACGTCAGGGCTGTGGACGGCGTTGACCTGGCCATCCGACCGGGTCAGTCCTTCGGGCTTGTGGGGGAATCCGGCTCTGGGAAGACCACGGTGGGTAAGACCATATTGCGTCTCATCGAGCCCACGGAGGGGGAGATCATCTTCGAAGGGCAGGATCTGTGCCAGCTGGCCGAGGCGGAGATGCGCAAGCGACGCGAGGACATGCAGATGATCTTTCAGGATCCCTACTCCTCGCTGAACCCCAGGATGACGGTGAAGAGGATCGTGGGAGAGCCGCTGGTGGTTCACAAACTGGCCAAGGGTCGCGCCCTGGATGATCGGGTCCGCGAACTGACAAGCCTCGTGGGATTGATGGAGGACCATCTCTACCGCTACCCCCACGAATTCAGCGGCGGACAGCGGCAGAGAATCGGGGTGGCCAGAGCGCTGGCCTTGGAACCCAAGATGTTGATCCTCGACGAGCCCACGTCGGCCCTTGACGTGTCGGTGCAGGCTCAAGTTCTGGACCTTCTACTCGACCTGCAACAAAGGCTCAATCTCACCTACCTCTTCATCTCCCACGATTTGGCGGTCATTCGGTACATCTGCGATCACGTGGCACTGATGTATATGGGCAAGATCCTGGAACAGGCTCCGGTGGAGGAGATATTCGAGCGGCCCATGCATCCCTATACGCAGGCCCTGCTCTCCGCGATGCCCGTGGCCGATCCCGAGTTCCAACCGGAGGAGATCATCCTGGAGGGTGAGATCTCCACCATGGGCGGCGAAGAAGGCACCTGTCGGTTTGGTCCGCGCTGTCCAGCGCGAGATAGCGCCCGCTGTAGGGACGAAGAACCCGTGCTGAAGGAACTGGAGGACGGGCATCTGGTTGCCTGTCACCTCTACGGCTGAGGGGGTCGCCCTCCCCAAACACGATGGAGGTTGTGGTAATGGATGTCTTTGAAGCCATCAAGTGTAGAAGAAGCATAAGGCAGTTCACGGACGAACCAGTGGCGAAGGAGGAGTTGGAGAAGCTCCTCGATGCCGCAAGGTGGGCTCCCTCGGGTGGCAACCAGCAGAGATGGAGATTCTTGGTCGTCACTTCACCTTCCCAAAAGGAACTCATCAGGAAGTTCGCCCCTGGTATATTCGCCATGCCGGCTGCGTTCATCGTCATCTGTGCGGACAAAGAGCCAGATGCCAACCCCTGGAAAGAGGCCTTGTACCTCGCCGACTGCTCCATAGCAGCTCAAAACATCATGCTGGCTGCTTGTGAGATGGGCCTCGGCACCTGTGTCGCCCTCTCCTATGCCAAGGTTGCCATCAGCGAGATCCTCAATCTCCCGGAGAACCTCGAACCCATGCTGGTTATCACGTTGGGTCACCCGGCAGAGGACCCTGAACCGCCTCCAAGGTTGGAGTTGAGTGAGATAGCTTTCGTTGAAGAATACGGGAAGGAGTGGAAGTCATGAGCCAGCGCATGGTAGTCTCTGAAGACCACCTCTACGAAGTGCTCGCTTTCCTGTTCTCGAGCGCCCACCTGCTGGTCAACGAGCCACACCTCTATGGCACCTTTCGCCTCATCGACGGGGCGAGCAGGCTCATCGGGTTCGCCCTTGAAGGCGGACAGCTGAGCGACGAGCAGTTCCTGCGCCAGTTGAAGGAAGATGTAGACGAGAAGAAGTTCCTGTTGATGACAGACGAAGAGACGTATTTCCAGCTGCTGGCGGACGCAACGCGAGACATGGCGAGAGAAATGAAGAGCAGGGCTGCTGCCACCGAGGGCGAGTCCTAGGGTGAAGAGCGCCTACCCATCACGAAACCATCACGGAAGGAGACACTGTCATGAGGATCGGCGTTGACGTGGGAGGCACCAACACCGACGCGGTGTTGATGGACGGGAACAAGGTCGTTGGCTGGCACAAGACGCCCACTACACCTGACGTCACATCGGGCATCACCACGGCCATGAGAACCGTGTTGGAGGAGACGAAGGTACCTAGCGACAAGATCAAGGCGGTGATGATCGGCACCACACATTTCACTAACGCTGTGGTGGAGCGAAAGCGGCTAATGGAGACCGCAGCCGTCCGGCTCGGCCTGCCTGCCACGGAGGCTCTACCCCCCATGGTAGATTGGCCTCCCGACCTGAGGGACACCATCGGAGATAATAAGTACCTGGTTCATGGAGGACACGAGTTCGACGGCAGGGAGATATCACCTCTGGATGAGAAGGAGATCCTCGATGTGGTCAAGGATCTCAAGTCCAAGAAGATTCGAGCAGTGGCCATCTCGGCCGTCTTCTCCCCGGTGAACAGTTCATTCGAAGAAAGAGCCGCGGAGATCATACAGGTTGAGCTGCCAGATGTGTCCATCAGTCTTTCCCACGAGATAGGGCGCATGGGCCTTCTGGAGCGAGAGAACGCGGCCATCCTGAACGCCTGTCTAGGCGACCTGGCCAAGGCCATTGTGGAGTCCTTCAAACAAGCCCTGAAGGAGATGAAGATCGACGCGCCCTTCTATCTGAGCCAGAACGATGGCACGTTGATGGGCGCGGATTATGCGGAGAAGTACCCGGTCCTCACCTTCGCCTCGGGTCCCACCAACAGCATGAGAGGCGCCGCCTTCCTGTCGGGGGCCAAGGATGCCATGGTGGCAGATCTCGGAGGTACGACATCAGACGTGGGCATGCTGCTTCGCGGCTTCCCGCGCGAGGCATCTGTGGCCGTGGACATCGCGGGCGTTCGCACCAACTTCAGGATGCCCGATGTCTACTCCTTCGGCCTGGGTGGGGGAAGCATTGTCTCCCAAGACCCGCTACAGATCGGGCCGCAGAGCGTCGGCTACGAGTTGACGACGAAGGGTCTGGTGTTTGGCGGAGATGTGCTGACCACCACTGATCTGGCCGTGGCTGGTGGCTTGGTCGACATAGGCGACGCCAGCGCGGTCAAGCACTTGGACTCGCCCTTCGTTCGGCAAGCGCTGGATGAGATGCAATCCATGGTGGAGACCGCCGTCGATCAGATGAAGACCAGCGCCGAGCCAGTCCCGTTGATTCTCGTAGGGGGAGGAACCATCCTGGTCTCGCGGCAGGTCGAGGGCACGTCGGAGATGGTCAAACCCGATCACTTCCCCGTCGCCAACGCCATCGGTGCTGCCATAGCCCAGGTCGGAGGTGAGACAGAGCGAGTGTTCGCCCTGGCAGAGCTGCCCAGGGAGGAAGCGTTGGCCCAGGCCAGGCAGGAGGCCACGGACAAGGCTATTTCCGCCGGAGCCGACGAGAAGACGATCGCCATCGTGGACGTGGAAGAAGTCCCGCTGGCATACCTGCCCAGCAATGCAGTGAAGATCCGGGTGAAGGCCGTGGGCGACCTGGCCCTGTGACCAGACAGGCAAGAAAGGATGATGGGAAATGAGACTGCTACACCCTGAGAACATCGAGGATATCGCCCTGGGAGCAGCTGTATTGGGCACCGGAGGCGGAGGTGATCCCTACATCGGCAAGCTGATGGGCATCCAGGCCATACGCGAATTCGGCCCGGTGGAGCTGGTGTCCCTGGATGAGATAGATGATGATGATCTTATCGTGCCCACGGCTATGATGGGGGCCCCCACGGTGATCGTCGAGAAGTTGCCGAAAGGGGATGAGATCATCAAGTCCTTCCACGCCCTGGAGAGCTACTTGGGGCAGAAGATCACAGCCACCATGTCTGCTGAGGCCGGTGGCCTGAACTCGGTCACGCCTCTCACCGTGGCAGCTCGCCTGCGCATCCCCTTGGTGGACTGCGACGGCATGGGCCGGGCCTTCCCCGAATTGCAGATGGTCACCGCTACCTTGTACGGCGTTTCCTCGACGCCGTTCGCCATTGGCGATGAGAAGGGCAACAGCGCCATCCTCAACACGATCAACAACCGGTGGACAGAGACGTTCTCCCGCAGCATCACCATAGACATGGGTTGCACGGCCTTGATCGCCTGCTACGCCACGACGGGAAAGGAGCTAAAGGAGTGGGGGGTACCCAACACCATGACCCTCGTGGAGGACATCGGTCGCACGATCCGGGAAGCTCGCAGCTCAAAGATCAACGTCGTTGGGGCTGTGAGAGAAGCCGTGGGCGGCTTCCAGGTCTTCAAGGGCAAGATTGTGGATGTCATCCGTCGCACCGAAAAGGGGTTCGCCCGCGGAGAGGCCACCATGGAGGGAGTGGACGAGTACGATTCTCAAACCCTGAAGCTCAACTTCCAAAACGAGAACCTGGTGGCCATCGTGGACGACGAGATCATGGTCTCGGTGCCCGATCTGATCACAGTACTGGACACAGAGACCGGTGAGCCCATCACCACAGAGACTCTGCGCTACGGCTTCCGGGTGACGGTGCTGGGCATTCCCTGCAACGAGAAATGGCGGTCGCCTGAGGGTCTGGAGCTAGTCGGGCCCCGCTACTTCGGCTACGACATCGATTGGGTGCCGGTCGAAGAGAGATATGGCTAGCGGCCGCAGGGCCGTTCAAACATTCTGCCGTCCAGGGAGCGGGAGGAGGAAATGAAGATCAGGGCGGTGACTCCCATCATCACCGAAGCCTTCGGGCCGATGATCATCGAAGAGTTCGAAAAGGTCGCCAGGCCCGGCACGGAGATAAGCAATGTCTTTGTGAGATCGGGGCCGGCGTCGGTGGAGTCCGCCTACGATGAGGCACTGGCCGCACCCGACGTCATCGCCAGGGTCTGCGAGGCGGAAGAGGAAGGCATTGATGCCGTGATCATCAACTGCTTCGGCGACCCCGGCCTGGACGCTGCACGGGAGATGGTTTCCATTCCCGTGCTAGGCCCCTGCGAAGCATCGATGCACGTGGCGGCGATGTTGGGTCACAAGTTCTCGGTGATCACGGTGCTGGAGCGCCTGATTCCGGAGTTGCAGCTTCACGCCCAGAAGTATGGAGTCGGCTGGAAACTGGCCTCCGCCCGATCGGTGGACCTGCCCGTGCTGGACCTAGAAAGGGGCCGTGAGCAGTTCGTGGGTCGTATGGTGGAGAAGGCTGTGGAGGCCATCGAAGAGGACGGCGCTCACGTCATCGTGTTGGGCTGCACAGGGTTGGCTGGTCTGGATGTCCAGGTGAAGGCCAGCTTACGCGAGAAAGGCTATGAGGTCCCGGTGATCGACCCCGCGAGCACTGCATTGAAGATCGCCGAAGCGCTCGTCGATGCGAACCTTACGCACAGCAAGCGCTCGTATCCCGCCCCTCCGGAAAAGGAAATCGTGGGATACCCATAGCGATCCCTTGTCCGCCTGCTCCTCATTCGGTTAGCTACACACTTCAGAACGCCACACCAGAGTAGCGGGACGTGGCTAGCTCTCGGGTTTCTCCTTCTTCTCGCCTAGTTCCTCTTCCAGGTCCAACCCTTGGCTGGCGCGACGGAAGTCGCCTACTGCTTTGCCCAGCCCTCTTGCGATCTCCGGCAGCTTCCCCGCACCGAAGACGAGCAGGATGATTACCAGTATGATCAGCAACTCGGGCAATCCAAGCGAAGGTAGACCCATGGTGTTCTCCTTGTCTGCTACATCGTTATCGATGGACTACGGCTGTCACACAAACCCGCTGGTGAAGCCGGTAGGACGGATCCTCGCTTCGAGCAGGTCTGTGCTCGCACCCTCAGAAGATGGTGTACTCCCCGTCTCTGATGATTTCCTCGGTCGTGCCATCCTCGTATTCCAGAACCAAGCTGGCGACTTCTATGGGACCACCCCTAGCGTACACGATGTCCTGGTGCACGGCGTGACTGGGATCGCTGAACTCAGAGACACCCACGGTCCCTCCCAGATGACTGCTCAGGCCGTAGGCCCAGTGCATGCCCAGCACTTTCTCGTCCTCCAATACGACCCCGGAGATGACCGCCTTGTCATTGCAGCCCAATCCTAGTTCGGCGATGTTGCGGCGCGCTTCGTCCACAGCGAAATAGTCCTGCATCTCAGCCGCTTGCGGGCCGTCACCCACCACCTCTACGATACGATTCTGCTCCACCTTGAACAGGACCAATTCGTCATCATACATCGCAGGGATCGTGCCTTCCGTTCGACTGGGATCGCGTTCCAGCTCCCCCTCGTAGGGAGCGGTGAAGGCCTCGCCACTGGGTAGATTGATCAAGCGTATACCTGTCTTGTCGGCGTGTAGCTGCCCGTCGTCGGCTTTCCCCTCACGATGCCGTAGATCGAAGTACACCTGGTGGCCCGTGGAGAACTGTATCCGCGCTCCCGCCGAGTTGTCCACCTTGTCGGCCAAGATGTGGCTCTTGCGGGCCACCTCGCTGTAGTCCGCTGCCAGAGCTGTGCGCTCCATACTCTTCATCACCTTGGGCATGCTGGCGGCCCGTAGGTGGGCCATCTGCTGGGTGAACCCAATGAGTGGAGCGCTCGCCGAGTACTGCGTCAAGGCCACCGCGATGTTCGTATCCGACAGAATGTCCTCCAACCGGACCGTCTGGCCCCCCATCTCCCCCTCCTCCGGCAAAGGGCCGTTGTTGGCCCCGGTGGCTGGATAGGTAAGGAGAGGATGTACGCTCAGCCCAAGCGTTTCCCCCAATTGCTCGAAGGCTGAACGCCACTCCTTTGCCATTCTTCGCCGCTCGACCCAATTCTCGTCGTCGGCGATATCTCCGTGGGGCAGATCCATCATGACCAGCACCTTCTCTCCCCGCTGAGGAGCGAAGACGTCTACCATCAACTTCTCTATGTCAAAGCTCTCTGCCATGCCCATCCTCCAAACAGATAATAGATCGCAAGCCTGCCAGTTCTCTTGTGCCTACTTGACTGGCACATAGGGCCCAATGTAGCCAAGTCTGTCAAGAATGTGATGCCAACACTCATAGCCTTTGGGAGTCTTCAGCCAACTCTCTGGCGCTCTCAAGCCGAAGACGGCCACATTCTGACCTTCCCTGGTGTCCGCATTGGTCAGGGGTTCAAGGGCGTCGAGATCCACCAGCGTGATCAGGTCGGGAACTGTCCCCAGAACCTTGCCCGTTCCGTCCTTGATGATCATGTTCTCGTTCTTGAAATCGATGCTTCTTGACTGGCCTTCGTAGTCGCCAGATCCCTTGACGGAGGTGATTCCGAAATCGAACCCTCCCTCGGTCCGCAATGCAATGCCTGTGATGTGGCCCACGAATAACTGTTTGACACCCACTTCCGTTGTCAGCGCCTGGGACAACGTCTTGATGTCCCTCGCCTCACGGAAGGCCCTGCCAACGGTCATAGAAGTGCTTATCGAGTCAGGTACCAGCTTCTCTATCTCATCCCGACTCGCTGCCAAACCACAGAATGCGGCCAATTGGCCATAGGCCATGGAGATATGGCGGGCGATGTTCTCTGCGGCTGTGTAGTCCATGGGATCATTCAAGTGGGCAACGATCGAGTCCCCATTGCTGCCGGCCATGACAAAAGGAGAATGGGAGACTCCGTATATCTGATATAGGGAGGTCTCCAACTCAGGAACGGCCCGTCCCTGTGCATCGGCATCCACGAAGGGTACCCCTTCCAGCGCAGCCACATAGAGAGGCACCATGGTGTTGAACCCTCCAAGCTCACCGGCCATGAGATGGGTGATCTTCCCACCCGACTGAGCCGCTACTTCCTGCATCAGTTTGAAGGATGTCACCGTCTCCGGGAACGACTTGGCTTCCATGAAGGCTTTCGGCGACCCAAACTCGGCCACCATCACTGCCGAGTTGTTGGGCTCCATCTCTGTGCAAGAGATGAGCGTCACTTCGGCTTTGTTGAGAGACACCAGCTCATGCAGAAGCCTGAGACCATCTTTGGGGGAACCGCCGCCCCCTGATCCTAGAAAGGCAGCCCCGATGATGATGTCCCTCAACTCCTGCTCCCCGATTGTTATCGACATGGGCATCTCCTCCCTGGTACCCGTAAGACTCCCTCCTCTCTGAATATCAGCGGCTGTTGGTGGCCCGCATTCCGAGCCACCATCGCTCTTGTCAGGCCCCGGAGTCTCTCAACCGGTCCTCTATGGGTACATAATCGATGTCAAATGCGAAATGCCGGGGTCCAAGCAATTCAATGCCTCTCTGAGAGCGAAAGGCTTCGTGGGCCCTACGCCCAACGACCGCCACCTGGTCCCCCAGGGAGAAATCGTAGCTGGTGCCAGGCTCGCCCGTGTCCAACTGTACCATGATCATGGAGTCCGGGCTAGTGACGAAAGGTACGCCATCGAGCCAGCTGATGTGATACTCGTTCTTGTACCAAATCTTGAAGCTGTGACCCTCGTACTCTCGCAGGCCTCTCAGTTCGTGACTCCCCAGACCGAAGGCGTACGACTCTTCATCCATCACCGCCGACGACGTCACCTCGCCCTCAAAAAGCAGCCAGCCGCCCACGGTCTTGGCCGCTGCAGCCACGGGGTCAGCACCTTCCTCGCGAGCCTCTCTGATGGCCTGTCCCACCTGCAGAGCGTTGGTCAGCGTGCCAGCAGCCAATAGCTCCCTGGCCTGCTTGACCTGCAACAGGTAGCAGCAGATGCCCATTCCGCCGTACACGGCAACGATGATCATGCGGCCAAGGCGATCTGCCATCGCTGTGCTGACCGTGTCTTTAAGAATCAGTACGTCGCCCCACCGGGTGACAAATGAGGCCGGGCACACAGACACCCCTTGAATCTCGGGTATGGTCTGCGGCACCTCTGGAATGGCCCTGCCACCAGCGTAGTCGCCGTCCACCGCTGGCACGCCGAGCTCCAGCGCGGCCGCTACTGGCGCCGGAACGTTGCTGGCCCCAATCTCCACCGGCACTATGGCCTCCACCTTCACCCCCGCGTAATCCTCCAGCGCCCGGACTGCGCCTACCATGCGTCCGAGAGGGTCGTGCTTCTCTTCGACGCAGCCGAGCTGCTCCAGCTCCTCCTCGGCGCCACCCGAGCCGCCCCTGCCACCCATGCCCGCCACGGTGGCCGTCCAGGCGTCGTCGGGAAGGCTGTCTATGTCCACCCACTCGATCTCCCGGCCGGCCTCCAGTTGATCGAGAAGTAGCTTCAGGCCCAGCTTCGGTGGCCCTCCGCCTCCAGTCCCCATGAAGCACAGGCCTCGCACGAAATCCTGGCACTCCAGCTCGGTCCGCAACACTACATTCCCCATCGCACGCTCCTTTCGAATCCTGTCTGACGCAGACACCACGTATGCGGCCTCTCGCCTCAGAGGCCAGACCCCTTGACCCTTTCCTCGATGGGCACATAGTCGATGTCGAATCCAAAATGGCGGGGGCCCAAGGCCTCGATGCCTTCCTTTGTGCGGTGAGCTTCGTGGGCCCTCCGGCCAATCACGGCCACGTGATCACCCACAGAGAAGTCATAGCTGATGGCAGGCTCACCGGTCTCGAAATCTACGATAATCATCGAGTCGGGGCTGGCGACAAAGGGCTTGTCATCCATCCAGCTGACATGGTACTCATTCTTGTACCAGATGCTGAACGTGTGGCCTTCGTGGCTGCCGAGGCCCTTCAATCTGTGAGTTCCTAGACCGAAGGCGTAGGATTGTTCATCCGCTACCTCGGTGGCCGTGATCTCCCCCTCGAAGAGCAACCACCCATTTACCGCCTTGGTCGCCTCAGCAACTGGATCGTCGCCCTTCTCCCGAGCCTGTCGGATCGCTCTTCCCACATGAAGAGCCTGGCTCAGCGTGTCCTTGGCCACAACGTCCTTCACCTCGCTGGCCTGCAGCAGGTACCACGAAAAGCCTATGCCCCCATACGAGGCCAGGGTTATCATGCGCCCGATGCGATCCGCCATCGCCGTACTGACCGTCTCCTTCAGGATCACCACATCGCCCCAGCGCGTCACGAACGACATCGGGCATACGGGGATTCCTTTGAGTTCCGGTATCGTCTGAGGTACTTCGGGAATGGCCCTCCCTCCTGCGTAGTCGGCATCTGCGACGGGTAAGCCAAGTTCCAGGGCCGCAGCTATGGCCGCAGGAACCGCGCTGGCCCCAGTCTCTCCAGGGACGATAGCTTCCACCCTGGCGTCCTCGCTCTCTTCCAGGGCCCGAACGGCCGCCACCGCCAGCCCCAGAGCATCGTACTTCTCGCCAACGCACCCCAACGAAGCCAACTCCTCCGGAGAGCCGCCCTCGCTGGCTCTACCGCCCATGCCAGCCACCGTGACCGTCCAGGCCTGATCCGGAAGGCTATCCAGATCCACCCACCCGATCTCTCGACCGGCCTCCAGTTGACCCAGAAGTAGCTCAAGACCACGGGCCGGACCACCGCCACCCCCTGCGCCCCTGAAACATAGGCCCCGCACGAGATCCTCGCATTCCTGCCTAGTCCGCAACACCGTGCTGCCCATCTCTCTCTCCTCGATTGAATCTGATCTGTCCACCAGCCCTCAACAAAACAAAGGGCCGCCCAGATCTTTGCGGATCCGGCCTACGGCCCTAGTCCTGCCCAGTATTGCTTCCAAGCGAGCGCTTTGTCATCCAGTCGCGAGTTGACTCCCCTGTTGGCCGCATTATAGCAGAACTCGTCTTGGTGGTCAAGGCGGAGGGCCGGGTGCTTCAACAGGATATCAAACACGGGCCCGATGTCATTCCGGCTCGCCGCGCCTTGTCACTCCCTCTATCCTCGATATGTGCTTCGATCCTTCGACTAAGCTCCGGACAGGTACGCTGATTCGCCCTTCGATACGCTGCCCCACGGCTACTCAGGGCAAGCAGTTGCTCAGCACTACTCAGCAGGCTAGACTACTCTTGGCCGCTTGGACTTGAATGAATTGCCCGCGCCAGACAGCTCGGACCGCTGAAGGCCAGCACCCTGAGTAACTGCTGAACGAAGTGAGCCAGCGCATCGAAGGATGCGCCTCAACAACACCTCTGGGCTGATGCAGACGCATGCTTCGATACCTACTTTTGGTGCGCTGCCGCCTTCGACGAGCAGCTACTCAACATACGGGGCCACTCTTGGCAGCCGTTTCGCCTTGTGTTAGTATCAGCTTGAGCGAATACTCCAAACTGCGAGAGTGGAGGTCTCATTGGGCCTGCCCAGAGAGCATCGTCCTGTCAAATTGATCGTGGGCATGTTCACAGCCCAGGAGACGCTGTTCGATACCGCCCGCATCGAACTTGCCAAGGCCTACGGCCCAGTGGATCACGCCAGCGCAATATGGCCCTTCGACTTCACCACCTACTATGCCGAGGAATTCGGGGAGGATCTCCTGAGGCAGTTCATCACTTTCTCGGAATTGATAGATCCCTCTACGTTGCCGGAGATCAAGCTCATGACCAACGGGTTGGAGCAGAGCTTCGCTGTGCAGGGCAAGCGGCAGATAAACCTGGACCCCGGCTACATCGACCTCGCCAAACTGGTGCTGGCTACCACGAAGAACCATCAGCACCGCGTCTATCTAGGACGGGGCATCTACGCCGAGGTTACCTTGCGCTTCACTCGCCAGAGCTTCCGCCCCTGGGAGTGGACCTATCCCGACTACCGCACGGACCACTACATCGACTTCTTCAACCACGTCCGTCAAACCTACCTGGAACAGTTAGGGAACACCCAGGACGATCAACTGCGCTAGTCAACTTGGCCAGCAATGACGATCCTTGAAGGATTCGGCTGCAAGTCGAACTGGGCCGGCACGACGCGGCACTTTGTTGTTAGTCAGTCCCTGTCGAGAGTGAGGTGAAAAATGAAGAAGTTGACCAGACGTCAGTTCTTGCGCCTGGCCGCAGGGCACGCTGGCGGGCTCATGGCGGCAGGGGCGCTGACAAGCTGTGCTATTTCCGAGCCCACGGAACAACCCCGGGCTGTCGAGGATCACGGCGAGGGTGAAATATCCTTGCCCTCGCCCCAGTTGGACGGAGAAACATCGCTGGAGGCAGCCATCGCCAGCCGACGCTCAGTCCGGGAGTTCACTGATGAGCCTTTGTCCTTGGAGGAGATCTCTCAACTGCTGTGGGCTGCCCAGGGGATTACGGATCCAAGGGGACTGCGGGCAGCACCTTCGGCTGGCGCCCTGTATCCGCTGGAGTTGTATGTCGCTGCGCCTGAGGGCGCATACCATTATCTCCTCCGGGAGCACGCCCTTCAAGTCGTGTGGGAAGAAGATCGCCGCAGCCACCTTTGGGACGCAGGATTGAAGCAAGGAGCCCTCCAGCAGGCAGCGGCCATCTTCGTCGTCACAGCCGTGTATCAGCGCACAGAGGCCAAGTACGGAGATCGGGCTGAGCGGTACGTCGAGCTGGAAGCTGGCCACGCGGCGCAGAACATCCTCCTGCAAGCAGTGGCTCTGGAGCTTGGAGCGGTTCCTATCGGAGCGTTTTACGACGATCAGGTCCAGGCTGCCCTGGGTCTGCCCTCCGACCACCGACCCCTCTATCTCATCCCTGTGGGACGCCCTGAAAGGTAACCCACAGCCGGACGCCTACTCCCACTCGATGGTGGAGGGGGGCTTGCTGGTGACGTCGTAGACCACCCTATTCACGCCTGGCACCTCATTCACGATGCGGCTGGAGATACGGCCGAGAACCTCGGCGGGCAAGGGGGTCCAGTCGGCGGTCATGCCGTCCTCGCTGTTGACAGCGCGCACCGCTACCACGTACTCATAGGTGCGCCTGTCCCCCATCACTCCTACGCTTCTCATGGGAGTGAGCACGGCGAAGCACTGCCATACGTCCCGATATAGCCACGCCTTTTCGATCTCATCCACGACGATCTCATCCGCCGCACGCAGGATAGCCAGCCGCTCTTCGGTCACTTCTCCTAGGATCCTCACAGCCAGGCCGGGGCCTGGAAAGGGGTGACGATAGACGACCTCCTCGGGCAAGCCCAATTCCAGCCCGACCTCCCGTACCTCGTCCTTGAAGAGATAGCGTAGTGGTTCGATCAGGGAGAAGGCCATCTGTGCTGGCAGCCCGCCCACGTTATGATGGGTCTTGATTCGGGCCGCGCTCTGGGTGCTGACGCCCGCACTCTCGATCACGTCCGGATACAGGGTGCCTTGAGCCAGGTACTCAATGGGGCCCAGTTTGGTCGCCTCGTCCTCGAAAACCCGGATGAACTCCTCGCCGATGATCCGTCTCTTCTCCTCCGGATCTTCCACGCCCTTCAGCTTGTGGAGGAACCTGCGACTGGCTTCCACGTGAATGACCGACAGTCCCAGCTGGCGACCGAATAGGTCACGATTCCTCTCGACCTCTCCGGCACGGAGCAGCCCATGATCTACGAAGATGCAGGTCAATCGGTCCCCAATCGCCGTGTGCACCAGCATGGCCGTCACTGTGGAATCAACGCCGCCTGAGAGGGCACAGAGCACTCTGCCCGACCCCACTCGGCCTCGAATCTCGGCGATACTGTGCTCGATGAAGGACCGTGCCGTCCAGGTTTCTTCGCAGCCGCAGATGCGATGCACAAAGTTGGCAAGAATAGCTGCGCCGTAAGGGGTATGTGATACCTCAGGATGGAACTGAAGACCATAGAGTCGGCGCTGGTCATCACCCATGGCGGCGAGGGGCGAGTTGGACGTGTAGGCCAGCGCGCTGAAACCCGGAGGTAGCTGCTCTATCCTGTCGCCGTGGCTCATCCAGACCGACTGCGAGAAGGGAAGGCCGGTGAAAAGAGGAGAGGACAGATCGCTCAGCCGCAACTCAGCCGGGCCGTACTCCCTCTTGTCCGCTCCTCCCACGACGCCACCCAACTCGTGGGCCAGCAACTGCATCCCATAGCAGATACCCAGTACCGGTAGGCCACTGTCCAAGACACAGCGCGGCAGGACGGGCGCACCATCGTCGTAGACACTGGCTGGGCCTCCCGACAGCACGAAGCCTTTTGGGTCAAGACTCTGCACTTGCTCCTCGGGCGCATGATGGGGAATCAACTCACCATAGACTCGAGCTTCCCTTATTCTCCGCACGATGAGCTGGCTGTACTGGGAGCCGAAATCGACAACTGCTATCGAGTCGCGTGCCGTCCCCGCCATGATGCTGCTTTATCTGATGACTATCTTGTCATCCTCCATGCTCTCGATGATGACGACAGATTCGATGGGCACACCAAGGCGGCCCAAGTAGTCCCGTCCGCCCTCGAAGGCCTTCTCGATAACCGCACCGATACCCACCAACTCAGCTCCGCTCTCCTCGACAATGCCCACGAGCCCCTCGATGGTCCGTCCTGTGGCCAGGAAATCGTCGATGATGAGTATGCGATCTCCCTGGTTCAGGAAGTATGGTGCCACAATCAGCTGAGCCATGCCTCCTTTCGTGTGGGAGGGAACCATGCGCTCATAGGAGTCGGCCGGCAGGGTGATGGACCACACTTTGCGGGCGAATACCACCGGGACTTTCAAAGCAACACCCACTTCCAAGGCTGGCGCAATGCCCGAAATCTCGGCTGTCAGGATCTTACTCACGTTGTCGGAGGCAAACCTGGCGGCCAACTCCTCACCAACGCGGACCATCAACTCACAATCCACTTGATGATTCAAGAAACTATTGACGTTCAAGATACCTCCGCCGAGGTTCTTGCCTTCGGCCAGGATCTTCTCCTTCAACTCCTCCATCTCGCCGCCTCCTCGGTTGGCTCTAAGCGCATCGGGACCCTCCACACTCGCAGCTCTCACTCATCTCCTACTGGATGCGTTCTCCGACGTAGGGGCCTGTTCCTACCGCGCTTCCTGCGGGACTGCCAAATGCATAAGCACCGGATAACAGCCTCGACCAAGTCCGGTCTGAGCACAATTGTCCGGACCCTCGTTGCCTAGAATGGACTGCGCAGGCATGCGAGCAATGATGCCAACGTGGGAACTGATGTACGGCGAGAAGCACCAAGAAACAGGTGGGCAAACCAGGCCCAAAGCCGTTTCTGGGCCGACAGGATTCCGCCATCAGAATCCTTGCGGCCGACGCCACCGACAACGGTGTCAGTATGCCTGTTCGTCATGGCAGTGGAAGTTTCGAAGCTCGTCTGGCAGGAGCCACGTATCAGTTGTGAGCGCCCTGCCGGCACTTGCCGAGCTGACTCAGGGCGACTGAGTCAACTCTGTCGAGACGCTGTTCTACGTCCCTGGCCCTTCCTCGTCCTAGCGGGGGGTGGCTTACTCAGAGCAACCGGTAATACCTCGTCCATCCTGTCCACGAAGATGAACTCGAGGTCCTTTCTCACCTTCTTCGGTATCTCTCGCATGTCCTTCTCATTCTTCTTCGGAATGAGAACCTTCTTCAGACCGGCTCGATGGGCGGCCAAGACCTTCTCCTTAAGACCACCGATGGCCAGAATCCGCCCTCTCAACGTGATCTCTCCCGTCATCCCCACCTCACGATGGACGGCCCGTTTCGACAAAGCAGAGACGAGGGCCGCGGCGATGGGAACGCCTGCTGAGGGGCCATCCTTCGGAATGGCACCCTCAGGTACGTGGATATGAATGTCAAGTTTGTCGAACTGCTTCTTCCTGATGCCCAGGTCAGTGGCATGGGATCTGGTGTAGCTCAACGCCGCCTGCGCCGACTCTTGCATTACATCGCCCAGTTGGCCGGTGAGGATGAGGTTGCCCTTGCCCTCCATCAATGTCACCTCGACAGCCATTGTATCCCCACCACCAGGGGTCCAAGCGATACCCGTGGCCAGACCCACTTCGTCTTTCTCCTCCATTAATCCATAGGAGTACTGGGGAGGGCCCAGGAATCTCGTCAAGGAATGCGGAGAGATCTTTCGCGGAACTCTCTTCCGCTCGGCGATGGCCCTGGCGGCCTTCCGACAGATGGTGGCAATTGCGCGCTCCAGGTTGCGCACTCCTGCCTCATAGGTGTACTCACGGATTATCTTGCGCAAGGCCTGGTCGGAGAACTTGACGTCTGCGAGGCCATGCTCCTCCAGCTGGCGCGGGATCAAGAATCTCTTGGCGATCTCCAGCTTCTCCTCTTCGATGTAGCCAGGGAACTCAATGACCTCCATCCGATCCTCCAACGCCGGAGGAATGGGATCCAGAATGTTGGCCGTCGTGATGAACATCACCTTGGACAGATCATAGTCGACGTCCAAGTAGTGGTCCGAGAAAGCGTGATTCTGTTCCGGGTCCAGGACTTCGAGCAAAGCGGCGGAGGGATCGCCCCGAAAGTCCGCCCCCACCTTGTCGATCTCATCCAGCATGAACACCGGGTTAACACTCTTCGCTCGGCGCATGGTCTGGATGACACGGCCTGGCAGAGCGCCGATGTACGTGCGCCGATGTCCTCGTATCTCCGCCTCATCCCGTATGCCACCTAGGCTGACCCGCACAAAGTTCCTCCCCAGTGCCTTGGCAATAGATCTGCCCAAAGAGGTCTTGCCCGTACCGGGCGGGCCGACGAAGCACAGTATGGGACTTCGCATCTTCTCGCCAGCCAGTCGCCGCACCGCAATGTACTCCACGATGCGCTCTTTGGCTTTCGGGAGACCATAGTGCTCCTGATCCAGAAGTGCTACGACCTCAGAGACATCCGAGTTGTCCTCGGTCTCGTTCACCCATGGCAACTCGATCAGCCAGTCCAGATACGTTCGGATGACACCTGTTTCCGGAGACATCGGCGGCATCACATCCAAGCGGGCCAGTTCCTTCTCGGCTTTCTCCCTCACCTCATCGGGCATCTGGGCTGCGGCTATCTTCTCCCGAAGTTCGCCTTTCTCCTGTGTAAGAGGATCCATCTCGCCCAGCTCGCTCTGGATGATCTTCATCTGTTCCCGCAGTACGAACTCCCGCTGGGTCTTGTCAACCTCCTCCTGAACCTGAGAGTGAATCTGATCTTCAAGCTCCAGTACATCCAACTCCTTGGCCAACAGCACGCTCAGCTTCTGCAAGCGGACAACAGGGTCCAGCGTCTCCAGGATGTCTTGCCTCTCACTCAAATCCAGGTTGAGATGCGCAGCCACGACATCGGCCAGCCAGCCTGGGTCCTCCGCGTTCATGGCGCTGACATAGGCGTCCTCCGGAAGAGAGCGACTCAGCTGCACGCATTTCTCGAATAGAGCCAACGCCGCCCGCATCAGAGCTTCAGTGAGGGGCTGCGAGTCAACAGATTCGATGATAGGCATGGCCCTCACTCGGAAGAAGCTCCGCGCCTGCGTGTACTCGACAATCCTTGCCCGCCGCAAGCCCTCGACTAGGATGCTGGTTGTCCCGTCCGGCATCCGTAGCATACGAGCGATGGATGCCAAGGTCCCGACGGTGTAGAGATCCTCAGGAGTCGGCTCTCGGATCTCTGCCTCTTTCTGAGTGACGATAATGATGTGGTGATCAGCTTCCAGGGCTTCGTCCACGGCCCTCAAGGAGCGATCCCGGCCCACGAAGAGGGGAATCATCATGTGGGGGAACACCACTGCGTCTCGCACCGGCAAGAGCGGGTATTCAACCACATCAATTTCGTCTTCAGAGAGCTTGACTTGATCGTGCTCCATGTCTAGGCCCTTGAGATCGAAGCTCACTTATGATACATAGTATACCACACCGTTGTCGCAGTTTTCAAGTACCTTTCGAAACGATCACAGATCAGTCCCGTGAGGGCGACGGAATGCGGACACTATTGTGACAAACCAATTCGCCACCTCTCTATCCCTTGACAAAGGGATCGTTGCTAACGTATGCTTCCCGCGGGAGGCGAGGGCCGGTGGGCACTTTGTATATCGTGGGCACGCCCATAGGAAACCTAGAGGACATCACAATTCGAGCCCTGCGCATCCTCGAACAGGTGGGACTCATTGCTGCCGAAGACACCCGAGCCACCGGCAAGCTCTTGACCCGCTATGAGATAGAGACGCCTCTGACCAGCTACTGGGAACAGAATAAGCTAACGAAGTTGGAGTACATCCTAGGGGCGCTTGAGCAGAAGGACGTCGCCCTGGTCTCCAAGGCTGGAATGCCGGGTATTTCCGACCCCGGATACGAACTTATACGAGCTGCGCTAGAGCGGGGCATCGAGGTGTTACCTGTTCCCGGTCCGTCTGCTATCACTGCTGCCCTGGTAGTGTCCGGGTTGCCCACCGACAGCTTCACCTATCTGGGTTTTCTGCCTCGGAAGAAGGGGCAGCGGGCGCGTTTACTGGCATCCCTAACCGCGGAGCAGCGAACCATTGTGGCCTTTGAGGCACCCCACCGTCTACTGGCTGCTTTGGCGGACATCAGGGACACGCTGGGCGATCGGCGCATGGCGGTCACCAGGGAGCTGACCAAGCTCCACGAGGAAGTGGTTCGAGGTGCTGTCAGCGAGGTCATCCAGCATTTTGAAAAAGCGCCTCCCCGGGGCGAAATGACCTTGATCATCGAAGGGGCGGCGGAAGCAAGTTGGGACCAGGGAATGATCGAGGAAGCGCTGGTGAGACTGAAACACGAGGGTATTCCGGGAAAGGAAGCCGTCAAAGAGGTGGCCAAGGTGGCCCGCCGTCCTCGAAACGAGGTGTATCGAATCTGGCTCTCGATGGAGGATGCATGAGCAAGGTCAATCTCGACGATAGCAGCTACCTGCAGAGCATAGACCCCTATGAGATGGGGACGCGGATCTCGGAACTTCCTTTGCAGTGCAGGGAAGCCAAGGCCTTGGCAGAGGAATGCTCCCTGCCCATGGAGTACAGCCTGGTGGACGCGATAGTCATTCTGGGCATCGGCGGCTCCGCCATCGCCGGCGACGTGGTGCGCACTCTGATAGGGGAAGAGTGTCGGATACCTATCTTCCTCAACCGTGACTACGACCTCCCAGCCTTTGTCAACAACCGCACGATGGTGATTGCCTCCAGCTACTCCGGCAACACCGAGGAGACCTTGACCGCCTTCAGCGAGGCGCTGGAGCGGGGGGCGTGGCCCCTGGCTATCACCTCCGGAGGCCAGCTGGCAGAGATCTGCAGAGAGCAACGCTTTCCTCTCATTTGCTACGAGTATGATTCGCAACCCCGCGCTGCTCTGGGCTACTCCTTTGTGCCGATCCTTGTCGTCCTGCAACAGCTGAACTTCATCACCGACAAGTCGGCGCAGCTGGATGAGGCTATCTCCCTGATGGAGCGCCTACAGACCCAGATTGGAGTAGAGGTTCCAGAGAAGAGCAATCCAGCCAAGCAACTGGCTCGTAAGCTCGACGGACAACTGCCCGTGGTCTATGGCGCCGAGCACCTGTCCGAGGTGGCACGGCGCTGGAAGTGCCAGTTCAACGAGAACAGCAAGGGATGGGCCTTCTGGGAGGTGCTCCCCGAGCTGAACCACAACGCTGTGGCCGGTTACGAGTTCCCCACAGCTTTGTCGAAGAAGATACGAGTGCTCGTGCTATCCTCAAGCCTGTACCGACCCCGCCACCGTTTCCGCCTGGACGTCACTAGAGAGATTCTGGAACAGAAGGGTATCGCCCATGAAGCGATCCAGGTCCAAGGGGAGAGCCGCTTGGCTCAGGCGCTGTGGGCGGTTCATTTTGGCGACTATGTCACCTACTACCTAGCTGCTCTGAGGGGCGCGGACCCCACACCTGTCAGCGCAATCGCCTATCTCAAGGAGAGACTGGCAGAGGTGTCGTAAGCCCCACTTCTGGCCCTCAGGGATGCGTGCCGGTGATGACTGACAAACCGGATAGCAGCATCGAACTCGTGCGCTCAGTCCCCTACTTCGCCCATCTCGATGAGACGGCCTTGAGGGCCGTAGCTGAAGGCGCCATCAGTCGCCGGTACGGCGAGGGTGAAATCATCTTCCTGGAGGGGGATCCCTGCGCAGGGCTGTGCATCGTCGAGAAGGGACGGGTCAAGCTATTCAAGGTCTCCCAGGAAGGCCGGGAACAGATTGTCAAGCTGCTGGGACCTGGCGAGTTCTTCAACGAGGTCGCTGTTCTCGATGGCGGCCCCAACCCTGTAAGCGCCATGGCTGCCCTGGAGTCGACCCTCAGAGTCATTGGCAGAGACACCATGCTGGATCTCCTCGCCCGTCACCCGGCTATCGCAGAGGGCGTCATTGAGAATCTGGCAGCTCGCGCGCGTCACCTTCTCTCCTTGGTGGAAGACCTGTCGTTGCGCACCGTGAGCTCTCGCTTGGCCAAGCTACTGGTGACCGAGGCAGCTGCAGACGACAAGGCGCCACGCCGCATGACGCAGCAGGAGATGGCGGCCCAGCTGGGCACGGTACGGGAGATGGTGAGCCGGGCACTACGCAGCTTCGAAGAGGAGGGACTAATCCGCTTCGACCGGCATCGCATCGTTGTCCTGGATGCGGAAGGGCTGGAGAGGAAGGCGATGATGTAGGCCCTAGTCACCAATGAGACTTTTGTCACAGACGAGCGGTCGGCTTTGGCCTATAATGAGGGTGTCAAGGGGCTGATCGCTTTTCTTTTCCAACGTTAAGAGGAGCACACAAGAACATGATTACGCCAAGTGTTGACCGGGAGCAATGTACGGGGTGTGGCGAATGCGTGACGGCCTGTCCAGGAGGAGTCTTGAACCTTGAGACAGGGTACGTGGTCATGGTCCATCCCGAGGACTGTGAGTATTGCGGCGACTGCGAGGATATGTGCCCCGTGGGAGCTATCTCCCGCACCTTCGAGATTATCCTTGCAGATGCAGACGATCATTCAGGGAGGCAATGATGATAACGCGTCAGATTGTCAGAATCGATGACGAGTTGTGCAACGGTTGCGGGCTATGTGTCATCCCCTGCGCCGAGGGGGCCATAGAGCTCGTGGAAGGCAAGGCCCGCGTGCTGAACGACGAGCTGTGCGACGGCGCGGGGTTCTGTCTTGGCGTCTGTCCGACCGGAGCACTGAGCATAGAGGAGCGCGAGACCGTGCCTTTTGACGAAGCCGCCGTGGAAGAACGGCAGCGCGAGCAGGCCCCGCAGTACATCGCCCAAACGTGCTTTCACTGCGGGAGTTCGGAGGACAAAGCGGTATTGCTTCCCTGTCGCAACGAGGGCCAGAGCCTGTGGGTCTGCACCCGTTGCTTACCCGTCCTGATCCACGGCTAGAAGGAGGAGATGATGTCCCTTTTCAGAGGATGTCCAGGAGCGGTCAACATCAGAGAAGTGAAGCCAGAGGAGATCGAGTGCCCTGAGTGCGGACACATGGTGGAGATTTGGTCGGACGAACTGACGGCGCGATGCTCCAATTGCGGAGCGAGTGTCAGCCGTGAACAGGGGCCTTCGTGCATCGACTGGTGCTCCTTCGCTGAGGAATGCATCGGCACCGACAAGTATCGCCAGCTGAAGAACAGCGGCACGGCCACGGAGCAGGCTTCATGAGCGACGTCGCCCTGTGGGATACGTTGAGCGTCGACTACGACCGCTTCGTGAATTGGGACGACCGGCTGGCCCGAGAGATGCCGTTCTTGGACGGTTTCCTCTCCCAACGCGGCGCACACCGTGTGCTGGATGTGGCCTGCGGCACTGGTCACCATGCCATCGCCCTGGCGAAGCGAGGGTATGAGGTGTTGGGAGTCGACGTCAGCGAGGGCATGATCGCCAAGGCTCGCGCAAACGCCCAGGCTGCTGGGGGCGCAGCCAGTTTCCAGCGAGCAGGCTTCAACGAACTACTCCACGTGGTCACGGAGCCCTATGACGCGGCGCTCTGTCTGGGGAACTCCCTTCCCAGCCTGCTCACTGAGGGGGAGTTGCGCAGCGCACTCGCTGACATTGGCGAGGTGTTGGTGTCCGGCGGTTCGCTCATCATTCAGAATCTGAACTACGACCGTGTGTGGCCGAGGCGGCAGCGGTTCATGCCCCTGGAGACCCATCGCGATGGTGATGAGGAGTGGCTTTTCTTCCGTTTTGTAGACTTCCATCAGGAAACGCTGACCTTCAACATGGTCGTCTTGCACGGTCGAGATGGAAAATGGAATTACAGAGCGGAGGCCACCGATCTGCGCCCCATCTTCACCGACGATCTGAGGCGACTGCTTCAGGAGGCAGGCTTCGCCAGCATGGAGTTCTTTGGAGATTACGATCATAACCCTTACGACAAGCAAGAAAGCAGCGACCTGATTGTCGTCGCTCGAAGGGAAACCTAGCAGACTACCAAAAGGAGACAACACTATGAGCGAAGTCTTTGGCAATCGAGCAGACACACGCGCGATTCTGAAAGAGTTGATCAAGTCATTGCACGATGGGGCAAGCCCCGAGGAGATCAAAGGCACATTTGCCGAGGTGGTCAGGGACGCCGCACCAGCCGAGATCGCACAGGCAGAACAGGAACTCATAGAGGAGGGTATGCCCAGAGAGGAAATCCAGCAACTTTGCGATGTGCATCTAGCTCTCTTCCGTGAATCGCTCGACAGGGAGCAGGCCCTGGCGCCGGCAGGACATCCAATCCGCATTCTCATGGAAGAGCACACCATGTTGCTGAAATTCGCTGGCGAACTCAGGGATCTCGCCGAGGAACTGGCGGGCGCGGAGGAGCCCGCTCATAAACGCGTAGAGCGACTGGAACAGATTGCCCAGCATTTCAGAGACTCAGAGAGCCACTATGTGCGGGAAGAGAATGTCCTGTTCCCTTACCTGGAGAAGCACGGTATCACACAGCCTCCGGCCATCATGTGGATGGAGCACGACAAGATAAGGAGTATCGAGAAAGACCTTTACGGGCTGGTCGATGGATATCAAGAGATGGATGGTCGGGATTTCTTGAATCAGCTGCGGCAGGTGGTCACATCGTTGGCCGACATGCTCTCAAGCCATTTCCAGAAGGAGAACAGCATCCTTTTCCCCACCGCGCTGAGAGTCATCAGCGGTGAGGAGTGGGAGGACGTAGCACAGCAGTTCGACGAACTTGGCTACACTCCATTCATGCCCACCGTGTCGACGGCGCAGAGAGGGGAGGGAAGCGTAGATACCCGGGACTATGAAAGGGAGGGCGCGATGGATTTTGCCACCGGTGCAATGACAAGTGAACAGGTCGAAGCCGTTTTCAATGCTCTGCCGGTAGACATCACATTCGTGGATCACGACGACAGAGTACGGTACTTCAACCAGTCCGAGGAACGGATCTTTCCCAGAACAAGAGCGGTGATTGGGCGCAACGTTCAGCAATGCCACCCGGAGAAGAGCGTACACGTCGTGAACCAGATACTGGACGACTTCAAGAGCGGCAGCAGGGATGCAGCCGAGTTCTGGATCGACCTCAAAGGCAGGCTGGTCCACATCCGCTACTACCCGGTTCGGAACGCGACAGGTGACTACCTGGGATGTTTGGAGGTCACGCAAGACATCACAGACATCAAGAGAATCGAGGGCGAAAAGAGACTATTGTCAAGCTGACGTCACAGCACACCAGGAGAGCTTCACGCGCACCGTTGAGGAACTTCTTTGGAGGTTGCGCCGAGCAAAGCGTGCTCCTGCGCTATAGAGCCCCTGCTCAACCTTGTGGGGACGTCCAGACCCGACTCTAGAATCGCGCTGGTAGACTCACCTACCACCCAGCTGGATCTTCACCACCATGAGCCGCGCACTTGACAGTACGGAAAGAATCTTGTAGAATTAATAGTAATGATTATCATTAGCACTAGTTTGACTAGCGGCCAAGCTAGTCGAGAAACGAGAGAGTTCGAGAGTCAATCACAATGGAGTCACGTGCGCACCCTGCCCGTGGAGCGCCCGCTCCTGCTGGAAGCGACGCTTTGGATTACGATGATTGATTCTTGTGGAGGGATCAGAAGATGATAGCAAGTTTCATAATCACCTTTAGGGAGACGTTGGAGGCAGCCCTAATAGTAGGCATTGTTCTGAGCTACCTCGCCAGAACGAAGCAGACCAAGTACAACAAGGTGGTCTACTTGGGCGTAGCTGCCGCCATAGTCGCCAGCATCATTGGAGCCTTACTGTTCACCAGTCTTGCCGGAGGATTTACTGGAAGAGCAGAAGAGGTTTTCGAAGGGGTTACCATGCTGATTGGTGCAGCGCTTCTGACGACCATGATCCTCTGGATGATGAAGCAAAGGCACATTGCGGCGGAACTGCAAGACAGGGTGGCCACCGAAGTAGCCGAAGCAAACAGGCTTGGTTTGTTCTTGCTGGTCTTCGTGGCTGTTCTGAGGGAAGGCATCGAAACGGTGATCTTCCTGGGGGCGGCAAGTCTCGTTTCCACGAACAATAGCTTGATCGGAGCAGCGGCAGGCATATTGGCTGCCATCTTGGCGGGCTATGGCATCTTTGCTGGCTCGATGAGACTCGATCTGAGGAAGTTCTTTACTATCACGAGTATCCTGCTCATCCTCTTTGCTGCCGGACTGGTGGCCCACGGGATTCACGAGCTTCAGGAAGCCGGTGTGATCCCCACCCTGGTGGAGCACGTGTGGGACATCAACCCGCCAGTGAACGCTGACGGCACTTACCCGCTTCTGCACGAGCAAGGCTATGTGGGTAGTATCCTGAAGGGGTTGTTTGGCTACAACGGAAACCCATCGCTGCTCGAGGTGCTGAGCTATCTCGGCTACCTTGTACTGGTGGCTGTGCTGTGGAAGAGGATGGAGAGCGGGCACGATACCGGGAAAGTGAAAAGCGCGGACAGCGCCAGCATCGCATGACCGGCAGAGACCTTGACAGCAGGCGCAGTGCCATGCTAGCCACACAAAGCCGATCAGAAAGGGGCAAGTACGATGCAAGACTACAACGTGCCACAGATATCGCGAGACGTACACTACGTAGGAGTGAAGGACTGGAATCGCAGGATGTTCGATGCTCTGATCCCCCTTCCGCAAGGGACAACCTATAACTCCTATCTTGTGCGGGGCGAAGAAAAAACTGCCCTGATCGACACAGTGAATCCCGGATTCGAACACGACTTGGCCCACAAGGTCAATCAGGTGGTTAACCTGGCTGATCTGGACTACCTGGTTATGAACCATGCGGAACCGGACCATGCCGGAGCGATACCCCACATCATGGGGGTTAGCAAAGACGCACGGCTGGTGACGACGGAAAAGGGCGCGAAGATGGCGGAAGTCTACTACAAGGTGCCGCAGCAACGCATAACCACGGTGCAAGATTGGGACGTGATCGACCTTGGGGGCAAGACCCTCCAGTTCATCGAGGCGCCCTGGCTCCACTGGCCCGAGACCATGTTCACCTACCTGGTCCAGAACAAGGTCCTGTTCCCCTGCGATTTCCTGGGGTCTCATACCGCCTCTGGCTTCTACGACGACGAGATTGAAGAGCTCATCCCCTTTGCACAGAGATACTTCGGCGAGATAATGATGCCCTTCAGAAAGATGGGTGCGAAGGCGCTGGAAAAGATAGGGGAGCTGGAAATCAACCTCATCGCACCCAGCCACGGCCCCATCCATAGAAACCCTGAGAAGATCCTGGGGGCTTACCGCAGATGGACCGCAGGGGAGACTAAGGAGAAGGTAGTCGTGGTCTACGTGACGATGTGGAACTCGACCGAGACGATGATCAAGACCCTGGTCGAAACACTCCTGGCGGAGGGCATTGAGGTCAGCCTGCACAATCTCGTCAATGCAGACATCGGTGATGTGGCCAGAGACCTCGTTGACTCGCGCGCCATTGTGCTGGGGGCACCAACAGTGTTGGGCGGAATGCATCCCCTCGCCATATACGCATCCCATCTGGTGAGAGCGCTCCGTCCACCCCTGAGGTACGGCGTCATCCTCAGTTCCTACGGCTGGGGCGGAGGAGCACTGAAACAGGCGTCGGAAATCCTCGGACCCACCAAGATCGAGGTAGTAGGAGCCCTGGAGGTGAATGGCCCCCCGTCGTCTGCTGACCACGACCAGATCGTTCAGATTGGGAAGCGACTTTCCTCCGAGATCAGGTAGTGAGACGGTGACGTGGAGCGAGACGCTCGCAGGTATCCATGATCAGCCAGCCGAGAAGCTAGGGGCCTGCGACACGAGGTCTGCCATGCGGTGAGGAGCGTTCAACGGCTCCTCACTGCTTTCTCCGACGAGTCGAGTTCCGGATTATGCCGAGACTGCTGCGTTCGTCAGTGGCACAAGGCTATGCTATCATATGTGTGAGCCGCACCAGGACACTGGATGCAGCCTCGCACCAGCCCCGAGAGCATGATCAGGAGGGAGGAGCATGCCCAAGATCGATCTCAAGAAGCAACTAAAGCACCTGTATCAGCCAACTGCGAAGGAAGTGGCGGTCGTGGACGTGCCGGAGATGAACTTCCTCATGATCGATGGCGCAGGTGACCCGAACACTTCGCAGGAATACCAAGAGGCCATCGAAGCGCTGTATGCCGTCGCCTTTACCCTCAAGTTCATGGTCAAGAAGCAAGACCCACAGGTGGACTACGTGGTTCCCCCTCTTGAGGGGCTGTGGTGGGCCGAGGAGATGGATGCGTTCACCATGGGGGACAAGGATGCCTGGAAGTGGACGGCCATGATCATGCAGCCGGAGGTGGTGACGCAAGAGTTGGTGGACGAGGCCGTGCAGGAAGTCGCGCGAAAGAAGGATCCAGCTGCTCTTCCCAAGATCCGCTTCGAGGGCTACCCCGAAGGGCTCTCGGTACAGATCATGCACATCGGTCCGTACTCGGAAGAGGCGCCCACGATCGAGAAACTTCACGCCTTCGCCCAGCAAAACGGCTACCAGCTGAGAGGGAAACACCACGAGATATACGTGAGCGATCCTCGCCGGACAGCACCCGACAGACTGAAGACTGTGATCAGGCAGCCGGTGCAATAGGCGCGCACCCCCAAGGCGAAAGAGTCACCTGGGATGACAGCGGCAGCTTGTGCGCGAGAAACTTGCGACGGTTGCCCCATAGAAGGCAGATTGCTGTGCCTGCACACCCTTCGCGACGCTTTCGACTTCGCCTTTCTGGCCATTGGCTTCTTCATCCCCTTTCTTGCCGGCATGGTGATTGGCGGGTTCTGGCTCGGATTGGCTCTGTGGGTAGTCCTGGCCATCATCTTCTTTGTCTACGTGGAGGCGCTGGTCCTGTGCCGGCACTGCCCCCACTACGCCGAGGAGGGGTTCACCCTCAGGTGTCACGCCAACTACGGCCTCCCCAAGATACCGCGCTTCAGCCCACGGCCCTTGAGCCGCATGGAGAAGCTCATCTTCCTGGGGTACGTCGCGCTACTGGGATTGTACTACGTCCCCTTCTTCGCTCTGAGTCAACAGTGGCTCCTGCTCGCTATCACCACCTGGGCGGTGATCACTTGGGCCTGGACACTGCTCCGCACACAGTGCACGCGTTGCTATCACGTCTCCTGCCCGCTCAATCGGGTACCAGCGAATGTTCGAGAGAAGTTCTTCAACAACTATCCCGCCTTTTCCGAGGCCCGCAACGAGCGCCAGCCATGAATGGAGGTAGCTGATGACAGACAACGAGCGTCCGCAAGTGGTGATCGCTGGAGCAGGCTTCGGAGGGCTCTCCGCTGCCCGCACCCTGGCCCGCTCGCCCGTAGACGTGATGCTCATCGACCGCAACAACTACCACACCTTCCCACCTCTTCTTTATCAGGTGGCAGCTGGTGAACTGGAGCCCGGGGACATCGCGTACCCTGTGCGCACCATTCTGCGCAAGATCCCCAACGCCCGCTTCACCATGGCTGAGGTCAAACGAGTGGATCTGGAACGCCGAATCGTCGAGACCGAAGGCCCAGAGTTCCCCTACGACTTCCTCATTCTGGCCACCGGAACTGTGGATCACTTTCTGATGGTTCCTGGTGGCCCAGAACATGCGTTCTCCCTCAAGACGCTCGAGCAAGCCATCGCTCTGCGGAACCACATCCTAGGCTGTGTGGAGCAGGCCGACTACGAGGCAGTCGAGGAGCGACGTCGGGGGCTGCTGGCCTTTGCTGTGGTGGGGGGAGGACCTACTGGAGTGGAGACCGCTGGCGCTCTTGCGGAGCTGATCCAAGGCCCGCTGATGAAGGACTGTCAGAGCCTGGACTTCAATGAGGTGCGCATCGTCCTCATCGAAGCCACGGACAGGCTGCTGCCAACGCTTCCCGAACCCCTCGGCATCTATGCGGCCAAGCGGCTCCGTGAGATGGGGGTTGAAATAAGGCTCCAGTCCCTGGTGGACCGCATTACGTCAGAGTCGCTGTACCTTCAGGATGGCGCCGTTATCCCCGCCTGCACGACGGTATGGGCTGCGGGCGTCCGTGGCGAGCCACTGGCCCAGGCCTCGGGACTGCCAACCGCCCGGAGGGGACGTGCGACAGTTTTGCCCACGCTCCAGGTGCCCGACCACCCAGAAGTGTACGTCATCGGTGACCTGGCCTACTTCGAGCAAGATGGGTCACCGCTGGCCATGGTCGCTCAGGTAGCCCTCCAGGGTGGAGAAGCGGCCGCGCGAAACATCCAGCGGCAGTTGGCGGGCCAGGAACCGCTGCCCTTCCGCTACCACGATCGCGGGACCATGGCCACCATCGGGCGCAACCACGCTGCGGCGTACGCCTTTGGCCGCAACTTCACCGGCTTCCCAGCCTGGATACTCTGGCTCACTATCCACCTCTCGTATCTCATCGGCTTCCGAAACCGGCTGCTGGTGCTCATCAACTGGGCCCGGCACTACTTCTTCCGCGAGCACGCCGCGTGCCGTATCCTGCCGTCGGAGCCTGTGCCGCGCGAGGTGGGGAAGCTCGCTGAGGAGGCAGACTAGGCATGAGAATACCGCACAAGGGAGATGGGCATAGCGGGGACCATCTGGTCCGCTACCTCCTGCCGTAACCGATACTTCCGACGGCCTCTTCGATCTCGCCGAGGATGGCGGGATCGTCTATTGTCGAAGGGACGCGATACTCCTGCCCGTCAGCAATGCTGCGCATGGTGCCTCGCAGGATCTTCCCAGAGCGGGTCTTCGGCAGGCGGTCCACCACCACCGCTTGCTTCAAAGAGGCGATGGCACCCACCTGCTCCCGTACCATCTGCACCAATTCTGCCACTAGCTCCTCGTCGTCGCGACTTATTCCGGCCTTGAGAACGACAAAGCCCACAGGAACCTGGCCCTTTAGATCGTCGTGCACCCCCAGCACCGCGCATTCAGCTATGTCGGGATGCTTGGCTAGGACCTCCTCCATACCCCCAGTGGAGAGCCGGTGGCCAGCTACGTTGATCACATCATCAGTGCGCCCCATGACCCACACGTATCCATCTTCGTCGATGAACCCGCCATCGCCAGTGAGATAGTATCCAGGATAGGGATCCGTGTATGATTCCCTGAACCCCTCGTCGTTCTCCCAAAGGGTGGTCAGATTGCCCGGGGGAAGAGGCAGCTTGACGGCGATGATGCCTTCCGTGTTTGGTCCCACCGGTTTGCCGGTGACCAAATCGAGAATGGTGACGTCGTATCCAGGCATGGGCAGTGAAGCCGATCCTGCCTTGGGCGGGAAGAATTCCAGCCCCCGGAAATTGCCGGTGATGGCCCAGCCGGTTTCCGTCTGCCACCAGTGGTCAATGACGGGCTTCTGCAAGAGGTCCGTGGCCCAGTGATAGGTGTCCGGGTCCGTTCGTTCACCCGCCAGGAACAGGGTGTCGAAATGGGATAGATCGTACCCTTTCAGATACTCCCCTCGGGGATCATCCCTCTTGATGGCCCGGAACGCAGTGGGCGCCGTGAACAGAGCCTCGACTCTGTGCTGCGAGATTACCCGCCAGAAGGCCCCTGGATCGGGGGTGCCCACCGGCTTCCCCTCATACATGATCGACGTAGCACCTTTGAAGAGCGGAGCATATACGATGTAGGAGTGACCCACGACCCAGCCCACGTCAGAGGCTGCCCAAAAGACGTCTCCAGCATCGATGCCGTAGATGTGCTTCATCGTCCAGAGGAGGGCCACGGCGTGGCCGCCGTTGTCGCGTACCACGCCTTTGGGTATGCCTGTCGTTCCTGACGTATAGAGGATATAGAGAGGATCGGTGGCTTTCACAGGAATGCATCCCGTTGGCTCTGCCTTCTCTTCCAACTCTGACCAGTCCAGGTCTCGAGGACGGACCAAATCGGCCTCCACCTCTGGCCTCTGCCAGACGACGCATCGTTCTGGATCGTGCCTGGCGATGGTGATGGCCTCGTCGAGGAGGGGCTTATAGGGAATGATCCTCTTGACCTCAATGCCGCATGAGGCAGAGAGCACCACCTTGGGCCTGGCGTCATCGATGCGGATAGCCAACTCCCTCGGCGCGAATCCACCGAAGACCACAGAATGGATGGCGCCGATGCGCGCACAGGCGAGCATGGCTATGGCGGCCTCGGGAATCATGGGCATGTAGATGACGACGCGATCCCCCTTGCCAACGCCGAGATCCTTGAGAAAGCCAGCTACCCTGGACACCCGGCGTGTCAATTCGGAGTAGGTGTAGCTGCGAATGGTATCGGTAACAGGGCTGTCGTAGATGAGGGCGGGCTGATCACCCCGCCCAGCCTCGACGTGCCGGTCCAGGGCATTGTAGCAGGTGTTGAGTTCACCTCCCACGAACCAGCGCGCGAAGGGCATGTTCGAGACGTCCAGCACCTGATCCCACTTCTTGTACCAGGTAATCTTCTCGGCGGCCCGTCCCCAGAACGTATCCGGGCTCTCCAGGGACTCTTTGAAGGCGTCCCTGTACTTCATAAACTGCCTCCCATTGTCCGATCTGATCCAAACAGACTCGAGATGATATCGAAATGGCAGCTCAGTAGTATACGAACTGTGGGTCGAAGTGTCAATGGATGGGAAACAAGGACCCGATGGAGTAGAAAGGGGTGCCAACATCAACGGCGGATCACGCCCCGCCGTTTCGGCAGATCACAATGGGCAAAGGGCAAGGGTCTCGCTCGGACCGCACTGCATCCCTCGATACACGCTGCGCGCTTTCATTCGATGCACTCAGGACGTCGCTCAGGATGCTCTACACTAGCGGCGGAGCCCCACTCACCACCATTTGATGAACCGCGCCCTTCGATACGCTCGTCGATGGGGCAAGCGCAGCTGAGGGTGAACAGAGGTTGATGAAAGGTGATGGAGCTCACTCGCCGGGCAGATTGTGCTCCGCATAGTCCCCCTCGAATTCAGTGGGGATAGTGCGCAGAACCTTGACCCAGCGGATGATGCGGTCGGATCTCTGCAGCAGCTGCAAAAAGGGCCCCTGCGTCTTCAGCTTGCGCATGGCGATGGCTTTGTTGGGACCCATCTTGCCGCGCAGGACATCCACCCACACGCCGTAAGGACCGGTGATGGTGAAGTCGGTCGGACGCTCGCCCAGCCACACTTCGTTCATCTCCCCGTCCACCATGTCGAAACCGACGACGACTTGCTCACCGACGCCCTTGTCGGGCTCCTCTCCCAGCACCAGCGTGTACGATTCGGTGTCGCCTTTGGCCAATTCGAGGTATTCGGGATCGCTGTTGGACCTCTTCTTGGCTTCCTCCAGATATTCCAGCGACGCGAGTTTCATGATTCCCCTCCTATACGATTCAAGACCTCGAGCGAAGCGTGACTGTCGGCATTCAGACCTAGGATTGCCCAGGTCACCATGGCAACTCACAGCCCTCCATCCACACAGCGTCCAGATTGGCCAGGTCGGGCGGGGTCAGATTGGCCCACTGGTCTATCAGCACGTCCAGGACCGCTGGCTTGCCGGAAGCCACAGCCCTCTCCAGCGCCGGCGTGATCTCCTCGGGATCCTCCACCCTCTCCCCATGGCAGCCGAAAGCCTGCGCGGCCAGGTCGTATCGCACATCCTCGAAGTCCACACCGATGTAGCGAGAGTCATAGGCGTCCATCTGCACGCCCTTGATCATGCCCCACTGGCGGTCGTTGGCGATGACGATCACCAGGGGCAGCTTCAGCCTCGCGGCGGTCTCCAACTCTTGGACATTCATGGTGAAGGCACCGTCGCCGCAGATGGCGTAGACCATTTGCTCTGGCCGCGCCAGCTTGGCGCCGATGGCGTAGGG